>NZ_JBJYZK010000004.1:0-534339 GCF_048654275.1 Candidatus Pseudomonas auctus | reverse complement strand
AAACCATGTCCCCGGTCTCAAACGTAAAGGATGTACCCGGTCTTTACCCACCCTAGCCCTCTCCCGGAGGGAGAGGGAACTGACCGAGTTGAATATTCGAGTTACACCGACCTGAAATATCGAGTCGAACTCAGGTTTCGGAAAGCATGAAGATCGGCTCCCTTTCCCCCTCGCCCCCTGGGGGCGGTCCGACGTTTCGGGAGGGCTGGGGTGAGGGGGTAGCGAACTCACTGACACTCAAAGTCTTCAGCCCTGAGAATGTCAAAAAGCGCCTGCGCCGCCGCCGACAATTCATTCCCCGGATCAGTCAGCACGCCAATCGCCCGCTCCACCACCGGCTCGTGCAAGGTCAGGCAATGCGCGCCCAGTTCGCGCATCTGCCCGGCACACAAGGCTGGCACCGCACTGACGCCCAGCCCGCTCGCCACCATCCGCCCGACCGTCGCCAGTTGATGGCTTTCAAATTCCACCGGCAGTTTCATCCCTCGAGCCTGCAAGTGTTCTTCCAGCATCACACGCACCGTGGACGGTCGTTGCAGGGTGATGAACGGCTCCTGCAGCAAGGTCTGCCAATCAATGTCACTGCGATCAGCCAGCGGCGAATCCTGCGGCACCACGGCGACGAAACGATCACGGTAAAGCGGCGTGAACGTCAGCGAGGTGTTCTGCATCGGCTCGAAGGCCACGCCGAGTTCGACCTGGCGGTCACGGACCATTTCCAGCACTTGCTCGTTGATCACGTCGTTGACCGTGACATTGACGTTCGGATAACGCGCGCGGAAGGTCTTGAGGATCGGCGGCAGCAGGTTGCCGGCAAACGACGGCATCGCCGCCAACGTCACCCGCCCACGCTGCAGGCTGAAGCGCTGGCGCATTTCGTCTTCGGCGTTGTCCCAATCGGCGATCAGGCGCCGGGCCAGCGGCAGCAGCGATTCGCCTTCCGGGGTCAGCGCCACGTTGCGCGTGTTGCGACTGAACAGGCGCCCGCCCAGGCCTTCTTCCAGCGCCTTGATGGTCAGGCTCAGTGCCGACTGCGACAGGTGCAGACGCTCGCAGGCCACGGCGAAGCTCAGGCTCTGGGCCACGGCGAGAAAGGCGCGGATCTGCTTGATGGTCATGGTTGTGTTACTCGACGGACTAAGCTGAACATCCGTCCGCCGACCAAGGCGGACATTTAATGAGCTTTATCAATCAATCAACCTTAAAAATCAACTTAACAAATATATCCTTGAGCGCGACACTCCAGTCATTCGGCTAGCCAGCCGCCCGACAAACAATAAAAGAGGTGCATATGGCAGGTTTCGACAAGCGCGTGTATTCCTACGAGGAAGCCATGGCAGGTCTTGAAGATGGCATGACCGTGATCGCCGGCGGCTTCGGCCTGTGCGGCATTCCGGAAAACCTGATCGCCGAGATCAAGCGCAAGGGCACCCGCGACCTCACCGTCGTCTCCAACAACTGCGGCGTCGATGGCTTCGGCCTCGGCGTGCTGCTGACCGACCGCCAGATCAGCAAGGTGGTCGCCTCCTACGTCGGCGAAAACAAACTGTTCGAAGAGCAACTGCTCAAAGGCGACATCGAAGTCGTCCTGACCCCGCAAGGCACCCTCGCCGAAAAAATGCGCGCCGGCGGCGCCGGCATTCCGGCGTTCTTCACCGCCACTGGCGTCGGCACCCCGGTCGCCGAAGGCAAGGAAGTGCGTGAATTCCACGGTCGCAAGTACCTGATGGAAGAATCCATCACCGGCGACTTCGCCATCGTCAAAGGCTGGAAAGCCGACCACTTCGGCAACGTCATCTACCGCCACACCGCGCAGAACTTCAACCCGCTGGCCGCCACCGCCGGCAAGATCACCGTGGTCGAAGTCGAAGAAATCGTCGAACCCGGCGAGCTGGATCCGGCACACATCCACACGCCCGGCATCTACGTCGACCGGGTCATTTGCGGCACGTTCGAAAAACGCATCGAACAACGCACCATCCGCAAATAATCCAGGCTGACGGAGAACAAGAACATGGCACTTTCCCGCGAACAAATGGCTCAACGCGTCGCCCGCGAAATGCAGGACGGCTACTACGTCAACCTCGGCATCGGCATTCCGACCCTGGTCGCCAACTACATCCCCGAAGGCATGGAAGTCATGCTGCAATCGGAAAACGGCCTGCTCGGCATGGGCCCTTTCCCGACTGAAGACACCATCGACGCCGACATGATCAACGCTGGCAAACAAACCGTGACCGCCCGTATCGGCGCGTCGATCTTCAACTCTGCCGAGTCCTTCGCGATGATCCGCGGCGGCCACGTCGACCTGACCGTGCTGGGCGCCTTCGAAGTGGACGTGCAAGGCAACATCGCCTCGTGGATGATCCCCGGCAAACTGGTCAAGGGCATGGGCGGCGCGATGGACCTGGTGGCCGGCGCCGACAACATCATCGTTATCATGACCCACGCGTCCAAGGACGGTGAGTCCAAGTTGCTGAGCCAATGCAGCCTGCCGCTGACCGGCGCCGGTTGCATCAAGCGCGTGCTGACCGACCTCGCCTACCTGGAAATCGAAAATGGCGCTTTTGTCCTCAAGGAACGCGCACCTGGCGTCAGCGTCGAGGAAATCGTCGCCAAAACCGCTGGTAAGCTGATCGTCCCGGATCACGTACCAGAAATGCAGTTCGCTGCCGAGTGAGGAATTCGAAAATGCAAGACGTCGTCATTGTTGCCGCCACGCGCACCGCGATCGGCAGTTTCCAGGGTTCGCTGGCCACTGTCTCCGCCGTGGATCTGGGCGCAGCGGTCATCCGCCAGTTGCTTGAGCAGACCGGCCTGGACGGTGCTCAGGTCGATGAAGTGATCATGGGCCAGGTGCTGACCGCCGGTGCCGGCCAGAACCCGGCGCGCCAGTCGGCGATCAAGGCCGGCCTGCCACACGCCGTACCGGCCATGACCCTGAACAAGGTCTGCGGCTCGGGCCTCAAGGCCCTGCACCTCGGCGCCCAGGCGATCCGTTGCGGCGACGCGGACGTGATCATCGCCGGTGGCCAGGAAAACATGAGCTTGGCCAACTATGTAATGCCGGGCGCGCGCACCGGTCTGCGCATGGGTCACGCACAAATCGTCGACACCATGATCAGCGATGGCCTGTGGGATGCGTTCAACGATTACCACATGGGCATCACCGCCGAGAATCTGGTCGAGAAATACGAGATCAGCCGCGAACAGCAGGACGCCTTCGCCGCTGCGTCGCAACAGAAAGCCGCCGCAGCCATCGAGGCCGGTCGTTTTGTCGATGAAATCACCCCGATCCTGATCCCGCAGCGCAAAGGCGATCCGCTGGCGTTCAAGGTCGACGAGCAACCACGCGGCGACACCACCGCCGAATCCCTGGCCAAACTGCGTCCGGCCTTCAAGAAGGACGGCAGCGTCACCGCCGGCAACGCTTCGTCGCTGAACGACGGCGCGGCTGCCGTGATTCTGATGAGCGCCGAAAAAGCCAAGGCCCTGGGCTTGCCGGTCCTGGCGAAAATCGCCGCGTATGCCAACGCCGGCGTCGACCCGGCGATCATGGGCATCGGCCCGGTCTCCGCCACTCGCCGCTGCCTGGACAAGGCCGGCTGGAGCATTGGCCAACTCGACCTGATCGAAGCCAACGAAGCCTTCGCCGCACAATCGCTGGCGGTGGCCAAGGATCTGCAATGGGATCTGGACAAGGTCAACGTCAACGGCGGCGCCATCGCCCTCGGTCACCCGATCGGTGCGTCGGGCTGCCGTGTGCTGGTGACGTTGCTGCACGAAATGATCAAGCGTGATGCGAAAAAGGGTCTCGCGACCCTGTGCATCGGCGGCGGCCAAGGCGTGGCCCTGGCGCTGGAACGCGCGTAAGCGCAAAGAGGTTCAACAGCGGGCAGTGGATCCACGACATCCATGGCCCGTTGGCAACAAACCCGGTACGACTCACGTCGCACCGGGTATTTTTTTGCCCGGCCGTCAGCCAAATTTCACCAGATTCAGCACCGGCAACGGCCCGCCCGGGAACTGCACCAGCCGCGCGCCCACGCTCAATTCGCCCAGATCGATACCGAAGAAGCCGAGCTGATCGATCAGCGCACCCACTTCCGCCTTGGCCTGCGCGTCATCCCCGGACAGGAACAACACACGCTTGCCGCCCTCCGACGCCGGATCCGCTTCCAGCAAACGCGCTAGCAAATGGTTGAACGCCTTGACCACCCGCGCGCCCGGCACCCACTCGGCGAACACTTCGCTGGAAGGTCGACCCTGCAAGTCCACCGGTTTGAACGATGGCGCTTCAATCGAGTTGTTGGCGTCGATGACGATCCGCCCGCCGAAGTCCGGCAGCCCGGCCAGTGCCGTCGGCAGTTTCGACCAGTTCACCGCGACCAGCACGATGTCCTGGGCCGCCGCTTCTTCACGGGTAACGGCACGGGCAGTCGGGCCGAGTTCTGCGACCAGTTCAGCCAAGGTCTCCGGCCCGCGACTGTTGGCGATGACCAACGGGATGCCCTGACGCGACAAGGCTTTGGCAAACGCTGAACCGATGGCGCCAGCGCCGATGATTCCGATAGTGCTCATGGTGTTCTCCTCAAAGTGGGGTAAGACTCGAAACGAATCTTGCGCTTGCCATTCCCACTTGATTAGCCGGTAATGCCTTGAATGATCTTCAAGTATCACTATCAGGTCGAAACCATGGAAACCCTCGCCAATCTCGAATCCTTCGTTCGCAGCGCCGAGACCGGCAGCTTCTCCGCCGCCGCTCGGTTACTGGCGCTGACTCCGGCGGCGGTCAGTCGCAACGTGGCGATCCTTGAGCGCAACCTCGGCGTGCGGCTGTTTCAGCGCTCGACCCGCAAGCTGTCGCTGACTGAGGCCGGTGAAGTTTTTCTGGCGAGCATCGGCGGCAACCTCGACGCCTTGCAGGCAGCGATTGCAACGGTAGCGACCGAGCGCGGCGAGCCGGCGGGCGTGCTCAAGATCAGCCTGCCGCCGACGTTCGGCATCGATCACATGCTGCCGCTGCTGCCGGAGTTTCTGGCGCGCTATCCACTGATCCGCCCGGAATGGCATTTCGAGAACCGCCAAGTGGACTTGATCGCCGAGGGCTACGACGTGGCGATTGGTGGCGGCTTCGAACTGACGCCCGGCGTGGTCGCCCGGCCATTGTCGTCCGTCGAAGTGCTGGCGGTGGCGTCGCCGGCGTATCTGGCGGGCCGCACACTGCCGCGACATCCGGCCGATCTCGCCGATCACCACGGCATCGTCATGCGCGGCCTGCGCACCGGACGCCTGCGCCAATGGCAGATGCACAACGAGGCCGGCGAACAGGCCAGCGCCCTGCTCAACCCGAACATCGTGCTGAATGATCCGATGGCCATGCGCAAGGCTGCGCTGCTGGGCTTGGGCGTGACGATGCTGGTGCTGCCGGATGTCAGCGCGCAGATCGAACGCGGTGAACTGGTGCGGCTGTTGCCCGACTGGCAATGCGATGCCGGCGCGATTTCGCTGTACTACCCGAGCCGTACCTTGCTGCCGGCCAAGACCCGGGTGTTCATTGATTTTGTAGTCGAAGCGTTTGGCCGCTAGGCCGCTAGGCCGCTAGCTGCAGAATCAGCCACGCATTCGCGCCGCTGATCACCACAAACAATCCCCACGCCAGCACCTGCGTCGGTAACCGATTCACAAACGGCCCCATCAGTTGTTTGTCGTTGGTCATGCGAATCAACGGATACAGCGCAAACGGCAATTGCAGGCTCAGCACCACTTGGCTCAACACCAGCAACTTGCCCACCGCGCCGTCGCCCATCAGCCACACGCCAATGAACGCCGGGATCAGCGCCAGCCCACGGGTGATCAGACGTCGCTGCCAGCAAGGGATCCGCAGGTTCAGATAGCCTTCCATGATCACTTGCCCGGCGATGGTGCCGGTGAAGGTCGAACTCTGCCCCGAAGCCAGCAGCGCCACGCCGAACAGCACACTGGCCAGCGCGCCGCCCACCAGCGGATCGAGCAAGTGATAGGCGTCCTGGATGTCGACCACGTCGGTGTGTCCGGACTGATGAAAGGCGGCCGCCGCGAGAATCAGGATCGCCGCGTTGACCAACAACGCCAGCGCCAGCGAACCGATGGTGTCGATACGCGCCAGTTTTACCGCGTCCTGCTTGCTGGCCAGATCCTTGCCGATCAGCCGTGTCTGCACGATCGAGGTGTGCAGGTACAGGTTGTGCGGCATCACCGTGGCGCCAAGGATGCCGATGGCCAGGTACAACGGCGCGGCATCGCTGATCGCCGACAGTGAGGGTTTGAAGCCTTGGGCGACGTCCGGCCAGTACGGTTTGATCAACAGCAATTCAACGAAGAAACACGCGCCGATAGTGCCCACCAGCACCAGCATGATCGCTTCCAGCCGGCGGAAACCGCGGTTTTGCAGGGCCAACACCAGCAACGTATCGAATGCGGTCAGGGCGATGCCGAACGTCAGCGAACAGCCGAGCAACAGGTGAAATGCCAGCGCACAGCCGAGTACTTCCGCAAGGTCAGTGGCGATGATCGAGATTTCCGCCAGCACCCATTGCAGCCGCGCCGTCGGAGTGCTGTAGCGTTCGCGGGAAAGCTGCGCCAGATCGCGCCCGGTGGCGATGCCCAGCCGCGAGCACAGGCATTGCACAACCATGCCCGCCAGACTCGCCAGCAACACCACGAACAGCAAGCTGTAACCGAAACGCGAACCGGCCTCGATGGCGGTGGCCCAGTTGCCCGGATCCATGTAGCCGATCGACACCAGCAAACCGGGGCCGGCAAAGCGCAGCACGCGTTTGAAGAACGAGGCGTTGGGATCGACCGGGACACTTCCGGCCACTTCCGGCGGGCAGAACGGCGCCGTGGCGATTTTGGGCAAGCTGAACTTCACAAACACATCCAGAAACAAGTCGAAAGGCGCAGCTTAGACGTTTCAGTCGGCAGGCCCAAGCGCCGATGTGCTGCGTTCAAGGTTGGGCAGTACCCAGCAATTGCCGGCGCAGTTCGGGATTGCGTGTGCGTGGATCCAGCCAGATGTTGAAAAAAGCCTGGGCGAACAACGGGTCGTTGATCTCGTGCTGCAACTGTTGGCCAACAAAGAACCGCGCGCCCTGCCCCGGCAGATACACCCCGGTGATCCGCGTGCCGGCCTGCACGTCGACGAACGATTGCTGCATCTGGGCCTGCCACACCGCCAGTTGCGCAGAACTGATGGAGGAGCCTGCCAGGCGTTTGATCTCGTCGACGCTGGCTTTGACCAAATCTTCGCGGGACACGCTGCGCCGGTAGATCAGCTCCAGGGCGAAGGGCTGACCATCGGCCAATGGACGCGCGGCGCTCCACAACCGGGCGTTGTAAACGTCGAAACCGAAAATGCTGAAATCGCCGGTGCCAATGATTTGCGCACCGGGCACCACGTCTTGCCAACTGGCCCAGGTGGGGGTCAGCAACAACGCCCACAAGCCTATCCCGCAGCATCCACGCAACACCTTCGGTGTACTGCTCATCGCGGCATCGACTCCGGTAAACCCTGATACCCAGAGCATAGTCGGCAATCACACCCATGATTTTGTATACATTTATTGCATGCATATGCAGCAATCCGCTAATGACAATGCTAACGTGGCCCTCATTGACCCGACGGAGACACCTGCGTGCTGATCCTCAAACTGCTGCTGATTCCCGGTTTCCTGCTGCTGATTTCCCTCGCGGGCAAGCGCTGGGGCCCCAGCGTCGCCGGGTGGCTGTCGGGATTGCCGGTGGTGGTCGGGCCGATTCTGTTTTTCCTCGCCATCGAGCAAGGGCCGGCGTTTGCCGCGCAATCGGCGGTCGCGGCGCTGTCGGCCATGTTTGCGATGATCGCGTTTTGTGTCACTTATGCGCAGGTGGCGCAGCGGGCGAACTGGCCGCTGGCATTGATAGTTTCTTTATCGGTCTGGGCCGTGCTGGCGCTGATTCTGTCGCTGACTCCGGCGTCGTTACCCTTCTCGGTCGCCGCTGCTGCGACCGCCCTACTTTCCGCGCCGTACCTGTTTCCCAAGGTGCAACCGGTGGTCAGGGGTCCGGCGCCGAAATCGGACAAACTGGTCTGGCGGATGATTGCCGGCGCGGCGCTGACGCTGGTGGTAACCATGCTGGCCAGCACCGTCGGCGAACGCTGGAGCGGTTTGCTCGCCGTGTTTCCGGTGCTCGGCAGCGTGATGGCGGTGTTTTCCCAACAGACCCGTGGCCCAGCGTTTACCGCCGCGTTGTTACGCGCGACGGCGACGGGGATGTATTCGTTTTCGGCGTTTTGTCTGGTGTTGGCGCTGACCGTTCCGAACCTGGGCTTCGGCGGTTTCGTGGTGGCGGTGGCCGTTTCGGTGGCGATGCTCGGCGTCACTCGGCAGCTGTTGGCCAAACCGGCGCCGGCGCCATCGCCGAACTGAACCCGACCGGACAAACCGCGCTGGAGTGCCAGGCACCCTCCATGGGATGATCGCCGCCCAAGCGCGACCCATCCCTCGGAGATTCGAATGTCATTGCTTTGCAAGAAAGCCGCCGTCCTGTTGTTGGCGGCGGTGGCCGGTTTCGGCGCCATCAATGCTCAAGCGGCCAAGGCCAAAGAGAAGGCTGTCACCGAGAAGGTCTCGATGCTCGACGGCAAATTCAGTTTTGTCCTGCCCAAAGGCTTTGTCGCCGACCCTTTGCCCGCCGGCCCGACCGGTGCCAAGGGCACGATGTACACCAACCAAACGACAAAGACCGTGGTCATCACCGCCGAAAACCAGATTCCCGAAGGCAACAACGTCAAGGACAACGACAGTGCGTTCCTCGACGGTACGGTGTCCGACTTCATCGACGCCCAGCGCAAGGCCCTGCCGGACTTCAACAAGCTCAGCGAAAAGAGCCTGACCCAGAAAGGCAACGGCCTCGGTCTGCGCCAAGTCGACAGCACCGCCACCCAGGGCGGCGGCCAGACCCTCAACACCACGTTGCTGGCCGGTTCCGGCACGCGCATGGCGCTGGTCCAGGTGATTTCCCGGGCCAGCGACAAGAGCGGTCACGAGGCGCTGGTGAAAACCATCCTCAAGGAAAAGTGATTCTCAGGGATTGAGTCGCTGCAACCAGTCGTTCAAATCCCGAAGCTCGGCCGCACTGATGCTGTGGCCGACGCCGGGATAGGCATGAAATTGCGGTTTGTACGACAGCTTCTGCAACAACGCATCGGCCTCGGTGGCACCGCTGTAAGGCACACGGTCATCCGCCGTGCCGTGGCCGATGAAGATGTCCAGCGGCGGATGCTGTTGCTCTGACTTCAGCTCGCTCTTGAGCACAGGCAACAGCCGCCCGCTCAACGCCGCGATGCCACCCACCGCCGCCGGCTGCCGCAACCCGACCTCGTAGGTCATCATCGCGCCCTGGCTGAAACCGATCAGGTACACCTTCTCCGGTTGGGCGTGATATTTCTGCGCCGCAGCGGCGATAAAGGCCCGCAGTTTCTGGCTGCTGGCCTTCAGATCATCGGTCTCGCCGTTGTAGGCGCCTTCGCCTTTCTTGCGAAACCACTGGAAACGCCCTTCTCCCAACGCCATCGGTGCCTGCACCGACAGGTAGTTGTACTGCTGGGGCAGTTGAAATTTCATACCGATCAAGTCTGCTTCGTTGCTGCCATAGCCATGCAGGAAAATCACCAGCGGACGCTGTTCGGCGTCCGGGTGCACCTGGGCCAGGTAGTTGAGCGGCAGATCGTTTTGCAGCGAGGTCTGAGCCTGGACGGCCGTGGACGCCAGCAGCGTCAACAGCGCAAACACCTTCAACATAAGCCTTCCTTCACACAGTGCAGGGTTCGGGGCAGAGCCTAACACGGTGATCGGGAGGACGGGATATCAGTCGTTGCTCAGCTTGCCCACCCGAATCGGCTCGCGCCCCGCCACTTTCGCCTGCCAGATTCCCGGCTGGGTGTAGCGCCCGCGATCGATGGCGAACAACAAGCCGCTGGTGCCGGCGCGCACGGTGGTCACACGGTCGTTCAGCGGATCGACCACTTCAAACAGCGCATCGCCGCGCTCGACCCACTCACCGGCATCGCGCAGGAAACTCACCACGCCGTGGTGCGGGGCGAACAGATACTCGGTGCCTTCGAACGGCATGCCTTCGCAGCATTCGTCCGGCGCTTTCGGCCATTCGCCGCTGATGAAGCCCTGCTCGGCCAAGAAGCCGAGGATCGCCTCGCAATTGGCCTGAGCCTGATCGACGCGGGTGTCGCCCATACTGCCCAGTTCCAGGGTGGTGGCGAGGTTGGCCGGTGGAATCGCCGCGCCCGGGAACATCCGTGCCAGGCGCAGCCACGGTGTGGAGCAGGACTCATCGAACGAGTTGCCACCGGAATCTTCACACAACAGCGCCACGCCAGCTTTCAGTCGAGCGGCCAGGGATTGCCACTGCGGCCAGTGTTGCGGCAAGGCGTAAATATGAATCGCCGCGTCGAAATCGCAATGCAGATCGAGAGTGATGTCGGCCTCACAGGCGTGGCGCAGCAACAGTCGGTGCAGCGCTTCCAGTTGCGATGCCGGGGCCGGCAGTTCGTCGAGTACCTGACCCATGGTCTGGCGGATCAGCGTGATGTTGGCTTCGGCATCGCTGCTCAACTGATCGCCGATCCGCTCGGCCACCGGCGCACTGAGTTCAACGAAGGAGCGGTTGAAGTTCTTGCCGCTGCCCAGCTCGAAACGCCCCATGTGGCTGCCTTGCAGGTGCTGATCGAGACCGATCGGGTTGGCCACCGGCACCAGTTCGATCACGCCTTGCAACTGGCCGTTGCTCTCCAGCTCGGCCAGGCGTTTTTTCAGTTCCCATGCAGTGCGCATGCCCGGTAGTTCATCGGCGTGCAGGCTGGCCTGGATGTAAACCTTGCGCGGGCCGGCGCCGTAACGGAACACGCTCAGGGAACGTTCGCTGCCCAGGTGGCTCCAGGGCAGAAGATGATCGATGCGTTGCATGGGAAACTCCGGAAATTCTGTGGTCGCTGCCGGGGCAATGACCGCAATGAAAATGTGCTGACAGGATAAATCACGGGCGAAAAAAAAGTGGCCACCGCGCAAACGGGGCCACTTTCTTCTTACTGCGTATTAATGGCCGTATACGTCAAAGTCGAAGTACTTGTCCTGCACTTGCTTGTACTTGCCGTTGGCGCGGATTTCGTTGATGGCGGCGTTGAATTTCTCCGCCAGCTCGGTATCGCCTTTACGCACCGCAATACCGGCGCCACCGCCGAAGTACTTGGCGTCCTCGTAGGTCGGGCCGACGAATTCGAAGCCTTTGCCGGCGTCGGTTTTCAGGAAGCCGTCGCTCAGGTTGACCGAGTCGGCCAGCATTGCGTCGATACGACCGGAGACCATGTCCAGGTTGGCTTCCTGCTGCGAGCCGTAACGCACCAGCTCGATACCGGCCGGCACCAGCACTTCGGTGGCGTAGCGGTCGTGGGTACTGGCACGCAACACGCCGACTTTCTTGCCTTTGAGCTCGACCAGCGGGTCTTTCACGCCGGAACCGGCCTTCATCACGAAGCGCGCCGGGGTGTGGTAGTACTTGATGGTGAAATCGACGTTTTTCTTGCGGTCGTCAGTGATGGTCATCGAGGACAGGATCGCGTCGATCTTCTTCACTTTCAGCGCCGGGATCAGGCCGTCGAACTCTTGCTCGACCCAGGTGCATTTGACTTTCATCTGCTCACACAGCGCGTCGCCGATGTCCACGTCGAAACCGGCCAGTTTGCCGTCAGGGGTTTTCATCGAGAATGGCGGGTAACCGGCTTCGATACCGATACGGATCGGCTTGGCGTCTTCGGCCACGGCGGTCAGGGACAACATCGACAGTGCCAGGGCACCGAACATAACCAGCTTTTTCATTTATTACTCCCGTGTGCGGAGGCTTTTATTGGCAGCTTTCGATTGTCAGGTTCGGCCTTGGGCTGTGCAGCACAAAGAAACCGACGTGGCCGGCAGTCTATGGCGGCGCGCACGGGGCAAATTGTTTTTAAGCGACAAATACTTACAGAAAATCGGCGAGTGCCATCACGTGGGAAAAGTGTGCGCCGGAGCGGTGCAAGGGTTGTAGGACAAAGCCGACAAAAGCTGCCGCCGAAGCGGCAACCCTCCGGCTATCAGCAGTCGCAAGCGATCGGTGCGGCGGTGACGCGCGGTGTCGCGACACTCAACTGAAAGCCTTCATCCAGCCACCCCGTCACCCCGCCGATCATCTCCTTGACCGGATAACCCAACGCCGCCAGCTTCACCGCGGCCTTGTTGGCGCCATTGCAATGAGGGCCGGCGCAATAAACCACAAACAGTGTGTTTTTCGCGTAGTCCACCAGCCCTTCCGCCGTCAGCAAACGCCCCGGAATATTGATCGCTCCCGGCACATGCCCACGCTCAAAGGCCAGCGGCCCGCGCACGTCCACCAGCACAAAGTCGACTTCGCCGGCTTCCTGGCTGCTGAAGACGTCGGAACAATCGGTTTCGAAGGTCAGACGGTTGCTGAAATGCATCAGGGCAATGGCCGAAGGCGCTGCAGGAATTTCGCGAACCAGGCTGGGCATGTTGAATCACTCCTTTGTCTGTGGGGATGAACGGACTTTATCGAGCCGCCGCTGGCCGCTACAGTGGCGCACAAGACACTCACCGGGAATTTTCCGCCAAATGCCTGATTCACCTGGATTGGTCGCGATCCTGGCCTACGACGGCCTCTGCACCTTCGAGTTCGGCATCGCCGTGGAGATCTTCGGCCTGGCCCGGCCGGAGTTTGATTTCCCGTGGTACGAGCACTGCATCGCCGCCGTCGATCAAGGCCCGATGCGCGCCATGGGCGGGATTCAGGTGCTCGCCGACGGTGGGCTGGAGTTGTTGGCGCAGGCGCGCACCATCATTATTCCCGGCTGGCGCGACCGAAATGCGCCGGTGCCGGAAGTCTTGCTCGACGCGTTGCGTGATGCCCATTCACGCGGCGCTCGGTTGTTGTCGATCTGCTCCGGGGTGTTTGTTCTGGCGGCCAGCGGCCTGCTCGACGGGCACGGCGCCACCACCCACTGGCGCTACACCTCGGAGCTGGCCGAGCGCTTTCCGGCCATCGATGTCGACCCGGACGTGCTTTACGTCGATTCCGGCCAATTGATTACCTCGGCCGGCAGTGCAGCGGGGATCGACGCCTGCCTGCATCTGGTGGCGCGAGACTTCGGCACCCAGATCGCCAACTCGGTGGCGCGACGGCTGGTGATGTCGCCGCAACGCACCGGCGGTCAGGCGCAATTCATTCCGACGCCAGTCAGCCCGACCCCGCGCAGCGATCTGTCGCGTGTGATGCAGTGGGCCCGCGAGCGCCTGCACGAACCGCTGGAGGTGCGCGATCTGGCCAGCGAAGCGGCGATGAGCGAACGCACCTTCCTGCGCAAATTCAGCGAAGCCAGCGGCCAGTCACCCAAGGCCTGGTTGCAACACGAACGTCTGGCCCGAGCCCGGGAATTGCTGGAAAGCACGCCGCAGAACACCGAGCAGATCGCCTTGCGCTGCGGTTATCGCTCGGTGGAAAGCTTTCGTGTGGCGTTTCGCAGCGTGGTCGGGGTGCCGCCGTCGGTGTATCGCGAACGCTTTGGTCGAGAGATCAAGGCTTGCGCAACAGATAAGTGTCCATGATCCAGCCATGCTCGGCCCGCGCGGCCTTGCGCACCCGCTCGATTTCATCGGCAACGTCGTTGAGCTTGCCATGGATGAGGATTTCGTCCGGCGTGCCGAGGTAGGCGCCCCAGTAAATCTCTGTCTCCTGATCTGCCACTTGGTGGTAGGAATCTTCAGCATCAAGCATCACCACCAGGCTGTCGGTGTCACTCACCTGCCCCGCTGCCAGGCGTCGACCGGTGGTGATCTCAATCGAGCGGCCGATGGTGTTCAACGGCACCTTGTGTTGCGCCGCCAAGGCCTGAACGCTGGTGATGCCGGGAATGACCTCGAACTCAAACGCACATCGCCCCGAGGCCAGAATCGCCTGCAGGATCCGAATCGTGCTGTCGTACAACGCAGGATCGCCCCACACCAGAAAACCGCCGCACTGCCCGTCAGACAATTCGTCATTGATCAGCCGCTCGAAGGTTTGTTGCTTGGCGCGGTTCAGATCATCGACGCTGACGTTGTAGTCCACATCGCCGCGCTCGCGTTCCGGGCTGTGGGCTTCGGCGAAACGGTACGTACGATCGGTGATGTAGCGTTCGCAGATTTCTCGCCGCAGGTCGATCAGCTTGTCCTTGCTCTGGCCCTTGTCCATCAGGAAAAACACGTCCACCCGATTCAGCGCCTTCACCGCCTGCATCGTGATGTAGTCCGGGTTGCCGGCACCGATGCCGATCACCAGCAATCGCTTCATTGCTCTGCTCCTTCCAGATTCATGCCGGACAAGCGTAGCCGCCAGCGCCCGGTAAACCGCAGATCAACCGCCGCCAGCGGCTCGACATCAAGGCTGTGAAACGCCTCGCCCTGCACGACCTGCATCAATGCAGCACGAATCACGAACGGATGGGTAACCGCCACCACGTGCCCTGGGGTGGCTTGCAGTGAAACCAGCCACGCGGCGACCCGCTCACGCAACTGCGCCACCGACTCACCGCCATGGGGGGCGGCGTGCGAATCTTCGAGCCAGGCTTGCAAGGCCTCGGGTTCGTTCCGTTGCAAATCCTTGATCGACTGACCTTGCCAGCGTCCCCAATCGCAATCACGCAGGGCCTGATGAATGTGCGATTCACGGCCAAACCACGACGCCGTCTGGCGAGTGCGCAGTTCCGGGCCGCAAATCAGGCGCGAAGCTGAATCGAAGCGCGAAGCCAGCGAGCAGGACGCCAGCGCCGTTTCTTCAACAGGTTCGTTCGTAGGAAAACACGCCAATTTTTGTGCGACAGTTCTGGCATGGCAGATCAATGTCAAACGGGTGGTCTGCACGGGGAATCACTCGGCTGGAAGACAGGACGGTCATCGGCGCAATCGCGGATAGAGCGGCAATTGTGCCGTAAACCGGGAGGCCTCGGGCAAGTCGATTGGGCGACTCGAGCGTATGAAAGCGGCAATGTCTGACACCACCATGGGCAATGGACTACAAGACTGATCGACATCCGTGTAACCCTTACGTTACGGGCATCCCGCCCCATTTTGGGGCTTGATTTAAACGCCGAAAAATTCGCTAGACATGTAGCGTCAGTTACATAAATACTGTTTTAACGGATTGTGAAGCGAATTCAACACCCCATCCAGCAGGAGCCCGGATGCCCCCTTTAAGAGACCTGATCACCGACCCCGGCCTTGACCTGACGCCGTCGGAGCGCAAAGTCGTTCGCGCCTTGCTCGATCAGTATCCACGCAACGGGCTTGGCCCGATGGCGCGCCTGGCCGAACATGCCGGCGTCAGCGATCCGACCATCGTGCGGCTGGTGAAAAAACTCGGCTTCGGTGGTTACGCCGAATTCCAGGACGCCCTGCTCAGCGACATGGACCATCGCCTGCGCTCGCCGCGTACCCTGTTGCAGCCGCGCTCGCATCAGAACAAGGACGACGCCTGGAGTCACTATCTGGCTCACAGCCACAATTTACTGGCCGAAACCCAGGCCCTGACCCAACCGGAAGATGTGCGCATTCTCGCCGACTGGCTGCTCGACACCCGGCACCAGGTGTACTGCTTCGGCGGACGCTTCAGCAGTCTGATGGCGACTTACCTGCTCAATCATTTGCGCTTGCTGCGCCCCGGTTGCTTTGCACTGGAAGACAACGCGCAACTGCCGGACCGCCTGTTCGACCTGCAACGTCAGGATGTGGTGCTGGTGTTCGACTATCGCCGTTACCAGACCCAGGCCTTGCGCGTGGCCAGCGCCGCGAAAAACAACAATGCTCGCGTCGTGCTGTTCACCGACATCTATGCCTCGCCGCTGCGCGAACTGGCCGACATGATCATCAGCGCCCCGGTAGAGTCGGCCTCGCCGTTCGACACCATGGTCCCGGCGCTGGCTCAGGTTGAAGCACTGATCGCTTGCCTGACCTTGCGCTGCCCGGACCTGGCCGATCGCCTGGAAGGCATCGATGCCCTGCGCAACGACTTCGACACCCACTTGCTGGAGGATAAATAAGGATGTTCAGCCTTCCCCATCGCTCGCCACGGGACCTGCCGTTTGTCACCGACCACACCGCCCTGTTGCTGGTCGACATGCAGCGTGCCTGGCTCGAGCCGCAGTTCGACCCGCACCTCGAAGGCCCGGACGCCGCGTACTTCCTCAACCGCACGCGCTCGCAAGTGGTGCCCAATCAAGTCCGCCTGCTCAAGGCCTTCCGCGACGCTCGGCAGAACGTGCTGCACACCCTGATCGAAAGCCTGACCGCCGACGGCCGCGACCGCTCGCTGGATCACAAGCTGTCGGACATGCACCTGCCCAAGGGCAGCCCGCAGGCACAGGTCATCGCTGAACTGACACCTGCTGAAAACGAAATCGTGCTGCCGAAGACCTCGTCTGGCGTCTTCAACTCGACCAACATCGACTACGTACTGCGCAACCTGGAAACCCGTCACCTGATCATCGCCGGCATCGTCACCGACCAGTGCGTAGACATGGCCGTGCGCGATGCCGCCGACCGTGGCTACCTCGTCACACTGGTGGCGGACGCCTGCGCGACCTACACCGAAGCACGCCACGACGCCTGCCTGAACGCGATCAAGGGCTACTGCTGGATCACCGACACCGACACCGTGCTCGGCCGGTTGCAGGAGATGCAGCCATGAGCGAACGCCTGTCGCCGTTGCCGATGACCACCATCGTCACCACCGACCTGATCGGCGTCACCCGTGGCCGCTCGTTTCCCACCGATGAGCTGGAGCACTATCAGGCCGCCGGTTGTGGCTGGGTGCCGGCCAACAGCGCGCTGACGCCGCAGGACATCATCGCTTCGACCAGCCCGTGGGGCGCTTATGGCGATCTGCGGCTGATTCCCGATCTGGCCAGCCGCGTCACCGTCGGCAACGGCCCGGACGCCGCAGCGCCGGCGCTGGATTTCATTCATGGCGACATCCGCGAGACCGATGGCCGGCCATGGGCGGCCTGCCCGCGCACCCTGATGCGCAACGAGGTCGAGCGCTACCGCGATGAGCTTGGCCTGCAGATCAACGCCGCGTTCGAACACGAATTCAACCTGCACGCCGGGTTTGCCGAACATCTGGCGTTCTCGCTCGAAGCCCAGCGCCAGGGCGCCGAATTCGGCGGCTGGCTGCTCAGCGCGTTGCGCGCCGGTGGCGTCGAGCCGGAAATGTTCCTGCCCGAATACGGCAAGCACCAATACGAAATCACCTGCCGCCCGACCCTCGGCGTGGCGGCAGCCGATCGCGCGGTCAACGTGCGCGAGATCACCCGCGAAATCGCCCGGCAGATGGGCCTGGATCTGAGCTTTGCGCCGAAGACCGCTGCCGACGCGGTGTGCAATGGCGTGCACCTGCACGTCAGCCTGCTCGATCTGGCCGGTCAGCCGATGTTCTACGACGCCGGCACCAGCAATGGCCTGTCGACCCTCGGCCAGCATTGGGCGGCGGGTGTGCTGCATTACTTGCCGGCACTGTGCGCGTTCACTGCACCGACGCCGGTGTCCTATGAACGCTTGCAGCCGCACCACTGGAGCGCGTCCTACGCCTGCCTCGGCCAGCAGAATCGCGAAGCGGCGCTGCGCATCTGCCCGACCGTGAGCCTGGGCGACAAACCTGTGGCGAAGCAATACAACCTGGAATTCCGCGCCATGGACGCCACCGCCTCACCGCATCTGGCAATGGCTGCGCTGCTGATCGCCGGACGCCTGGGCATCGAGCAGCGTCTGGCGCTGAACGCGATCACCGATGAAATCCCCGATTCACTCAACGACGAACAACGCAAGGCCCGGGGCATCGTTGCCCTGCCCGCCTCCCTGGCCCAGGCACTGGATTGCCTGCGTCGCAGTGAAGCGCTGGTCGAAGCGCTGCCAAGCGCGTTGCTCGATACTTTTTTCGCCCTTAAAACCGAGGAACTGGCGCTGACGGAACAGCTCTCGCCCGCTGATCTTTGTGAGCACTATGCACGCCTGTACTGAATCCGTTGAGCTTGGGTTGTACACCCGACCGGTCTACAACCTGAGCCGTGAAGATTCGACGCACCCGCTGATTCTGGTGTGCGAACACGCCAGCCGCTACATCCCCGAGGCCCTGAACAATCTGGGCCTGGCTGATACGGCGGCGCGCGAACACATTGCCTGGGACATCGGCGCCCTGGCGCTGGCCGAGCAACTGTCGGAGCAATTGGGGGCCACGCTGTTGAGCGCCAACTATTCGCGCCTGCTGATCGACCTCAATCGCCCCCGGCATGCGCCCGACAGCATCCCGGCGCAGAGCGAGATCTACCAGGTGCCGGGCAACCGCGAGCTCGACGAGGCCACCCGCGAATACCGTCGCCAGTGCCTGTTCAAGCCGTTTCACGCGCGCCTGCAACAACTGATCGATGCACGTCTGGCCGAAGGTCGACCGGTGCGGGTGGTAGGGATTCACAGTTTCACCCCGGTGTATTACGGCCAGCCGCGGGAGCTGGAAGTCGGCGTGCTGTTCGGTCAGGCCCGGGCCTATGCCCAACGGATGCTCGACGGTCTGGAGCGACATCCGCTGAAAGTCGCCGGCAACCAGCCGTATAGGATCGACCCGCTGGGCGACATGACCGTGCCGGTGCATGGCGATGCCCGGGGCCTCGATTCGGTGTTGATCGAAGTGCGCAACGACCTTCTGCGCAGCCCGGAAGCGGTTTCTCGCTGGGCGAATTATCTGGCACCACTGCTGTAAAAAATGTTGTAACCACTGCTGATGCTGTAAACGACGGACCGATATAACAACTAAAACGACCGATTGGCTGACAAGGAGTTGCGCTTCATGGAAATAGAAGAGTTCGGCTACAAACAGGAGTTGAAACGTAGCCTGACACTGACCGATCTGGTGGTGTACGGGATGATCTTCATGATCCCCATCGCCCCGTTCGGCGTGTATGGCTACGTCAACGCCGAGGCACCGGGGATGGTGCCTCTGGCGTACATCATCGGCATGGTGGCGATGGTCTTCACCGCGCTCAGCTACGGCAGCATGGCCCGAGCCTTTCCGATTGCCGGATCGGTGTATTCCTACGCGCAACGGGGCCTGAATCAACACGTCGGTTTCATCGCCGGCTGGCTGATGCTGCTCGATTACCTGCTGATTCCGCCGCTGCTTTACGTCTACGCGGCGATGGCGCTCAACCACCTCTACCCGGACATCCCGAAAGTCGGTTTCATTCTGGCCTTTCTGGTCAGCGCGACCTTCGTCAACCTGCGTGGCATCACCTTCACTGCCCGCATGAACATTGTGTTCCTGCTGGCGCAACTGGTGGTGCTGGGGATCTTCCTGTTCTACGCCTGGAATGCCCTGCACAACGGTGGCGGCAACGGCCAATTGACCCTGGCGCCGCTGTATCACCCGGAAACCTTCAATTTCGCCCTGCTGATGCAAGCGGTGTCGATTGCGGTGCTGTCGTTCCTCGGCTTCGATGCGATCTCCACCCTCGCCGAAGAGATCAAGGGCGATCCGGGCCGCAGCGTCGGCAAAGCGGCGCTGATCACCCTGGTGGTGATGGGTGTGATTTTCGTCGCGCAAACTTGGATCGCTACCGATCTGGCAGCGGGCATGGGCTTCAAGTCCGCCGACACTGCGTTCTATGAAATCGCCGAAATCGCCGCTGGCAGCTGGCTCGCAACCTTGACCGGTGTGGCCACGGCCCTGGCCTGGGGCGTGGCGGTGGCGATCACTTCGCAAGCGGCAGTCTCGCGCCTGCTGTTCGGCATGGCCCGCGACGGCAAGCTGCCGAAAGTGCTGGCCAAGGTGCACCCGAAACACAACACGCCCTACCTGAGCATTTATCTGGTGGCCGTGCTGTCGCTGGTGATCTGTTACCTGTTCATCAATTCGGTGGACACCCTGACTTCACTGGTCAACTTCGGCGCCCTGAGCGGCTTCATGCTGCTGCACCTGACCGTGATCAATTACTACTGGCGCCGGCAGAAATCCGGCCAGGTGATCCGTCACCTGATCTGCCCGGTGATCGGCTTCATCATCGTCGCGGCCATCATGTACAACATGGGCGTCGATGCCCAGAAACTCGGCCTGATCTGGATCGCACTGGGTCTGGTGTACCTGTTCTTCCTGAACAAGCTCGGCGCCAGTACCGCGCTGCCTGACCCAAGCAATGGCTGACAAGAAAAAGAGCGGCGTCTGACAACAAATCAGGCGACCGCCGCTTTAACGCGTGGAAACCGACAGTGATAGTCAGGTTCGGCGAATGGGCCGAACCTTTTGATACAGGAGTGCATCCATGCTGGTCTTACGTCCAGTCGAGCCAAACGACCTGCCTCAATTGCAACAATTGGCGCGCGACAGCCTGGTAGGCGTCACATCCCTGCCGGACGACAGCGAACGCCTGGGCGAAAAAATCGCCGCGTCCTGCGCCTCGTTCGACAGCGATGCGGCCGCTCAGGGCCCGGAGAACTACTTCTTCGTGCTGGAAGACATCGACAGCCATCGACTGGTCGGCTGTTCGGAAATTCTCGCCACCGCAGGTTTCAACGAGCCGTTCTACAGCCTGCGCAACCGCCACTTCACCAGTGCCTCGCGGGAGCTGAATATCGAGCACGGCGTGCCGGCGCTGTCGCTGTGTCACGACCTGAGCGGGCATACGCTGCTGCGCGGTTTTCACATCGACGCGGCGCTGGTGCGCACGCCGTTTTCCGAATTGCTGTCGCGGGCCCGCCTGCTGTTCATCGCCGCCCACACGCCGCGTTTTGCCGAATCGGTGATCACCGAAATCGTCGGTTACAGCGACGAGCAAGGGCATTCACCGTTCTGGGATGCGCTGGGCAAACATTTCTTCGACCTGCCCTACGTCGAGGCCGAACGCCTGTGCGGCTTGCAGAGCCGTACGTTTCTCGCCGAGCTGATGCCGCAATACCCGATCTACGTGCCAATGCTGCCGCAAGCGGCGCAGGACTGCATCGGCCGCATCCACCCGGACGGCCAGGAAGCCTTCGACATCCTCGAGCGCGAAGGTTTTGAAACCAACAGCTACATCGACCTGTTCGATGCCGGCCCGACCTTGTATGCACGCACCGCCAACATCCGTTCGATCGCGCAGAGCCAGACCGCCACAGTTCAGGAGCAATCCCTGATTGATGCCCGCGGTCGCTATCTGGTGAGCAATGAGGCGCTGCATGGCTTTCGGGCGGTGGTCGCCGAGCTGGATTACCAGCCCGGTCAGCCCCTGGCGCTTGACCCGGCCCTGTGCGCGGCGCTCAACGTCCGCGCTGGCGGCACGATCCGGTTGATCGCCCTGTGAATCGCGCCCCTACCCAACGACAGTGCCCGAGCAGGCGCGCAAAAGGAGTTGCAGCATGATTGTCCGTCCGGTTCAAGTCAGCGACCTGCCAGCGTTGATGACGCTGGTGCAACAGGCCGGCCCGGGGTTCACCACCCTGCCCGCCAACGAAGATCGCCTGGCCCACCGGGTGCGCTGGGCACAACGGGCGTTCGCCGAGCAGGTCGAGCGGGCCGATGCCGATTACCTGTTCGTGCTTGAAGACGACGAACAGCGCGTGGTCGGCGTCAGCGCCCTGGCCGGGGCCGTCGGCCTGCGTGAGCCGTGGTACAACTATCGCGTCGGGTTGACCGTCAGCTCGGCGCCGGACCTGGGTATTCAGCGGCAGATTCCGACGCTGTTCCTCAACAATGAACTGACCGGCCAATCGGAACTGTGCTCGCTGTTCCTGCGCCACGACCAGCGCCACGGCAGCAATGGACGTCTGCTATCGCTGGGGCGTTTGCTGTTTGTTGCCGAATTCCCGCACCTGTTCGGCGAAAAAATGATCGCCGAACTGCGCGGCAGTGCCGACGAGCAAGGCTGTTCGCCGTTCTGGGACAGTCTGGGCCGGCACTTCTTCCAGATGGACTTCAGCCACGCCGACCACTTGTCCGGGCTCGGCAACAAGGCCTTCATCGCCGAACTGATGCCGCGCCAGCCGCTGTACACCTG
This sequence comes from Candidatus Pseudomonas auctus, assembly GCF_048654275.1. NCBI lineage: Bacteria > Pseudomonadati > Pseudomonadota > Gammaproteobacteria > Pseudomonadales > Pseudomonadaceae > Pseudomonas > Candidatus Pseudomonas auctus. The sequence continues at coordinate 512,204 of NZ_JBJYZK010000004.1, read as the reverse complement.
CCTGCTAACCGAACAGGCCCAGGCCGTGATCGGCCAGGCCCACCCCAACACCGAGCCGGCGCTGAAAATCCTCCAGGCCGAGGGTTTTGCCCATAAAGGCTATATCGACATATTTGACGGCGGCCCGGTCATCGAGGCGCCGATCCGCAGCATCCGCACGGTGCGCGACAGCCTGGAACTGACCCTGAGCATCGGCACGCCGGACGATCAGGCGCCCCTGTGGCTGATCCACAACCGGCGCCTGGAAAACTGCCGCATCACCGTGGCGGCGGGACGCCGGGTCGGCAGCAGTCTGGTGATCGACCGCCTGACCGCCAAACGCCTGCAATTGCAGCCGGGCAACTCGGTGCGGGCAGTGCCGTTGCCCAATCGACAGCAGCAGGCGGTGGCGGCCTGAGCGCAGATTCCTGTAGAGAAAGCGCCTGAACAGGTTTTTCCTGGTTAACTTCCTCGTTAATTCGTCATGATCCTTGACCCATTGGCGTGATAGCCTTTTCACCTTCGGCGTTGACACCTTTGCTCAAGCCTTTCCATTCCTTTGTATTGGTGGAACTCGTATGACCAGGCTTTCTCATCAAGATTTGCGCCGTAACTTCCGTCAGCTGCTGGCTTCCGACACCTGCTATCACACCGCCTCGGTGTTCGATCCGATGTCCGCCCGCATCGCCGCTGACCTGGGTTTTGAAGTAGGGATTCTCGGCGGCTCGGTCGCCTCGTTGCAGGTGCTGGGCGCTCCGGACTTTGCCCTGATCACTCTCAGCGAATTCGCTGAGCAGGCCACGCGCATCGGCCGCGTCGCCCAATTGCCGGTGATCGCCGACGCCGACCACGGCTACGGCAACGCCCTCAACGTGATGCGCACCATCGTTGAACTGGAACGCGCCGGCGTCGCCGCGCTGACCATCGAAGACACCCTGCTGCCAGCACAATTCGGCCGCAAATCCACCGACCTGATCACCGTCGCCGAAGGCGTCGGCAAGATCCGCGCGGCACTGGAAGCCCGGGTCGACTCGGAAATGGCAATCATCGCCCGGACCAACGCCGGCATCCTGCCGAACCAGGAAATCATCAGCCGCACCAAGCAGTACCAGGCCGCCGGTGCCGACGGTATCTGCATGGTGGGTATCCAGGACTTCGACCAGCTCGAGCAAATCGCCGAACACCTGACCGTCCCGCTGATGCTGGTGACCTACGGCAACCCGGCGCTGCGCGACGACAAACGCCTGGCCGAACTGGGTGTGCGCGTGACCATCGACGGCCACGGTGCCTACTTCGCAGCGATCAAGGCGACCTACGACAGCCTGCGCGAACAACGCCAGATCTTCACCCAGGCTTCCGACCTGAGCGCCACCGAACTGACCCACACCTACACCCAGCCTGAGGAATACATCCTCTGGGCCAAGGAATACATGAGCGTCAAAGAGTAACCTCGCACCACGCTACAAAGAGGCAGAGCGGCCCGACGCCATCACGAGTCCACTCGCATGGCGCCCGCCGCGATACCGCTGCCTGCCGTTACCGTTTCGCCAACTCCATAATCATCCGCGACAACAGATAAATCCGCGGCGCCACGCTCTCCACCTCCGCGTATTCCTCCGGCGTATGAATGTTGCCGCCGACAATCCCGAACCCGTCCAGCGTCGGTGTCCCCACCCCGGCCGACAAACTGGCATCCGCCGCCCCGCCGCTGCCTTCTTCGGTCAACTTGCGGCCGATTTCACCGTAAATCCCTTGCGCCATCGCCATCAACCGATCCGACTCCGCCGTCTGCGGCATCGGTGGCAAGCCGCGTTGCAATGAAGTCTTCACTTCGGTCTCAGGGATCAGCTTGTCCTGGGACACCCGCGCCAGATCCTTTTCGATCCGGTCGAACTCTTCCGGCACCGCCGCCCGCACGTCAGCCTTGGCCGTGGCCTGATCCGGGATCACGTTGGTGCGGTCGCCAGCCTTGAGCACGGTGAAGTTGATGGTGGTTTTCTTGGCCTCGTCGCCGAGCTTGCCCAGTTGCAGGATCTGATGCGCCGCCTCCATCGCCGCGTTGCGCCCCAGTTCCGGCGCGACGCCGGCGTGGGCGGCCTTGCCCTTGACCTCGACCAGCGCGGTGGCGCTGCCCTTGCGCCACACCACCAGACCATCGGCCGGACGGCCCGGCTCGAGATTGAGGGTGACGTCGTGGAGTTTGGCGGTTTTCTTGATCAGGTCGGTGGCGACGTCCGAGCCGGTTTCTTCGCTGGCATCGAGCAGGAAGGTGATTTGCGCGTAGTCCTTGAAGTCGAGGTTCTTCAGAATTTTCAGCGCGTAGATGCCGGCGACGATCCCGCCCTTGTCGTCCATCACGCCCGGCCCGTAGGCGCGGCCGTCCTTGATGTGAAACGGTCGCTCGGCGGCGGAGCCTTCCTTGAACACCGTGTCCATATGCGCCATCAGCAGGATTTTCGCCTTGCCGGTGCCTTTGAGCGTGGCGAGCACGTGGTTGGTTTTTTCCGGCGTATTGGGCACCAGCTCGATGGTGGCGCCGAGCTTTTTCAGCTCGTCGATGGCGATGTCGCTGACTTGCTTGAGCCCCGGCTCATACCCTGAACCGGAGTCGATATTGACCAGGCGCTCGAGCAACTTCAGGGCTTCGGGTTTGTATTGCTCGGCATCGGCCAGCACTTGTTTGTGCGGTTCGGCAAAGACACCGGAGGCTGCAAAAGTGAGGGACAGACCGGCCAGCAGAGAACGACGGAAATTGAACGTCATGAATCAATCCTTGTTTCGTGTCGGGTACTGAACCGTACCTGACATCGCCCCAAGGCTCCATCCCGGATGCGACACCCGATCCGTTCAAACCGAATCGAATACCTCGCGCCGCGGCTTGTCGTCGCTGCAGCAAATCACCCGGTTACGCCCGCCGGCCTTGGCTTCGTACAGCGCCTGGTCGGCGTCATCGAGCCAGCGTGTCGCGTCGCCTTGGGCCGGATCGAGTGCCGCCAGACCGATGCTCAGGCTGACTTTCAGCGCCGGGTTCTGTTCGTACACCAGAAAGGAAAAACGCTCACGCAAGGCTTCCATCGCCTGCACCGCATTGAACAGCGGCAAGTCCGGCAGGATCACGCAAAATTCGTCACCGCCGTAGCGCCCCGCCACATCGGCCATGCGCAGGTTCTGCTTGAGCATCTTGCTCAGCTGGCGCAGGACGATATCGCCGGCCACATGGCCGTAGGTGTCGTTGATCGCCTTGAAATGGTCGATGTCGATCAGCGCAATCGCCGCACCGCTCTGCTGGCGTTTGCAGCGTTGAAACTCGACTTCCAGTTGATCCTTCCAGGCGCCGTGATTGAGCAGACCGGTGAGGCTGTCGGTGCGGCTCAGTGCCAGCAATTCGCGTTTATGCAAGCCGAGGGTGTAGGCCTGGCGAAAGCAGATCCAGCCCAGCGCCAGCGGATACAGCATCAACAAAGGAAGACAGGCAAAGAGCTGTGCCGACGTGGTCATCGGGACGAACGCGGGGGCAAATACCACCAGCCCGACGCCGACGCCAAGCAACTGCGCCGCCGCGCCGGCCAGCAGAAAACGCAGGCCGCCGATGGCGACGTTGTTCATCGCCATCATCGAAATGGTCGTGGCACTGGGCAAGGGATTGAAGTGCATGGCGGCGACCCAGAAGCCACCGAGAAAGGCGTCGATCAACAAATTACGGTGTTCGGCGTGGTACGGAACCTTCGCCCGGCGCGCCCATTGATACGCGAGGTGCGGCCAGACCAGGCCGTTGAACAGCATCACCGCCCAGACCCAGGCCGGCGGATCGAGTGGATACATCGCGACGCTCACGCACAAAAGCCCCAGAACCAGCCCGAGGATTCGCGATGTATAGAGCCTCCTGGCCAGTGAAAGTCCCTTTCCTCCCGTTCTTCCCATAGGGGCCTCGACCACTCGACGGCACTGCGCAGACCGCAGACCCGATGTATTGGGAGTCTATCAGGGCAACGTCAAATAGCCATCACCGGCCAGCGGGCCGAATACCCCGTCATCAGCACCACACGGCGAGCAAATGATTGGCTATACATGAAAGGAAGAAAATGGAAAAAAGACTCTAAGAAGGAGGCCCATGCAGACCTATCAAGTGTTGATCATCGGCAGCGGTTTTGGCGGCCAGTGCGCGGCGGTCAACCTGCTCAAGGCCGGTATCGACGACTTTCGCTTGCTGGAGCGCCGCGACTTCTTCGGCGGCACCTGGTGCCAGAACACCTACCCCGGCGCGGCGGTGGATGTGCCGTCGCCGCTGTATTCCCTGTCGTTTGCGCCTTACCGCTGGACGCAGATGTTCGCCGAACAGGCGGAACTGCACCGCTACACCGACCATGTGGTCGAGCGGTTTGGCCTGCGCGACCGAGTGGAACTGCAGGCCAACGTCGAGCGCGTCGAATGGGACGACGCAGAAAAACGCTGGGCCGTACACACCGGCACCAAAGGCACTTTTTATGCGCAGTTCCTGATCAATGCCACCGGGCCGCTGAGCCAGCCGGTTATCCCACACTTTCCCGGCCAGGATCGCTTTCAGGGCAAGACCTTTCATACAAACAATTGGGATCACAGCTACGACTATCACGGTAAACACGTGGCGATTGTCGGCAGCGGTGCCAGTGCGGCTCAGGTGATTCCGGCCATTGCACCGAAGGTCGCCCAATTGCATGTGTTTCAGCGCACAGCGCATTGGGTGCTGCCCCGTGCCGATCGTACGTTCGGGCGATTCCAGCGCTGGCTGCTGGGTCTGAAACCGGCCTACAAGCTGCTGCGCTGGATGATCTACTGGCAGTTCGAAACCCGGGTTATCGCCTTCAAATATTCGAAACCGGCGATTCACATGGTGCAGAGCCAGGCCCTGAAGTTTCTCAAGCGCCAGGTGACTGACCCCGAGTTGCGGAAAAAACTGACACCGGACTTCACCATCGGCTGCAAACGGGTGCTGCTCTCCAGCACCTACTACCCGGCACTGACCCGGCCCAACGTCACGTTGCACAGCCGCGAGCAAGGCATCGCCAGCCTAGACGAAACCGGCATCCTCACCACGGACGGCCAGCACATCGACGTCGATCTGATCGTCTGGTCGACCGGTTACGACGCCACCGACGGCGTGATTTCCTACCCGGTCAGCGGAAAAAACGCCGTGCAACTGCGCGATGTCTGGGCGCAGTACCCGCGCGCCTACCTCGGCACCAGCCTGCCGGACTTTCCCAACCTGTTTATCGTCACCGGGCCGAACACCGGCATCGGCCACACCTCGGCGCTGTTCATCATCGAATCGCAGATGAACTACATCCTCGACTGCATCCGCACCTTGCAGGCCAATGGTCTGCGCAGCATCGAGGTTCGCCCCGAAGCAGAACGTACCTACACTCAGATGATTCACCGGGAGATGGAGCGCACGGTCTGGAAAACCGGCGGCTGCCACAGTTGGTATCAAAGCAAAAGCGGTCATGTGATCGCGATGTTCCCCGGCTTCAGTTTCAGCTACCACCGGTTGACCCGGGCGCTGAAACCGGCCGACCACATTCTGTCTTGAACAAGGAAGACCCACGATGCTTTTGCTGTTTGTCGCCCTCGCGGTTTTCGTGGCCTGGAGCTGGTTGAGTTACCCGGCGGTCGGCCACTGGCTCTACGATCTGAGCGCGGCCCTGGAGGCCAGGCTGTACCGGTTGCACAAGATTGAAGTGCCGATTGCCGAAATGACCGTGTCGACCTGGCAAGGCGGGCCTTATGAAGCGTCGAGCAGCATTTTGATGCTGCACGGCTACAGCGCTGAAAAAAACCTGTGGCTGCGCTTCGCCCGGCACTTTGTCGGGCAGTACCGGGTAATCATCCCGGACCTGGCCGGCCACGGCGAAACCGGCTTCAAGGCCGGCGGTGGCTACGACATTCCGGTGCAGGCCAAGCGCATGATCCAGTTGCTCGATGTCTGCGGGGTCGAGAAAGTCCATGTGATCGGCAACTCCATGGGCGGCTACATCGCCGCGTGGCTGGCGGCGACCTACCCGGATCGCATTGCTTCGGTGGCGCTAATTGACCCGGCGGGCGTCACTGCGCCCGAGCCCAGCGACATGGAGCGCCACCTGGCCCGTGGGCACAATCCGTTTCTGATCAATTCCCGGGAAGAATTCCGACGCTTCTATGCGATGACCATGGCCTCGCCACCGTGGGTGCCCGGCCTGGTGCTCGACGCGATCGCCCAGCGCTATGAACAATGCCGCGACGAACTGGAAGAGATCTTTCGGGATTTTCGCGCCAGCCCGCCGATGGAACCGAAACTGCCGGACATCAAATGCCCGGCACTGTTGCTCTGGGGCCGCAAGGACCGGCTGATCGACGTCAGCAGCGTGCCGGTGTGGAGCAAAGGCATCAGCAATCTGCGGGTCGATGTCTGGGACGGCGTCGGCCATATGCCGATGGTCGAACAGCCGTCGAACACGGCACGTCTGTATCGGGAGTTTCTGGGGGAAAACTCGCGCCAGGACAGGTAAACGGTCAGTCGTTGGCAGAATGAAGTTCGTAGGATTCTTCGTTTGCCCGCGTCGGCGAAGGCTGCGATCTTTTCCGACATCCTTTACGTGACCGTGCCAGGAATTTTTTTCATGACCGTGCAGCCTTTCGTCAACCCCGACCTGATCCGCCAACGCTTCTCCAAAGCGATGTCCGACATGTACCGCGAAGAAGTGCCGCTGTACGGCGCGTTGATGGAATTGGTGGAACAGACCAACCGCGACGTGCTGGCACGCGAGCCGCAAGTCGCCAGTCAACTGCACAGCACCGGCGAAATCGAACGGCTGGACATGGAGCGCCACGGCGCCATCCGCGTCGGCACCGCCACTGAACTCGCCACCCTCGCCCGTTTGTTCGCAGTGATGGGCATGCAACCGGTGGGCTATTACGACCTCACCCCTGCCGGGGTGCCGGTGCATTCCACGGCGTTCCGGGCGGTGCATGAAGATGCGCTGCAGGTCAGCCCGTTCCGGGTGTTCACTTCGTTGTTGCGACTGGAGTTGATTGAAGATCCTGAGCTGCGGGCCTTTGCTGAATCGGTGCTGGATAAGCGTTCGATCTTTACGCCTTCGGCGTTAAGGCTGATCGAACAGGCTGAATCTGCTGGCGGCCTGAATGATTCCGAGGCCGGGGAGTTTGTCCTGCAAGCGCTGGAGACTTTTCGCTGGCACCACAGCGCCACCGTCACCGCCGCGCAATACCAGACGCTCAGCGCCCAGCATCGCCTGATCGCCGATGTCGTCGCGTTCAAGGGCCCGCACATCAACCACCTGACCCCGCGCACGCTGGACATCGACATCGTCCAGGCGCAGATGCCGCTGCACGGCATCACGCCCAAAGCGGTGATCGAAGGCCCGCCGCGTCGGCAGCATCCGATCCTGTTGCGTCAGACCAGTTTCAAGGCGCTGGACGAGCCGATCGCCTTCACCGACCAGACGCAAACCCGCGGCAGCCACAGCGCCCGCTTCGGCGAAATCGAACAACGTGGCGCGGCGCTGACCCCCAAGGGCCGTGCGTTGTACGACCGGCTGCTGAACGCGGCACGCGATGAACTGGGCGATTTCCCCAACGAAGCCAACGCCTCACGCTACAACGCGCTGATGGCCCGGCACTTCAGCGAATTCCCTGACAGTCTCGAGGGCATGCGTGAGCAGGAATTGGCGTATTTCCGGTATTTCCTGACAGACAAAGGGCTGGCGGCGAGTCGTCCCGCTGATGCTTCGCTGCAAGGGTTATTACGCGACGGCTATGTGAAAGCCGAACCGCTGGTGTACGAAGATTTCCTGCCAGTCAGTGCGGCAGGGATTTTTCAGTCGAACCTGGGGGACGCGGCGCAGACACACTATGGCGAGCATTCCAATCGACAGGCGTTCGAGTTGGCCCTGGGGCGTTCGACCATTGATGAGTTGGGCCTGTATGCCGAAACCCAGCAACGTTCGATTGAGGAATGCCTCACTGCAATTGCCCGATCCGCGTGAAAAGCGGCGATTGGCCATACTGCGCAAGAAGTTGCGCACTCGTTTCGTAAAAATGCTCACCGATTCCGCTGGAGGCCATGTGTTTCAAGGCCTCCAGCCAAGTGCGCAAGAAGTTGCGCAGTACTGCGCAACTTCTTGCGCACTTTGAGCTACCTGGCTGATCAAAAAACGCTCAAACCCGCGATGCAGAGCGGTGAAGTCCCCGGCTCCCGGGGATGTGGCAAAAGCTGGCACGCTCCTTGATAACAGTCAGGCACCCACCGGGCGATTTCGCCTCCCGGGCACCCTAACTTTATCCGCAAGGAGAGCATCCCATGGCAACACCAGCGTACATGTCGGTTACCGGCGAAAAACAAGGCCTGATCACTGCCGGCGCCTTCACCGCCGACTCCGTTGGCAACACCTACCAGGAAGGCCACGAAGACCAGGTTATGGTTCAGGCTTTCAGCCACGACGTGATCATCCCGCGTGACCCGCAATCCGGTCAGCCAACCGGTCAGCGCGTTCACAAGCCAGTGATCATCACCAAGGTCTACGACAAGGCTTCGCCACTGCTGCAAGCCGCTCTGACCTCCGGCGAGCGCATGAGCGAAATCGTTATCCAGTGGTACCGCACTTCGGCTCAAGGCACCCAAGAGCACTACTACACCACCAAACTGGAAGACGCGATCATCGTCGCCATCAACAACAAGATGCACAACTGCCAGGATCCATCGAACGCCCACTTCACCCACCTGGAAGAAGTGCAGTTCACCTACCGCAAAATCACCTGGACCCACGAAGTATCCGGTACTTCGGGTTCCGATGACTGGCGTGCTCCAGTCGTTTAATTACGGCTGATCGTTACAAGCATCGGCCAGCTCTGCTGGTCGATGTTGTTTACGCCCCTCCAGAATTTCGCGTGCGTCGATCGTTAACGGTCGACGAACGCCGCTGTACAGCACGAGGAACAAGGGATGTTCGCGCCGGCCAATGAAACCCACTTTGCCCTGACCATCGAAGGTCTTTCCGCCGATTTCCAGGTGTTTACCCTCACCGGCCGGGAAGCCATCAGCCAGCCTTTTGTGTTCGAGGTGGAGCTGGTCAGTGAGCAGCCGTCGCTGGACCTCGAAACCCTGCTGCACAAACCGGCCTTCCTGCAGCTGTCGCCCGACGGCAGCGGCATCCACGGCCTGATCTACCGCGCCGCGCAAGGCGATTCCGGCAAGCGCCTGACGCGCTACTCCGTGACCCTGCGCCCGCAACTGGCGTACCTCGCCCACCGGATCAACCAGCGGATCTTCCAGAACCTCAGCGTGCCGAAGATCATCGGCAAGGTCCTCGAAGAACACGGCATCCAGGGCAACGCCTACGCGTTCCAGACCGGTTCGATCTACCCCGATCGGATCTACTGCGTGCAGTACGACGAATCGGACCTGCATTTCATCCAGCGCCTGTGCGAAGAAGAAGGCATTCACTACCACTTCCAGCACAGCGCCACGGGCCACAAACTGGTGTTCGGCGATGACCAGACGGTGTTCAAGAAACTGGCGCCGGTGGCCTATCAGCAGGACTCCGGCATGGTCGCCAGCAACCCGGTGATCAAACGCTTCGACCTGCGCCTGGAAACCCGCACCAGCCGCACCACCCGCCGCGACTACGACTTCGAAAAACCGCGCCTGACGCTGGAAAGCGAAAACCGCGGCGACGCCCTGCCCGACCTCGAGGACTACGATTACCCGGGCCGTTTCGTCGACCGCGAGCGCGGCAAGCACCTGGCCAAACGCGCCCTCGAACGCCATCGCAGCGACTTCCAGCTCGCCGAAGGCAAGAGCGACCAGCCGCTGCTGGTCAGCGGTCATTTCCTCGCGCTGAAAGAACACCCGAAAGCCAAATGGAATGACCTGTGGCTGCTCACCGAAGTCCACCACGAAGGCAAGCAGCCGCAAGTGCTGGAAGAGTCGGTCACCAGCGACACCACCGCGCTGAAAGACGATTTCCATCAGGGCTACCGCAACCGCTTTCAGGCCACCCCGTGGGACGTGCCGAACCGCCCGCCCCTACGCCACCCGAAACCGCGCATCCTCGGCAGCCAGAGCGCCGTGGTTACCGGCCCGAAAGGCGAAGAAATCCACTGCGACGAATACGGCCGCGTGAAAGTCCAGTTCCACTGGGACCGCGACGGCCAGGCCGACGACAAGACCAGCTGCTGGCTGCGTGTCTCCAGCGCCTGGGCCGGCGCCCAGTACGGCGGCATCGCCATCCCGCGCATCGGCATGGAAGTGCTGGTGACATTCCTCGAGGGCGACCCCGACCAGCCGCTGATCAGCGGCTGCCTGTACCACAAGGAAAACACCGTCCCCTACGCCCTGCCGGCGAACAAGACCCGCACCACCTTCAAGACCCTGAGCTCGATGGGTGGCGGCGGCTTCAACGAACTGCGCATCGAAGACAAGAAAGGCCAGGAACAGATCTTCCTGCACGCCCAGCGCGACTGGGACGAGAACATCGAACACGACCAGAAAATCCGCGTCGGCAACGAACGCCACGACGTCGTGGAAAAAAACAGCTACACGGAATTCAAGGCCGAAGAACACCACACCGTCTACGAAGACCGCAAAGTCGAAGCACGGGCCAACGACCACCTGACCGTGGGCGTGAACCAGCACATCAAGATCGGCACCGGGCAATTCATCGACGCGGGGCAGGAAATTCACCTGAGCAGCGGCATGAAAGTGGTGCTGGAGGCTGGGGCTGAGCTGACGCTGGTCGGCGGTGGCAGCTTCATCAAGATCGATGGCGGCGGCGTGACCATGAGCGGGCCGGCGATCAACATCAACTCCGGCGGCGGACCAGGCAGCGGCACGGGTGCCGCCCCGTTGATGCCGGGCGTGCTGAAACAGGCGGATGCCGACAAGGCTGGTGCCGTGCTGACCCCGGCGCAAATCAACACCCTCAAACGTAATGCGCCGTTCTGCGAAGAGTGCGAAAAATGCAAGGCAGGTGCCTGTGCCATCTAATCGACTGACACCCAAAGACTGGCTGGCACAACAGCCGCTGCAAAAAGACGAACGTCTGTATCTGATCGTCAGCGCCGCCAGTGATGCCGAAGCGCTCAAGGCCTTGTATCAGAGCGAACCGTCCGTGCAGGCCATTCCTGTCTGGGGTGGAACACCCTACTCCACCTGGCAACCGGTGATGCCATACGTCGCCGAACTCAAGGCCAACTCGGCCTTCCTGCCCTGGATCACCGAAACCGACGCCCTCGACTGGGGCTGGCTGGCGGTCTCCCGCTCGGAACCCAACGAAGTTTTCGAACATCTGCGCAGTTTGACCCAAGTGAAGATGCCGGACGGGACCGAAGTGTTTTTCCGGTTCTGGGATGGGCGGCATATCTATCCAATTCTTGAGGGGTTGGGTGAGACGGCTGGGGAAGTGTTGCCGGTGTTTGAGCGGTATCTGATTAATGGGCGGAGTCTGGAAGTCGGGCCGAGGGTGGTGCCGAAGGCGAAGGATTGGCCGTGGTGGGAGGTGCCGAAAGACCTGCTGGACAGCTTGATGGCCGAAAATCCGTCGACCGTAATCGGCAACATGATGCAGTGGCTGCTGGACGAACATGCCGACCTGTACTTCTCGTTCCCTGAATCGAACCTGCAAAAGAAAGTGGCGCGCTTCGTAAAACGCACGCCACTCACGGAAGAAAATTTTACCGGCCTACTGAAGGCCCATCTGGAAAGTGAGGTGGCTGTATGAGCATTTTGATGGGTGAGATTGTTGCCAATCTCAATGCAAAACAGCCTGATGCTCAGGCCATCATCAGCGACTTCAAGAAGTGCCTGAAGGATTATCGCGAGCATGCCGAAGCCTGGTACGGCGGCATTCTGGACGCAGAGCAACAGTTCAAGGTCGGTGACGAAGTCGGTACGGCGGACAAAGACAGCAAAAAGGAAAATACCCTTTATGCCAACTGCCCTGCCAACGGCAAACTCAAACTTGTACATAGTTTTGAGTCTGCGCGTTTTGTACCTATCGGCAATACGCCGGTGCGACTGGTGCCAGTGGAGAATGGCAAGCTCTACGGAAAGAACGAAGTCGGTCAACCGATCAACGTCAAAATCGGTCCAAGCGGGATTCTGGAGGTCACTGGCCTCAAACCGCATCAGCAATATGAAATCACTTTTTTCCCGAATCCCACCAAGGCTCAGATCGATAGCCTGTTCAACTCCTATCAAGGCGTAATCGGGGACCTTAGCGGCTGGCTGCAAACACAGTGGACCACCGACTTTCTGCCACTTTGGCAAGCGCATACCAATGCATCCATGGCTGGACGGGCATTGCAGCAATTGGAGTCGGCGTGGAAGGGGTTCCTCAAGGCGATCATGGGGCTGTGGGGGGACATCAAAAGTCTCTACGACCTGGTTGCACACCCTCGGGAAAACTACGAAAAACTCAAAAAATTCTTCACCGAAGAACAGATAAAGAAGATCTATAACGCTTCAAAAGAAGCCATTCAAACAGCCCTGCTGATCGCCAGTGACGAGCCACTTATGTGGATCTACGTCGCAGCTATCGTAGCGTGGGTCAAAATGCTGCCTCCGCAGACCTGCACTGAAGTGCTGGCAGAACTGACTACGGAAGTACTGCTGAACATCCTGATCGGTATTGTTTTGACGGGCGGGATCGGTTTGGCCGTCCGTATTGGCACCAAGGGCCTTAATGCTGCAAGGAACAGCGGCAAGGTCATGACACTGATTGAAGACTTCACGTCGATGCTGATGAAGATCAGCAAGAAGAATGCGACAGCACACGCCGATACGGCGAAACCGTTGATGCTCAACGGCAATTCGCCACTGAACCAGGCGAGAAAGGCGAGCGTAGAAATTGCGCCTCCAAAACCCGCAGAGACCGCCACACCACCAAAGAAAAAACCACCCGTTTCCGGAGGTGCTGTAGAGACGGATGCGCAGATTCATGCACGCGGCAAGAAGGAAAACAGCACCCGCGCTCAACAACAGGAAAAAGTAGACAACGCGCCCGACCAGTCCAAAAACCCAGCGGATCAACCTGCTCAGTGCGCCGATAAGACCTGCACTAACGGTGAACCGGTATCGATGGTTACCGGCGAGGAATTGCTGACGCTCACTGACGGCGTATTGGGTGGGCTGCTACCCATTGAATGGACACGTCTCTATCGCAGCAGCGCGGTTGAAATCGACGGGCGTCTCGGCCATGGCTGGAGCCACTCCCTATCCCATCGCCTGCAAATCAACGATGAAGGCGTGTTGTGGACTGATAACGAAAACCGTCAGACCCGCTTCCCGATGCCGACCGAACAACGTCCAGCCATTACCAACAGTCTGGCTCAGGCGGCGATTTATTTGGGCAGCGCGCCGGGTGAACTGATCCTCACCCAAGCAGGAGCAAAACCACGCTTTTATCACTTCCGCGCAGACCGTCTGACGACGGTCAGTGACTCGTACGGAAATAAGGTGCATATCAGCTATGACCTGGTGGGGCGGATCCAGCGCATCGATAACGGTGCGGGCCGCGCGTTACTGTTGCGCTACGACGATCGCCATATCGTTGCCGTTGATCAGCAACAGCAGCGTTCTGAGTATGACGAGCGCGGTGAGCGTCAGGATCCTTGGCTGACCATTCAGAACCTTGTCACCTACCGCTATAACGCTCGCAACCAATTGGTCTCGGCATCCAATGCCGCAGGGGAAACCGAGCATTACCGCTACAACGATCAGCACGTCATTCTCGAGCGACAACTGGCCGGTGGCGCCAGTTTTTTCTGGGAATGGGAGCGTGAAGGCAAACTTTCCCGTTGCGTACGTCATTGGGCCAACTATTCGCAACTGGAAGCTCGCTACGAGTGGGATGACAAAGGCACGGTTACGGTTCACAACGCCGATGGCAGTGAACAGGTTTACGTGCATGACGAAAATGCACGGCTGATCAGTGAAACCGCTGCCGATGGTGCTGAAACGCAAAATGCCTATGACGATCAGGGACGTCTGGTTGCTGTAAAAGATCCAATGGGGGCCATCACCGAGTATCAATACAGCGATGCCGGACGATTGATGGCTGTCATCCCTCCGGAAGAGGAACCAACCCTCTACAACTACTTCGATGGGCAACTGATTGAAGTCAAACGTGGCAAGGCCCGTTGGCAGTACGACCGCAATCAACAAGGCGACATCACCCAGCAAATCGACCCGCAGGGCAACAAAACCCGCTACAACTACGACGGCCAGGGCCGGCTGCTGGAAATTCATCACCCTGATGGCAGTCGCCATCAACTGGGCTGGAACAATCTCGGTCAATTGCTGGAGGAACGTCTTCCGGACGGTGGTCAGCGTAAGTATCGCTACGATGCACTTGGACGGCAGATCACCCGCCAGGACGAATTCGGCGCCATCACCCATTACCAATGGGACGCCGTCGACCGCCTGACTCAGGTCACCCTCCCCGGCGGCGCCAGCCGTACCTTCACCTACAACCCGTACGGACGCGTCACCGCCGAGCGCGATGAGCTCGGCCGCATCACCCGATACGAATACGCCGATAACCTGCATCTGGTCAGCCGCCGCATCAATCCCGACGGCAGCCAGTTGCGCTACCGCTACGACAACGCCGGCCTGCTACTCACTGAAATCGAAAACGAGCGCGGCGAGCATTACAAGCTCGACTACTACGCCAACGGTCTGATCCAGCAGGAAACCGGTTTCGACGGCCGCCGCACCGCGTACGAATACGACCTCAACGGCCAGTTGCTGAAGAAAACCGAATTCGGCGATGACGGCAGCGAACTGATCACCGAATATCAGCGTGATGCTGCCGGGCGGCTGCTGGTGAAAACCCTCGCCGATGGCGAAGAGATTCACTACAGCTACGATGCCCTGGGCCGTTTGGTGAATGTCGACGACGGTCACTGGCCGCTGGCCTACGAATACGACGTGCAGGATCGCCTGATCACCGAACACCAGGGTTGGGGCACCACACGTTACGAATACGACAGCGTCGGACAACTTAGTCACTGCCGCCTCCCCGACGGCAGCACACTCGACTACCGCCACTTGTCCGGCGGACGTCTGAGCAGCATCGACCTCAACGGCTCACGCCTGACCAGCCACCAATTCAGCGCCGGTCGCGAACAGCAGCGCCAGCAAGGCTTGTTGCTAAGCCAATACCAGTACGACGAACAAGGTCGCCTGCAAGCGCACAGCGTCAGCCAGCGTGAAAAAAACCTGTTCCAGCGTCGCTATAACTACGACGCCAACGGCAACCTCGCCGGTATCGACGACAGCCGCAAGGGCAACCGCAGCTACCACTACGACCCGCTGGACCGCTTGACCAGCGTACGTGGCGCGACACCGGAAACCTTCGCCCACGACCCGGCCGGCAACCTGCTCGGCCAGAACAACGAAGGCACAGCCAACCTCGCCAACGTCAAAGGCAATCGCCTGATGATGCAGGGCGACCGCCACTACGACTACGACGCGTATGGCAACCTGATCCGCGAACGCCGTGGCGCCGGGCAGAAGCTCGTCACCGAATACCGCTACGACTGCCAACATCGCCTGGTCGGTGTCAGCCTGCCGGGTGGCAGCACTGCATCCTATAAATACGACGCCTTCGGTCGCCGCATCGAGAAAACTGTCGATGGCCATACCACCGAATTCTTGTGGCAAGGCGAACGCCTGATCGCCGAAAGCGGCGACAACCGCTATCGCACCTACATCTACGAACCCGGCAGCTTCCGACCGCTGGCGATGCTCGACGGCGAAGGCCCGCGTAAGGCAACGCCGTTCTACTACCAGCTCGATCATCTGGGCACACCACAGGAACTCACTGATTACAGTGGCGAGATCATGTGGTCCGCGAAGTACCGTGCGTACGGCAACCTAGCTGCGCTGGATGTCAGCGAAATCGACAACCCTTTGCGGTTCCAGGGTCAGTATTTCGACGCAGAGACGGGCCTACACTACAACCGTCATCGCTACTACAATCCGGGGACTGGGCGTTTTTTGACGCAGGATCCGATCAAGCTTGCGGGTGGGTTGAATAGCTACCAGTACGTGCCTAACCCTACGGGGTGGGTGGATCCGCTAGGGTTGAACAGCAACGTCTGCCCAAAAAAAGTTGACACCACTGACTATCAGACTCGAAAAGAGTTAAGGTCTGACATATATGACGCTAAACGCCCTGACGGCCGGCATGCAACAAAACATACAAATGCTCAATCCGCAGAGCAAGCTCGATCAATGAGTCTTGGCAAAGGAACCAGAGACGGAAAGCCCGAAGCATCTTATTTACCAGATATTGCAAATAACGTTAGTGGATTTGAAAAACAAGCTGCATATGCTGCAGTACGCGATGGAAACGTATTCGATCACGGAGGATCAAGATATATGTTCTATCGATCGGAAACCCCAGTGGGTTACAACAACGGCGAGCTCACCAACTGGGTAAGAATCGAACTAACAAAAGCAGGAGAGCCTGTAATACACAGTTTCCCAGCCTCTCCAGAGCAAGTTCAAAAATATATGGGGAAAACCAAATAACATGAAAACCAAGCTTGAATACGAACTCCAACCCCTACGAGTACCTAGTGGATGGACAATCACAATCAACAACCTTTTCGAGGTTGACCTCGCCCCTGAAACTGCAGAGTGGTTTAGCAGTTCAGTTTTACTAGGTGGAGTTCGACGAGCTACGGGACACTGCTTTGACTCCAGAGTTGAACCGGAAGGAGATCCATCGGGGGAGTTTGTAGTTGATTTCCTAACAATCAAGTATGACAACAAAGGGAAACCTCTAAAAAACTCTGAAATATTCCTAGGGGAATTCAGAACAAAGGACAAGATGGAATACATTAAGAAAATCGAAGACTTTATGCTTGAAGCATAAATTAAAGGAGACCGGTTTTTCGCTAAAAAAAATAGAAATCAATCTACCCCCTATTCACCCCCATATGTCGCCTACTATTAAAACTTAGTCACAATCATGGATAGCAAGGCCTTCGATGAATACAACTACTGACTGGGACAAAGCGAGGACTCTAACTGGAATGAATACATTACAGAGCAGGTAGCCAAAGGAGTTCTAGGAAAGTTCAGCGCTGAAGACTGGAACCGGCTTAATGACACGATCCTATCTAGGGAAGAGTATTGGCAGGAGCGAAGTGCTGCGGCACTTGGAGAGAATCGCTCCACTCAGGCAATTGAAATCCTAAAGAAACTTTTGGACTCTCCATTTACCAAAATATTAATAGTCTCTGCCTCAGAACTGGATTGGAGTGAACCCCCAATCGAGAATAAATACGCAAAGAAAATACAAGCCATTATTAACTCCCTAAACCACGAAGAACTCGAATCCTATCCTGAACTTGAAAACCTTCTAAAAAAAGCCAGCAGCGTGCAAATTTAAATAGAACCAAATCAAAGGGAGCAGATTTTTTATTCGTTAAAGAAAATAAATCCACCCCTTTTCAGAATACGTTCGAGGGGCAAAAATGACAGCACATAAATGTATCCCAAGAAGTGTATGGAACGGATTCGACGGAACAGGCCATAACAACATTGCGCAAGAGCTAGAGTCCAAAAACCATTCACTAAGAAAATGGATTTCATTACATGCCATCTACAAATACCACTTTACCAATGACCCACATCAATATTACAACCTCATCCACCAATCAAAAAATTTCCAACATGCATTAAACTAAAGGGGACAGATTTATTTTTCGCTAAAGAAAATAAATCTGTCCCCTTTTCACTCAACCACCGGCGTAATTGAAACCTACGGAAATGGAAAGCCGATAACTCCGAACTCAACACGATACACCAGCCACAAAGCACAACTTACAGCTATTAAACGCGAGATGCGCATATACAAAAACACCGGCAATAAAGCGTTAGCTGAGCGTCCTATGAGCATGGGCGGAACCATCGGAGAAGGCTTCAAAAAGGGCGGAACAAAATACAAACAACAAACAAAAGCCGTGACAATTCTCGACGATAACGGCCTACCTAAAACATCATTTCCGAAATATGAAAAATGAAACTAGAACCGACACTCGACATAATCCCATCGCTACTATTCCCTTTCGACATAAATAGCGATCAAGATGAAACGATAGAAAACCTAATTGCAAAAACTGACATAAATAATGATGATGAGTTAACACACCTATTTAACACCCTCATCAAGCCTGAGTTTACAAAACGCATCATAAGCGAGCAGCAATGGTACATCGACACACTGACATTCTTTTTAAATAAAAATGAAAAATTTAATCGCGTATTTTCCGAAATCACTACGTACTTCTCTGAAGAGCCCATTGATAAGCGCCACTTCATGTCGGTCCTTCTTGAATGCTTGAAAAAATACAAAACATCATAACAAGCCAGACTAAAGGGGAAAGATCTGAATGACACTTACTTAACAGCTAACCGATTGAGCTGAAAGCAAAAAATGAAGAAGGGCTGGCCTTGGTCTACGGTGATAGTTGCGAACACACACCAGAAAAGCAAGGACACAGCCCACATGAACTAAAGGGGACAGATTTATTTTTCGCTAAAGAAAATAAATCTGTCCCCTTTTCATTCTGAGATGGAAGAAGTCGTTGCCAAATATCGAGCTGCAGGTAACGACTCGCGAGTTCTGAATAAAGAGCTGAACCTTGGTGCAAAGACTCTCGAAGGTGAAGGCATCTATATTGTTAAAATAAAGCCGGATGACCCTCGTTTTAAATATGAGATGCCTAATGGTAAGGAAAATGGCGCCTACCCTAACGAATGGGTTCCTGGTGGTGCAACGAAAAGCGGTACAAAAGAAGCCGCTCTGATCGGCTCTGAGAATGTCACCCACAACAGCGACATTGGAACGCTGTTGAAAAATTTCGACGATTGGGAAAAGCTTCAATGAAAACTACATTTGAAACTGCCTTAGACCAGCATGAAATTTCTGAATTCTTCAAAGGAGAAGGAATTTATTTTGCTAGAGGCTCCGATTGGGGTGACCACCTGTATGTCAGCAACTGGCAGGAAATGTGCAGCGTATTGAAAAATCAAAAAGCCGCGCAGAGTCTTTTGACAAAAATATTTGAAGATTATGCTAAATACTTGAAAGAGAACTACGAAGATGCGGCGGGCCTGCTTTCGAACATTACCGCATACTACGTTCTGAAGAATAAATTACACATTCTATCAATGGATGATTACGACCTTATTGCTAGCCTTGACGACAAGACAAAAAACAATATTGGCAAACTCTTCCGACACTTGAGAAAAGTGTATGACAAAAAAAACGAAAAATCATCCAAGTATTCTTTTGAGCAAGAAATTCAAAGACTGAAAAACAATGGCTGCAACATAGACATTGAGAATTTTTAGTCGATTCCCGGATCTAGATTTAGTAGCGAAAAAATCCAAAGGGGACAAATCCAAAGGAGACAGATTTATTCTCTTCAGCGAAAAATAAATCTGTCCCCTTTTCAAATTGAAAATACGAGAACAGGCAAGGTTCCTGGTGCAAAAGACCACTATTATTTCAAGGAAAAAAAAATGAATTCCTGGAACGAATTAGACGGAAGCACTTTTTTTAACAAGGTATTCACCTCACCCATCCCAATTGGGGAGATAGAGCTGTTCTCCATAAACATTGACAACAGCAGACCAATTATCATAATGGAATTTGATATTCCAGATTACCCAGATGCACCGCCAGCCAAATGGAAGCAATCTGGATTCAACACCTGCCGCATAGGTTTAAACTGCAGCAACATCGAAGACCTATTAATAAAAAACATCCCCACTCATGAAAAAATGACAATCAAAATCACATCCAACGAACAAAAATTCAGAGTAAGTGCATACAGTGAGAATTCATTAATTGAATTCACTACTAAACACCCGCTACTTTGCGGCCCATCCGCTTACTTGAACGCCCCAGAATAACCAAAAAACCAAAGGGGACGAATAAATATCAAAACGGGGGCAGATTAAAGAAGGGGACAGATTTATTTTTCGTCTTCAGCCCCTGGTCGAACTTGGTATGAAACTGATGTAGACCTTAACAATAGTCTCGTAGCAACCAACCAGGAACAAGACTACTTTATTCAGACGATGGACTTCTTTATATAACTAGCGACCACTACAACACCGCCAGCTCTATTGGAACCTGGAAGTGAGCTTTAAAAATGATAATTGTGCTTGATGGCTTAAATATTTCATCAGAGCAAGAGTTTCATAAAAAAATAGCCATTGCTTTTGCGGTGACAGATTTTTATGGAAACAATCTCAACGCTTTATGGGACCTACTCAACACCGACGTGGAACGCCCCGTAGATTTAATATGGAAAAATTCTGAATACTCTCAAAAAAACATGGGAGATTCGTACAATAAAATAATAAATATTTTTGAACGCACAAAGCAACAGGATGGGAATTTCGGATGGGAAGAAAAATTTAACTATTATCTAGAATAACCACTAAAAAGCTAAAACGGGCTATCAAAAGTACAAAACAAAGGGCGTAGATTTATTTTTTACTGAAGAGAATAAATCTATCCCCTTTCAGCTAAACAGGCTTGAAAGCCCAACCAAAGATAAACGAATTGGCAAGCAAAAATGTTCACCACCGACAAAAATAAAATTCAAGAACATTGGCTTGAAGAAATATACCCTCGACAAAACTCAATTACGTTCAATAATGGATTCTATTGCTTCTTCGAGCACTCAGCAAAAGAAGAAAAATTAACAAAAAAAATATGGATTCCGGCAAATGATTTCTTGCTAAACCACACTGATACATGCAAGGGCCTATCGACCATTTATACAGCAGAAGGGTCTAATAACAATTCTTTTACTTGCGGCGAATGCCTAGCCTCCGGGAACGATGGCTTCATTGCACTTTCCAAAAAAGACACCGGCGAACTAGTCTGGCTGATCGTATTGAGCGGAACCAATCCATTTGAAAAAATCATCATTCACAACAGCAGCATCCATGTTCAATCATCAAGCGGCACATTAGCAATAGTACCCATTGATCGGCCAGACCACCTTTCCATAGAATGGTCTTAACTAAAAAACAGAATCAAAGGGGCAATCTACCCCCTTTTTTGAACAAACAAGATGAAAATTTTTCTCAACATTGAACACCTGAAAAACTTCAACTTCCCTAGTACATTCATAGAATTCGCGACTACGGAACCTGAACCGGACATTGAGCCTTGGTGGTTACTAATATATCAAGAGGGAAAAATAAATTACTGGCACAACACGCTAAAAAACCTTTACCCAAACCGCACGCTAGTTCCTTTCGCTAAATTAAATGCGAATGATGATATTGCTTGCTTTGACGGAGATGATTTATCCGGCAATCCAAAAGTGCTAATAATACATGCATATGCTTCAGAGGGATGGGAGCTTCACGGAGAACATCCTGACTTTAGCGCATGGCTAAAAATAGCCATTGAGACCCATGCGGAATGGAATGAAGAAGATTAAAAACATCTACATCCAACATCTTATAGGTGTATTCAGTTCTCGCTGGAGAGCGCAATGATTTTCTCAATTGATATCACAGAGTGCTTTGGCGCGATCGACTCCGATAACGCAGGCGGGATCATAAGCTATATCAACATCCCCCCCATCGAACGCCCTCGGGAAAAATTTCACCTTAAGCTATCAAACTTTGTACTTAACTTAATCGACGAGCCAGTCATCGATTCGATCAACAGGCAGAATTCAATCATTTTGGAGAACATGACCGAAGACTGCTTCCTTATAATAAGACAAGCCAGTATTTCCTTTGATTCAATAAAAGGCTACGAAAAATTACTACGACTATTAAACCAAGACCACGGATATTTGACCCACGAACGCTACGGCCAAAAATTGAACACCGGAGACAAGATCTACGACATCAGCGGAAGACTCTTTTCGAACCCGGATCTTTTAATTAACTTCGCATTCATTTCACCCAGCACTATAACACTTAAATTTAATTCATCAGACTGCACATACATAGAAAGCTACCCCGAGCTTCAAAAATCTTTAGAAAAACTAAATTCAAGAGAAAAACCTACTCAACCACCTCTCACTGGCCTATTCGACCCCACATATAGCAACACTCACACCACTAGCAACTTTGGCGCTGGCTATCGAATCTACAATCAATAATTAAAATACTTCCACAAAAGGGAATAGGCTCACTTCTATTCACGCTCCAAAAAACAACAGGAATACCTCAATGAGTTACTTAAAAAAAGAAATCACATCAGCACTCGAAACAAACCATCTAAAAAACCAGCAACTCAAAGACAATGAATTAGAGAAAACAATCTCAAACATAAAAACCTGCTTCTTTTACTTAAACACAAAAAACCTTGATCCCCTCAATCTAAAATCCGTAACAAAACAACACGACCCAGACTTTTGGAAAAAAGTCGATCTCCTATACCCTTCTGAAAAACCAACATTAATCGTCCTCGACAACCAAATCCATGCTTGGACGCTTCAGTCATCTTCCGATTTGAAAATATTGCTTTCAGAAACGACTGGCTTTCCATTCTGGATAACCAATACAGCCCTTAGCTTCTTAACTTATGTAGACGACCACGATTGCGTACATACAGCATCCCCTTCGTTTCCTCCCGCGATTAAAAAATCATGATCTTCAAATCAGAAAACAACATCATTGACCCAACCTCTGTAACCTACCGCAGCCTTGGCTTCGGTGAACCGCTCTCCAAAAATACCAAAAAATATACTTTATCAATAAAAACTCACGAACTGCCCGAGCAATTCCACGAGCTGACAAATGCATTCATCGCCGAATGCATACAAGACGATAACAAACAAGGCTACACCGACATCCCGGCATTACGAGACTGCAATTACCCGCCATTTTCAACCTTAATAAAAAACCATCCAGACGTAGCGGTAATCCTCATCAAGGACTACTTATTCTTTGAACTGTTCTATTTGCTATTCCCATCAAAGGGAGAACTCGAACTAGTAATAAACTCGATTTCCACAGTTTATTATCTGGACGATACGTTTCACCTATGCGGCGAAACGTATCCCTACCGAAACCCGTAATTGCGTTTTTCCGTCACAGGCTCAAAACCCTAAGGCAAAAAACACAACCTACTGCTGCATTTCGATGACTTGCTCCCCCACCTCATACTTAACCACCACCCGATTCCCATACAACCGCTCCCTCTCCACCAACGCCCCCACCTGCCCCTTTTCCCTCACC
Organism: Candidatus Pseudomonas auctus; assembly: GCF_048654275.1. Taxonomy (NCBI): domain Bacteria; kingdom Pseudomonadati; phylum Pseudomonadota; class Gammaproteobacteria; order Pseudomonadales; family Pseudomonadaceae; genus Pseudomonas; species Candidatus Pseudomonas auctus. The sequence continues at coordinate 488,956 of NZ_JBJYZK010000004.1, read as the reverse complement.
TCCCGCCAAATTTCATTCTCCCGATACACCCACTCCCCCTCCCGCACAAACCGATGCCCCACTTCAAACACGTGATACCGATAAGCCCGCTCCCGATCACACAACAATTCCCCCTCCAACTGCGTCTCCCCGACCTTCAACTTCAGCTGAAAGCTGCGATCCGTCGGGTTGTGCAGTACCAGGTCGATGTAGTTGTAGAAGATTGCCGCGCCTGAGCCGAATGGCAGGACGCGGCCGTCGTCCGGGAAGGGGTCGAAGCTGTGGTTGGCGCGTTCGATGACGATCAGGGGTGAGTGAATGGCCATCCAGTGGATGAGGTTGCTGAGTTGGCAGATGCCGCCGCCGATGCCGGTGCGGGCTTCGCCGAATGAGAGTTCCATGCCTTCGACGTAGCCGCGTTGGCGGGTCGGGCGGCCGACGAGGCGGCAGAAGGAGAAATATTCGCCGGGGGCGATGGTGACGCCGTCGATGGCGGCGACGGCGAGTTTGAGGTTGATGACTTTGTTGTGTTGCAGCGCGAGGTCGGAGTCGCCGAGTTTGCGGATCAGTTTTGAGGTGTGTTTGAGGTAGCGGTAAGGCAAGCGCTCGGACGTCGTGGCAGGCCGCGCGTAGCGTTTGCTCGAGCAGTGCCAGGCAATGTGGCGGAACAGTCTTTTTTGCCACACGCGCAGCCAGTAAAAGGCCGGGTGGTAGAGGGAAAGTGGTTTCATCCTTGGCGAACGGCGCGGGCCGTTGTCTTCCTTGAGCTTGAAAGGGCGGCGCATCTTACCGTGGAACCGCGCTTGATCGCCAAGCGCCTCGCCGGTGTCGCAAGCCGTAACAAGTCGCCCCACCCGGGCGCTCGAAAATTAAGCTTCAACTAAGGTTGCGTCCCTACCATCCGGGCCACAAAGCAGCGGTTCTGTGTGCTGATTGCCGTCAGCAGAACCCTTCAACTTGAAGTGAGCCCGGACCATGAGTGCGATCGATTCCACCTCTAAACAACTGCCCGCCTTCAGTCTTGTATTGGTCAATTACAAGACGCCGGAAATAACCCGGATGTGCCTGGAGTTTCTCCAGCAATACGTCAAGGATCATCAAATTCCGGTGTGGGTGGTGGACAACGATTCCGCCGATGAAAGCCTGATTTACTTGCGCTCTCTGGACTGGATCAACTTGATCGAGCGCCCTTCTCCCGGCAAGGAAGCGGGGCATATTGCTCATGGCAAGGCACTTGATCTGGCACTTGCGAAAGTTGAAACCGATTACCTGTTTTTGCTGCACACCGACACTTTCGTTTTTGACAGTACTGTCTTTTCGATGATGATGAATGAGTGCATGCAATCTTTGGATACGGCGGCGGTCGGTTGCGTCGAACAATTGGATCGAGGCGTCCTTAGAGACACCTGGCGTTTGTCTTCGCGTTATTTCAAACACTATTTCCGACGGGCAAAACAGCATTTCGGGTTGCCGTCCCGAGATCCAAAACCCTACCGGGAAACTCACCTGAAAAGCTTCTGCACCTTGTGGAACGCTCGGTTGATCAAGGCTCACGGGCTGCATTTTTCGATGGACGACCGGGTCCCGGGATACACGCTGCAGGATCGTTTAAGCAGCCTTGGCTACGGCATCAAATGCCTCTCGCCGCGGACGATCTTCCGCTACCTGGATCACATCCAGGCCGGCACCGTGGCCGCGATCGGTGGATACGGCAAACAGCACCGCCGCACCACCATGTATCAGGAAACGCTCAAGCGCCTTCAGTTACAACAGGGCATGCGACCCGCCAAATCGTAAGACAATAAAAAAGGGCGACTTCAAAGTCGCCCTTTTTGCATCTGAATTCTTTGGCCTCCACTCCGAGGAGGTGTTCGCCCAGTGTAATGGCCTGGCAATCCATGCACCGGTAAAGAGCCCTGACACTGGGCGAACGCGAAGGATTTTAATGGAAATTGGCGGATATGTCGTCCTGCTTCAACATGAAATTTATGTACTGAAAAGTTAAAGAAAATATTCGTCGATATTTCCCGACAAACTTTCTGACATCACCACCTCGAATACTTCATATGACTGTTCTCATACAATTACTTGTACAAGAACAGCCATTCTGTAGAGTCAATACTCAACTTTCATGCTGACTGGTCACTTTTAATACATCGGTGTAAGTGACCACGACGCTTTGCCCGACTTTCAAATCTTTCAGTTTGGCCTGAATCTCAGGCTTTTCGACGTTGAGGGTTTTCGACTGGCCCGACGGGTTTTCCAGGGTCACCTGGTTTGTCGCCAAATCAATTTTGGTGATTTTCAGTTGCACCTGAACTTGGCGGAAGGCCTCGCCACCGGGGTTGCTGCTGCCCACGGCGTTGCGCAGTTCACCCGTGCGCTCGGTAGAGCCTGGCAGACCTTTATCCACGTCGGTGTCCAGATAAGCGGCGACCGAACGTGTCACCTCGATCTGGACCAGATCGCCCACTTTCAAATTACCGAGGTTTTTCGCCTTGTCGCTGAGCTGAATGTGCACCTGGCGACCTTCCGCGCCTTCCAGGACCACTTGATGATTGGCCGGGTCAACCGCCAGCACTTTGGTGGTGACCCGGTCGGCCTCGACAGCGGCCGACAGCGGGATATCGGCGGCCATCGCCGAAAGGCTGGCCGTAGAAAGGACGGTGGCAAGTGCTATGGCGTGCGTCAGTGCTTGGAGCTTCATAAGCGGTACATTCCCTGTGATGGATGGCAGCACCCATCGCCGACGTGGTCAGCGACGGATGTGCCACTGAGCATAGACGCCCTTCAGGGTTTGTTCCGCGATCGTTGCGCAGTGTCCTGCGCGGTGGACTCGCCACTGGCGGTGCCTTTCCCGGAGCTCTGCCGCTGTTTGGGATCGGTGGGACGCAGTGCGTCGTTGTCGCGCTCGGTTTCACCCGGCGGACGAGGTTCGTCGGGGTGCTCGTTATCAGGGACAGTGTTCATTCCAGGCCTCCTCAGGCTTCGGGGTCGTCGAGTTCCCGCACGACGTTCATGGCGGGCGAGTCCTTGTGCAGGTCATCGGCCTTGGCTCTGAGAATCTGCCACTGCTCAAGATCGATGGCACCTTGGCCGAGCAAATCGTCAGCGATGCGCTGCAGATCGAAGTAATAGGCATCCGGGGATTGTTGCCAGTACGTCTGATCGTCAAACATTTGCTGCCAGGTCGTCAGGTCTGGAGATTTCAGTTCCTCGCTCATGGATCGGATCCTCGGCCATGTTCCTCGGTAGAGGGGGCATCCTGGACAGAGTTCCAATCGATTCCTTCGCAGGCACGGTGCGCGGAATCAGTACCCGGTCATTTCCAGATAGCCCTGCCCGCCCCGATTGCCGCTCAGGCGCACCGGCCCTTCCCAATACGGAATGCGCAGGTTCATCCAGGCGTCGGGGTTGATTGCATCGAGGGTGATCTGCAGATTCCTCGTCGGGATCTCAATCGACCAACGCACCGGCATCGAACGGCCGGCGACCTTCGCAGTGCCTTGCGGGGTCAGCTTGATCTGCTCGGCGTGCAGGATTTCGGTCTGGCCATCGGCGGCAATCCACGTGCCGGTCAGGTACGGCGCCCCTTCCTTCTGGCGCATGCGGTAGAGCATGACGTGTTCGCCACCGTCCAGATGCAGGGAGAACCAGTCCCAGCCCGTCTGATTGGCGGTCAGCGGCTGGCTGCTCCATTCGCGATCGAGCCAGGCCGGGCCGTTGACGGTGTAGGTCTGACCGTCGATCTGCAGGGTGCCGCTGGCCTGGAAAAACGGCTGGCTGTAGTAATACGACGCCTGGCCCTGTTCGGATTTCTGGCTGAAACCCTTGTCGCCCTGCAGCACCAGCGGGCGGCTGGAGGTCAGGCGCAGCTGGTAGCTGAAGTTCTTGTCCCGGGCGCTGAGTTGCAGGTCGGCCAGCGGATCGCTCGCCTGACTGACGAAACGCCAGTCATCGATCCACGCCTCGAACGGCGGCGCACGCACCCCGGCCTGCCCGACACCGCCACGGGCATAACGCTCGGCGGCGTGGTGGACGCTGGCCGAGGTCACTGCCGCGTGCCCGAGCCAAATTGTCTGGTTGGCCCAGCCCGGTTGCTGCGGCGAGGCGTTCAGGGCGCTGCGGAATAACGTCCACTGCACGCCGAAATCGTTGCCCTGCGCATCCTTGAGATTGGCCGTCACGTACCACCATTCGATGCGAAAGCCGTCATGGGCGCCGTGATCCGCCGGGAAGCTGAACACCCGCCCCGGCACCACCGGTGTAAACGCCTGTGCCTGAGCGCCCATGCCGGCGAAACCCTTCTGCTCCGCTGTGGGGTTGTCGCAACCACCGAGCAACAACGCCAAAAACACCAGCGCAAACCTAGTCCTCATGAGCAAACGTCCTCAGCAAGTCCGCCGGTTGCGTGCGGTACAGCGAATACAGCGGCCACGCCGAGGCCAGCAAGGTCGCCAGCAGCGCCAGCCCCATCAGTTGCAGCAACTGCCATGGAAACACCCGCAGCGGCAGACGCCAGCCAAAGGCCTGCACGTTGATCACCGCGTCCAGACACCACGCCAGACCGATGCCCAACGGCAAGGCCAGCACCAGCGTCAGCAGCGCCAACAGCCACGTTTGCCCGAGGTTGAGCAGCATCAATTGCCGCCGCGTCACACCCAGCGCCCACAACGGTGCGAGCTGGCCGAGGCGGCTCTGGCTCTGGGTCAGCAGGCTGATGAACAGCGCCACGCCGGCGACGGCCAATGTCAGGCTGTTCAGCGCGGCGGTCGCGGCAAAGGTGCGTTCGAAGACTTGCACCGACCAGCCCTTGAGTCGCGCCTGATCGACGATCCGGCTGTCATCGAGCTGGAAGCGCGCCTGCAAGGCCGTGAGCAGCGCCGGGATGTTCGGCGGGTCGATGCGCAGGTTGAAGCGGTTCGGCGTCAGCTGCGGCCAACCGCGCAACAGGTGATTGCTGTTGACCAGCACATGGCCCTTCGGATTGCCGTAGTCGGCGTAGATCCCGACGATACGCGGCGACCATGACCCGCCCGGCGTGGGGATCGTCAGGTGATCGCCCGGCGTCACTTTCAAGCGACGCGCCAGTTGTTCGCTGAGCATCACTGCATCGTCCTTGGCCAGCGCCGCCCACGGGTCATCACCCCGAGATTCGAGCAGCGGCCAGTGCTGGCGATAGTGCGGATGATCAATGATGCCGAACACGTCCGCCGGCCAGCCTTGCAGCGTCACCGAAACCTGCCAGTTGGGCATGATCGCGGTGACGCTCGGTTGCTGTTTGAGCCAGGTGGACAGCTCTCGCGCCTGCGCCGGGTTGCTCGGGTTCAGGTAGAGCTCGGCGGTGAGCCGTTGTTCGAGCCAGTCGTTGAAGGTCTGGCGGAAACCGGCGGTCATGCTGCCGGCGCCGATGTTCGCCGCCATCGCCAGCAGCAACGCCATCAACGCCAGGCTCAGCGCCGGCAATTGCTGGCGGCAGTCGGCGAGAAACCACTGCCCGAGCACCGAACGGCTGCGCCCGAGCAAACCGTTGAGCAGCGCACTGAGCAACACCGGCAACGCCAGCGCGGCGCCGAGCAACAGCCCCGCCATCAACACAAAACCGCTGGCGAGACTGTTGCCCCACACCAGCGCCGCCAAGGCAATCGACGCACACACGCCGGCCACCCAACCCTGACGCCGCAACCAGCGCGCATGTTGCTGATGCCAGGCCTGCGGATCCGCCACCGCCAATAACGGCAGACGCGCCGCCCGCAGCAGACTGTTAGCCCCGGCCAGCAACGCGCCGAGCAGGCTCAAACCGATGCCGCTGAACCACCACCACGGACTCAGACGCAACTGCCCCGCCACTTCCGCGCCGTACAGACCGCGCAGGCTGGCGGCGACGTCCGGCAACAGCACGCTCGCCAGCCAATAACCGCTGACCACGCCGAACAGCCCGCCGATCAACGCCAGTGCTCCGAGTTCGACGATCAGGCAAGCGATCAGCATCCGCGCACTGACCCCGCAGGCCCTCAAGGTGCGCAGCAATCCCCGGCGTTGTTCCAGCGCCAGACCGATGGCCGCGTGGACGATGAACAAACCGACAATGAACGAGAGAAACCCGAGCGCATCGAGGTTGAGATGGAAGCTTTCGGTCAATCGCGCAAGGTTGTTTTCCTCGCCACTGCTCTTGAGCTGCAACTGGCCTTTGAACGCGGCCGGCACCTCGGTATGAAAATCCTTCGGCAGCAGCAGACGCGACAGTTGCTCGGGTTGTTCGAGCACGCGCTGAGCGACGCCGATGTCCACCAACAGCACGCCGGGGGCCATGTCGGTTTGCGCTCGCAGCGGCGGCAATGTCTGGCCGGATTCGGTGGTTGGGGTCGCGCCCTCGGCGAGGTTCAGCGCACGCAAGGTCTCGGGAGAAATCCAGGTGCTGCCCGGGGGGGTGAAGAATTCGACGACGCGTTCAATCGGCATCGCCTGCCCGGCCACCGCGCTGTCACCGGGTAAAGACACCGGTTCGATGCCCATCAACTGCAGGCGCTGGTTTTCGTGGCCCTTGAGCATCAGGCGCCCCTGCAGCACCGGCGACACCGGCCAGCCCAGGCGCCGCAGGTCGACGAACCATTGTTGCGGAAAGGTCGCGCCGTTCGGCGTGCTGAGGCTGGCCTGGGGTTCGCCGCCGATCATTTGGCTGGCCCGAGCGTAACTGTCTCGCGCCTGACTGTTGAGCGCTTCGACCCCGGTCAACAGACTGGTGGCCAGCCACAACCCGGTCAGCACGCTGAAAAACTGCACCGGATGGCGCCGCCAGTGACTGAGCAGTGCCATCAACGCGTGGCGGAAAACCTTCACGTCAACCGACCGCTGGACAGCACTACGCGCTCCGCCAGCCGCGCCGCCACGCGCTGACTGTGGGTGACCATCAGCAAGGTGGTGGGTGTGTCGTCGAGCAATTCCAGCAACAGTCGCAGCACTTCGTCGCTGGTGGCTTCGTCGAGGCTGCCGGTGGGCTCGTCGGCCAGCAGCAGTTTCGGCTGCGCCGCCAGCGCCCGACCGAGCGCGACCCGCTGTTGCTGGCCGCCGGAGAGTTGTTCGGGATAGCGCTTGAGCAATTCGCCCAGCCCCAGACGCTGCACCAGATGATGCTGCCAGCGCGGGTCATGCCGCCCGGCGAGCCGCGCCTGAAACGCCAGGTTGTCCTCGATCCGCAGGCTGCCGATCAGGTTGTACTGCTGGAACACCAGACCGATTTCGGTGCGCCGCCAGTTGGCCAGTTGCGCCTCGTTCATGCGGTCCAGCCGATGTTCACCGCTGCTGATGCTGCCGCTGTCGACCTTGTCGAGCCCGGCGATCAGGTGCAGCAGCGTGCTCTTGCCGCTGCCCGACTCGCCCATCAGTGCCAGACTGCTGCCGGGCCTGAGCGCCAGGTCGATGCCTTGCAGCACCGGCAACGGGCCTTGCGGGGTGAGGTAGCTTTTGAAGACGTTTTGAACCTGGAGCATGCCGCCATCCGATCGATCCGTGTCGGCCAAGGATAGCGGATACAAGGAATGGATCTGAACTCTGCTGTGTTTGATCCGCCCTCATCGCGAGCAGGCTCGCTCCCACAGGGAACCGCCTTCCAAATGTGGGAGCGAGCCTGCTCGCGATGAGGCCAGCCAAGACAGCCAATAAATCACTGACCCACCGCCACACTCGTCGGCGCTTCACCCGGCGTCACGATGCTGTTCAGATCGATGTGTTTCCACTCGGGTTTGGCCCCCAGCCGCGCGTTGAAGCGGTAGTTGAAAGTGAATTCGTCCGCCGTCGCCACACTCAGCGGTTTGCCGTACACCGCTTCGATTCCCGGCAGGTCGTAGCCCATCAACTGCAACAGGGTCGGGAAGATGTTGTAGTGACTGGAGCGATCCTTGTTCGCCGCCAGTTGCGCCGACCAGTCGAGTGTCTGCAATTGATCGCCCTGAATCACTACCAGCGGCACCAGCCCTTCTTCCTCCACCGGGTCGCCGCCGCAGTGAGTGTTGAGCCCGGGATTGCCGCGTTCGTGCAAATCCTGCCCGTGGTCGGAGGTGTAGATCAGCAGCGCGTTGTTCAGATTGGCCTGGGCAAACACCCGCGAAAAAAACTCGCCGACATTCCACAGCACCGTGTTTTTGTAGGCGTTGCGATACAGCACCCAGTCATCCGGCTGGCCGTTGAAGCCGGTGCGTTCACCGGTGTCGGCCACTTCCGTGAACTGCCCGCGGGGCAAGGTCGGGCGGTAGGCCATGAAGGCGTCCGGGTATTTGTCGTGTACCGGGAAATGCGCGCCGACCTTGTTGATCAGCACCAGCTGCGGTTTACCGTCGTTGAGCAGTTCGATCAGCTTGGCGGCGGCAGCCATGTCGCGGTCGCGCACGCTGGTCTGGTCGAATTGCACGAATTCGTCGATGTCCTTTTTCTCGGCATCGTTCATCAGGTTCTGCAGGTTGCCGCCGGTGCGCTGAGCGTCGATGTAGACCGTGCGCAGGCCGGCCTTTTTCGCGTACTGCCAGATCGACGGCAGCGTGCTGTTGATCCGCATGTAGTCGGCGCGGGTGCCACCGTAGCGCAGGGTGATGTTGGTGTCGGCGCTGCAATTGGCGATGGACGCCGCGTAGCCGTAATTGAAGATCTCGACGCCGGGACGGGCCTGCTTGAGGTTGCTGTGCACGCCGAACGGCGCGTTGATATCCAGGTAATTGCCGGAAATGCTCTCGTCGATGATCAGCACGATATCGTGGCCGACCGCCGGGCCATTGCGCGCCAGGGTCACCGGCTCACGCGGACCGACGGTGTTGTGCAGCGCTTCGTAGCCGAACAGGTTCAGATAGGCCAGCGGCGTGTACATGATCGGCAACCCGCGCGCGCCCTCCCCGGCGCGCACGAACAGTACGGCGCTGAGCAGCAACACACCGCACAACGGCGCAGCGATCCGCAAGGCGTTGGGCACCGGGATCGTGTGCCGGGGCTTGAGACCGATCCCGAACAACAGCAGCAACCCGTTGAGCAGACCGTGGATGATCGCCCCCCGGTACTGATACGCCGCTTCCTGGATGAAGCCGCCGGAGTACACCAATGAGACAAAACTGCTATAGGTCAGGTAATCGGCGGTGACCCTCGTGTAAACGTCGAAGAACACCGCCGAAACAAACAGGGTTAATGCGAACAAATGCCGAATGAAAGTCTGACGTATATAGGCTGTCAGTATTAATGCGAAAGTCAGCGTCAAAAACATCGCGCCAAAAAGAAGTACTGCCAGACCGATACCCATCGCATTTAAACGGTCAAGGTAATATTCGGAATAAAGCAATAGATAAATAATTAAAAGCAGTTCTTTCAGATATCGAAACATGGCAATTCCGGAGTGCGTCCGACGAGAGGTTGTCAAGGGTTTGTCGGTCAAAATCTGACACTAGCACCGGGCCATTAAAGCGCAAGAAATGTCGGACATAATCAAAAAGCGTCAAAAAAACATTGACTCAAATCTGACACACCCAAGTCGTTAAAACCCTTGAAATACGTGGCCTACGACCGTTTATCGTTTTCTTCGAACACGTCAAGAACGGGACAAATCCAGCTACAGCAAGCACTTGATGGCCTTTCGCCCCCAAAAATGGGGGTGTTATACCCTTGCAACATGTCATTTTGCTGACACGCTTTTCCCACGCTGCGCTATACCCCTTTTGACAGTTCCATTTTCAATCTTCCATCACCGTCTTACGAGGCACGCCAATATGGACGTGAGCGTATTTGGTACGGGCTATGTTGGCCTGATACAAGCAGCCGCACTTGCCGATGTCGGACATCGCGTATTGTGCGTCGATATTGACCCGAACAAGATTAAACAACTGCAACAGGCGGTACCGCCTATTAGCGAACCGGGTCTTTCGGCAACTTTGGAAGAAAACATCAAGGCCGGGCGTTTGTTATTCAGCACCCAGGCCAGCGATGCAGTGGAACATGCCGCATTGATCTTCATCGCCGTGGGTACGCCGGCCGATGAAGACGGCTCCGCCGACCTCAGCCATGTGCTCAACGTGGCGCGGCAGATCGCAAGCTTCATGGAAGACGATCGCACGTTGATCATCAAATCCACGGTGCCGGTCGGCACGGCCGATCAGGTGCTGCACACCGCTGAAGAAGAACTGCAGCGGCGCGGCAAAAATGGTCTGGCGGTGCGAGTGGTGTCCAACCCGGAATTTCTCAAGGAAGGCAGCGCCCTCGCCGACTGCATGCGGCCGGACCGGATCATCGTCGGCACCCGCGACGAACAGGCCCGCGAGCAGATGAGCGAGCTGTACGCGCCGTTCTGCCGCAACCACGAAAAACTGATGTTCATGGACAACCGCAGCGCCGAGCTGACCAAGTACGCGGCCAACGCGATGCTCGCCACCCGCATCAGCTTCATGAACGAGCTGGCCAACCTCACCGAACTGCTCGGCGCCGACATCGAAGCGGTGCGCAAGGGCATCGGCTCCGACCCGCGCATCGGCTATCACTTCATCTACCCGGGCTGCGGCTTCGGTGGCTCGTGCTTTCCCAAGGACCTGCGCGCCCTGCTGCACACCGCCGAACACAACGGCATGCCATTGAAACTGCTGCGCAGCGTCACCGACGTCAATGACGCGCAACGGCACATTCTGTTCAGCAAACTCAGGGCGCAATTCCCTCAAGGCCTGGCCGGCAAGTCCATCGCGATCTGGGGCCTGGCGTTCAAGCCGAACACCGATGACATGCGCGAAGCCCCGAGTCGTTATCTGATGGAAGCGCTGTGGGCCGAAGGCGCCAGCGTGCAGGCCTACGATCCGGAAGCGATGTCCGAGTGCCGGCGTATTTACGGTTACCGCAATGACCTGCACCTGTGCGCCACCCGCGACGACACCCTCGAGGATGCCGACGCACTGGTGATCTGCACCGAGTGGAAGAATTTCCGCGTGGTGGATTTCGAGCTGCTGGCCAGCAAGCTGCGTTCCAAAGTCATCATCGACGGACGCAACCTCTACAACCCGGAACAAGTCGCAGCCGCCGGCCTGCACTACAGCGGCATCGGTCTGCGCCACATCGCGCCCGACGGGTTGCGGCCATGAAAATCCTCGTCACCGGTGCGGCCGGGTTCATTGGTGCTCATTGCGTGCTGCGGCTGGTGCGCGACGGGCATCAGGTGATCGGCCTGGACAATTTCAACGGCTACTACGATCCCCAACTCAAGCACGATCGGGTGGACTGGGTGCGCAAGCAGATTGGAGATTTCCAACTTGCCACGATTGATCTGGCCGACGCGTCGGCGCTGCAAGCACTGTTCAGCAGTGAACGACCACAAGTGGTGGTGCACCTCGCGGCGCAGGCCGGGGTGCGCTATTCGCTGGAAAATCCACGGGCCTATCTGCACAGCAACCTCGATGGTTTCCTCAACATCCTGGAGTGCTGCCGCCAGTACCCGGTCGAGCACCTTATCTACGCCTCGTCCAGTTCGGTGTACGGCGCCAACCAGCGCACACCATATTCGGTGCAGGACGGCGTCAATCACCCGCTGTCGCTGTACGCCGCGACCAAGAAAGCCAATGAATTGATGGCCCACAGCTACAGCCATCTGTTCGGCATCGCTTGCACCGGGCTGCGCTTTTTCACGGTCTACGGGCCGTGGGGCCGGCCGGACATGTCGCCGATCCAGTTCGCCAAGGCCATCAGCGAAGGCTCGCCACTGAAGCTGTTCAACTACGGCGAGCATCAGCGCGATTTCACCTACATCGATGACATCATCGAAAGCATCGCACGCCTGATCGAGCGGGCGCCCCGGGCCAATCCCGAGTGGGACCGCGAACAACCCGATCCAGCCAGCAGCATGGCCCCGTGGCGCTTGTTCAACATCGGCGGCCAGCACCCGGTGGCGCTGAAAACCTACCTCGCCCTGCTGGAAAAACACCTCGGCCAGAAAGCCGTGGTCGAGCTGCTGCCGCTGCAGCCGGGCGACGTACTCAATACCTGCGCCGAGGCCAGCGACCTGGCCCAGGCCACCGGGTTTCAGCCCCGGATAGAGCTGGATGAGGGACTGGGGCGGTTTGTCGCCTGGTTCCGCGATTACTACCCCACTGCCTATCGCCCACGCGCCGTTCGCGGCTGAACATCAGCGGAGGACTCCATGACTGGACTTGAGAAAGGTATACCGATCCAACAACTGGTGCGTGACAAACGCATGGATCCGGAACAGCGAATGCGCCTCGATGCGGCGATCCACCGCCAGGGCCAGGGCTGGATGACCGGTCGTGAAGGTGGCCGGCCGTGGCAACTGTCGCGCACCAATCGGGTGGTGGCCTGTCTCGGCGCCCTGATGATTCTGCTGATGATTTCGCCGCTGCTGATCGGTCTGGCGCTGGCCATCAAGTTCACCAGCAAAGGCCCGGTAATGTTCGTGCAGAAACGCACCGGCTATCGCGGCCGCAAATTCGGCATGTACAAGTTCCGGACCATGGTCGCCAACGCCGAAGAGCTCAAAGAGTCGCTGCGCCACCTGAACAAGCACGGTGCCGACGCCATCGACTTCAAGATCGACCAGGACCCGCGCATCACCGGGATTGGCGGCTTCCTGCGGCGCACCAGCCTCGACGAACTGCCCAACCTGATCAACGTAGTGACCGGCGACATGCGCCTGGTCGGCCCTCGCCCGACCTCGTTCAACACCTACCGCTACAAGGACAGTCACCTCGCGCGTCTGGCGATCTACCCCGGCATGACCGGCCTGTGGCAGATCTCCGGACGCAGCAATATCGACTTCGACCAGCGCGTTGAGTTGGACCTCAGCTATATCGCCGAGCAGAGCCTACTGCTTGATCTGAAGATTCTGTTGAAAACCCCCTTCAAAGTATTCAGCGGCCACGGAGCAAGCTAATGGACGGTTCAACCAACAAAAGCCTGAGCATCGCCAGCCCCAGCGAGTCGAACCTGACCTCGACCGTGCTGGACCTGGATCTGCGGATCCTGTTCCTGACCGCCGCCAACCCCGGCGCCGGCACCACCACCAGCGCCCTGGCCATGGCCAGTCAACTGGCGCAGATGAGCAGCGGCCAGGTGTTGTACGTCGACGCCAGCCAGTCGGCGAGCAACCTGACCCAGCAACTGAACCTGAGCAAGGAGCGCGGCCTGCGCGACCTGTTGTTCAACCCGGACAACCCGCCGCTGTTGCAGGACTGCGTGGTGCAGGTGTCGAGCCTGCCATTCCATGTGCTGCCCAACGGCCGGCCGATCCGCACCCTGGAGCACCTGACCGCCGAGCGTCTGAGCCCGTTGCTCGATCAACTGGGCAGCCAGTACCGCTTTGTAGTGATCGACGGCGACGCGGTGTATTCGGCGGCCGACACGCTGGTCATCAGCACCCAGGTCGACGGCGTGGTGTTCGTGGTACGCGCCGAAGACACTCGCTGGGAAGTTGCCCAGGCGGCGGTCCAGCGCTTGACCCAGGCCGGGGCGAAAGTGGTCGGCAGCGTGTTCAACCGACGCAAGTACTACATGCCTAAATGGCTCTACAAAAACCTGTAAGCAACCGCAAAGGATGACGCCATGAACGCCAGGATTCTTGTGCTGCTGATGCTGCCGCTTGCAGGCTGCTCGAGCACCTCCGAAACCCAGAACATGCCGGTGAATATTCTCACCGCTACCCCGGCCAACGCCCAGGCCACCGACATGCCGAAGGTCGAGCAGACCCTGCGCCCGCAGGATGTGCTGGACGTGATCTTCCACATCAGCACCAGCGGCTCGGACGCTTATCGCGTGCAGTCGGGGGACCAGATCGGCCTTAACTTCACTGCTGCCAGCCAGCTCAATGGCAACCAGTTGGTGCTGCCGGACGGCACCATCGAACTGCCGGGCGCCAACACCTCGGTGAAAATCGCCGGGCTGACCAGCGAAGAAGCGCGCCAGGAAATCCAGCGCGCCTATCAACGCAAACAGCTGTTCCAGCCCAACCGCAATCAGTTGACGGTGCAGATCATCAGCCCGCTGACCAACGAGCAGAACCTGAAAAGCGCCCTCAACCACCCGGCCACCGGCATGAGCCGCGAGATCACTGTCGGCACCGACGGCTACGCGAGCTTCCCGGAAATCGGCGCGGTGCCGCTGCAAGGCATGACCGTCAACCAGCTCGAAGCCTTCCTCAACAAAAAGTACGCGCAACTGCCGGGCCGCATGACCGTGGACGTGCTGCTCAAGTCCACCGCCGGCAACGAAATCTATGTGCTGGGTGAAGTCGGCCAGCCGGGTTCCTACCCGATCCGTCGGCCGGTGTCGGTGCTTGAGGCACTGACCCTGGCCCGCGGCACCAACGTCAAGGCGCGGCTCGACTCGGTGGTGATCATGCGGCGCAACGGCAATCAGGTGCAGGCGGTGCGGTACGACGTCGAGAAAGCGTTGTCGGGCGAGGCGCCGCAAATCGCCTACCTGCAACCGGATGACATGCTGTACGTGCCGAAAACCAAACTGGCCAGCGCCGGCGAACTCGCCCGGCAGCTGGCCGACGTGGTGCTGTTCCAGGGTGTGGGCTTCAGCTTCGGCTACCGCGTCGACAACAAAGACAGCAACAACAACTGACTCTCAGGTGACCGATCATGAATCCAAAGGAAAATTACCTGCATGAGTTCTTCAGGATCTTCTTCGCCAACAAGCAACTGGTGAAACGGGTCTTCCTGATCTTTGCAGTGATCGCGCTGGTGCTGCCGCTGCTGCTCAAGCAGACCTTCGATATCACCGCTCAGGTGATCGTGCAGTCGAAAAAACTTTCACAGGGCGACGCCACCACGTCGCTGACCGTGGACAACGCCACCTTCATCCCGCCGTCGCTGGCGGACATGGAAACCGAGAGCAACATCCTGCGTTCGCCGGCGCTGATCCGTCAGACCATCAGCGAGTTGCGCGACAAGGGCGAATACACGCCTTCACCGGGCATGTTCAGCAAATTGGTGAGCGAGCCGTTCAAGCGCTACATCAGTTCGCCGCTGCGCCAGTACGTGATCAACCCCGTGCGCAACACCCTGGGGCTTGAGACCGATCCGGTGCGCGACACCGCGCTCGATGCGCTGACCCAGGATGCGATAGACAGCCTGAAAATCGAGACCCTGCCTGGTTCCAACGTGATCTCGATCATCTACAGCTTCCCCGATCCGCATCAAGGCACGACCTTCGTCTCTGCCCTGTTGCAGAACTATCTGGTGAGCCGCCAGGCGCTGCAATCGATCGACCTGCCGCAATCGTTCTACGAAACCAAGAAACACCTGTATCAGGTGCGCCTCGATGGACTGGAAGGCAATCGCCAGGCGTTGCTGGAAAGTGTCGGCGCGTCGGATCCGAAGGAGGAAATCACCTTCCGCCTCAACGCGATCAACACCGAAGAGCAGGCGCTGAACCTGTATCGCGACCGCCTGCTGCAAAGCCAGCGCTGGCTCGAGTACCTGAAGACCGCGCTGGCCGCCGCCAGTAACAGCAAACTCAACGACTACACCTTCCCCTACACCTTCACTACCACCGTCGACAACGTGGCGTTCGAGGATCGGGAAATCAAACAGATGGGCGAGCAACTGACCACCCAGGTCAGCCGCTACATGAACGATCTGGCGGTTTTCCAGCCGGGCAGCGAGCCGATGCTGCTGACCCGCGAGCAGATTGCCCGCACTCGCCAGCAGTTCCTCAAGGTGGTGAGCAACCGCATCCAGGAGCGCACCAACGATCTGGCGGTGGTCCAGCAGGTGATCGATCAGAAAACCGCGCGCATCGCCGAGTTCAAGAACCGTATCCACGAGCTGCAGCAAACCCAGAGCAAGCTGCGGCAAATGGATACCGAGATCGATGCCCTGCACGCCGCGTTCTCGACCTACGCCCAGCGTTTTGCCGAAAGCAGCACCACCCGTTCGCTGAGCGATGACCTGTCCAACGCCCGGGTGTTGAGCCCGCCGTTCGAACCGACCGAACCGGCGTTCCCCAAGCCGATGCTGATCATTCCGTTCGGACTGTTCACCGGTTTGCTGCTGGCGATTGCACTGGTCTACGTGCGTGAGTTCTTCGATCACCGCTTCAAACACCCGGCGCAAATCAGCCACGAGCTGGGCCTGCCGGTGCTGCTGGTGATCAACGACCAGAACGCGCAGCCGAGCAACCCGCACAAGAACTGGACCGTGCCGAGCTTCGTGCACTGGGTGCGCAATTGAACACGTCCCCTACCCAGAACACCGCGCTGCCGATCATGCATTTGCTCAGCAGCGGCGGGTTCTATGGTGCCGAGCGGATGTTGCTCGATCATTGCCTGGCGACGCCGGGGCAGCACCAGGTGCTGTTCCTCGATGCGCCGCCGGAACTGATCGCGCGCTTTCGCGAGGCTGGCGTTGATGCGCAAGGCTGCGCGGGGCTGGGTGCCCTGCTGCGGCACTTGCGTCAGCGGCGCAGTGAACGTCCGTTGATCAACACTCACAATTTCAAAGGGCTGTTGTTCGGTTGGGTCGGCGCCACGCTGTTGCGCCTGCCGCTGGTCATTACCCAACACGGCTTCACCCCGCGCAGCCGCAAGCAGAAGTTCTACACCTGGCTGAGCCTGCAACTATGCCGCACGGCGTCGGTGGATCGGGTGGTGTGTGTCGCCGAAAGCATCGCGGTGTTGCACCGTCAGGCCAGCGTACGCGCGGAAAAATTGCAGGTGATCCCCAACGGATTGCCGGCAGCGGCCGCCCTGCCTTGCGATGCCCCAGGACCACGCTGGCTCGCCGGTTACGTCGGGCGCTTGAGCAGTGAGAAAGGCCCGGATCTGTTTCTCGACGCGCTGATCCCGCTGTGTCACCAGCACCCGCAACTCGACGCGGTGATGCTCGGCGACGGCCCGGAACGCGAAGACTTGCAGGCAAGGATCGACGCCGCCGGATTGCAGCAGCGCATCCGCCTGCCGGGTTACCAGACCGACATGCGCCCCTGGTGGCAACAACTCGATGCGCTGGTGATCAGCTCGCGCACCGAAGGCACGCCGATGATTCTGCTGGAAGCGATGCAGGCCGGGGTGCCGGTGGTGGCGTTCGGCGTCGGCGGGATTCCCGACGTGCTGGAGCATCGCCACAACGGTTTGCTTGCGGCCCCCACCGACAGCGCCGCCCTCGCCCGCCAGCTCGACACGTTGCTGTCCGAGCCTGGCCTCGCGCGGCAACTGCGCGACAACGCAAAACGCACGCAACAGGACCGCTACGACCTCAAGGCCCTGGCCGAACGCTGGTCGCAGCTGTACATCCGCACGGCACGGGAGGCACGCGCATGATTTTCCCGCTCTCGATCGTCAGTCTGCTGGGGCTGGCCTGCATCGCTCTGCTGGCCAGTCCCTGGCCCTATCTGGCGCCAGGCGCAGTCATCGGCCTGGTCGGATTCGCAGTGCTGTACCGCAAACCGACCTGGGGCCTGCTCGGTATCGCCGCCCTGGTGCCGTTCGAGGGTTTCTTCAAGGACAGTTCACTGTCGGGCAGCAAGCTGATCGGCGCTTCGCTGGCGGTGATCCTGATGCTGCAACTGGCGATGCACCAGATTCCCTCGGATCGCCTGCGCAGCAATATCTGGCGCTTCCTGATCGCCTTCATGGTTCTGTACTTTCTGAGCCTGCTCAACACCGATGACATGGGCATGTCGCTCGGTCATCTGCGGGAAATCAGCGTCGGCCTGATTCTGTTTGTCATCACCCTGCTGATCGGCCGCGAGCTGAACCTCGACCTGTTCGCCCGACTGGTGACCCTGGCCGTCAGCACGACCTGCGCCATGGCCATGTTCTCCAGCAAATTCCAGGATCAGGGCCGCGCCGCCGGCCTGCTCGAAGACCCCAACGCTTTCGCCCTGCTCATCGCCTTCGCCATTCCGCTGGGACTATTGCTTGTCATCCGCAGCCCGAACCTGTTGCATCGCCTGTTCTGGGGCGGTTGCTGCCTGCTGTTGCTCGGCGGCATGACCAAGACCGAATCGCGCTCCGGGCTGGTGGTGCTGGCCTTGAGTCTGGTGATCGGTTGCTGGCACTACCGCGCGCAACTGGCGCGGATTCGCCCGCGTCATCTGGGGTTTGCCATGCTCGGTGCGGCGATCGTGATTCCGCTGGCAATCTACGCGATGCCCGCCGGTTACATCGCGCGCATCCAGTCCCTCAGCGTGTTGAGCGCCGGCGCCAAGGGCCACAACGACGAATCCCTCGGTCGCCGTGCCTCGTACATCGTGGTCGGTGGCCAGATGATCCGCGAGAACCCGCTGCTCGGTTCCGGCCCCGGCACCTTTCCGCTGCACTACGCCACCACCGGCTACGCCAAGGCGTTTTCCGCCAACCGCAAGATCGGCGACCTGTATCGCCGGGCGCATAACACCTACCTGGAAATCTTCAGTGAGCTGGGGGTTCCTGCCGGCCTGATGTTCGTCGGCATGCTCGCGCTGGGTCTGTACAACCTGGCGCGCGCGCGCAAGGCGTGGATGTTGCGACGTGACTGGCAACAGGCGGATCTGATGACCCATCTGGGGGTGAGTTTTCTGTCGCTGACGCTGTTCCTGATGTTCCTCAGCGCGCCGAATCAGAAATACGTGTGGATCATGCTCGCCATGACCAGCGTCTTGCGCCTCAAAGCCGAGCAGGCACCGCTGACGGAGAGCAGGGCATGAGCCGGATCAGTATCGTCATTCCGATGTACAACGAGGCCCGACACATCGGTCGCACCTTGCTGGCCGCGCAAAAAGCGGCGCACGCGGCGGATGCCGAGTGTGAACTGATCGTCGTCGACAATGGTTCGAGCGACGAAGGGCCGCAGATCGCCCGGCAGTTCGGAGCCCACGTACTGGTGATGCCAGGCCTGCTGATCGGCGCGTTGCGCAATCGTGGCACCGCCATCGCCACCGGGGAATGGCTGGCGTTCATCGATGCCGACATCGAAATGCCGGAAGACTGGCTGCGCCCATTGTTCGACATCGAAGCCAGTGGCCAGGCCGATGTCTTCGGTCTCGACCTGCATACCCCCGCCGCCGCGCCGTGGTACGCCACTGCCTGGCAGCGCCGGACCTTGCGCCCGAGCACCCACACCAGTCACGTCGTCGACTGGCTGCCCAGTGCCAACCTGTTGATGCGCCGGCGCTGGTTCGACAAGGTCGGTGGTTTCAACGAAACCCTGCGCACCGGCGAAGACAAGGAATTCACCCTGCGCCTGCGCGAGCACGGCGCCCGACTGCTGTCGATCAATGAGAACGTCGCGCTGCACTGGGGTTACGAAATGAACTGGCGCGAGTGGATGGGCAAGGAACTGTGGCGCCAGGGCAGTCACCTGCAACTGCTGCGCAGCCATGGTTTCAGCCTGCGCCTGTTGCGGTTTCCGATGCTGTCGATCCTGGTCTGGATTCTCGATTTCCTGGCGATCTCCGCGCTGCTCGACGGCTTTCCCCATCACGCCGCGATCATGGTGATGCTGACGCTGGTGCCGGGGCTGGTGCTCAGCGTGCGCCAGAGCGCCAAGCACCACAACGTC
This sequence comes from Candidatus Pseudomonas auctus, assembly GCF_048654275.1. Classification (NCBI taxonomy): domain Bacteria; kingdom Pseudomonadati; phylum Pseudomonadota; class Gammaproteobacteria; order Pseudomonadales; family Pseudomonadaceae; genus Pseudomonas; species Candidatus Pseudomonas auctus. The sequence continues at coordinate 469,469 of NZ_JBJYZK010000004.1, read as the reverse complement.
TGCCTGACCCTGCAACTGTGGGGTCTGCACTGGCTGCGCCTGCACCTGGCGGGCGCCGCGTTCATTCTCAGTCTGTGTCATTGGAACGCCAGGAGGCCTGCCCGTGGCTGAATTCATTTTCTGGATGTGCCTGCTGCTGCCGGCCTACGCCTATGTCGGCTACCCGCTGCTGCTGACGCTGCTGGCGCCGCTGTTTCCGGCGTGGCGCCACAGCCCGGCTCCGCCGCTGAACGTCAGCATCGTGATCGCCGCCCACAACGAGGCGCGGCACATCGAACACAAGCTGCGCTCGCTGCTGTCCCAGGATTATCAGCCGGCGACCCTGCAAATCATTCTGGCCAGCGACGGTTCCACTGACGACACCGTGGCTTTTGCACACAAGGTCGTCGACCCGCGAATCACCGTGCTCGACCTGCCCCGCCAGGGCAAGGCCGCCACGCTGAATGCCGGCGCGGCGCTGGCTACGGGCGACATTCTGGTATTCACCGACGCCGACAACCAATGGTCGCGGGAAACCCTCGGCTACCTGCTGGCGCCGCTGAGCGATCCGCAGGTCGGCGCCTGCGCCGGGCACATGGTGATTCCGGTCACCGGCGGCGGTTTGAGCATCGGCGACAGCCTTTATCGGCACTACGAAGGCTGGCTGCGCAGGGTCGAGAACCGTACCGGCTGCATGGTCTCCGCCGACGGCGCCCTGCTCGCCCTGCGCCGCGAACTGTTCGAGAACGTGCCGGCCGAGGTCAACGACGACTTCTTCATCAGCACCTGTGCGCCAGTGAAATTCAAACGCATCGTCTACGTGCCCGAAGCTCAGGTGATCGACCACGGCGTGGACGAAGCCGACAAGCAATTCCGCCGGCGCCAGCGGGTCACCGTCGGCGGCCTGCAAAGCCTGGCGCAACGCAGCGAGCTGCTCAATCCGTTCAAGCATGGGCTGTATTCGATTGCGTTGATCAGCCACAAGTTGATCCGGCGCCTGGCGCCGATTCTGTTGCTGCCGCTGCTGCTGAGCAATTTCTGGCTGTGGCAAGAGCACGGTTTCTATCGCCTGAGCCTGATCGCGCAAGTGGTCGGCTATGCCATCGCGATTGCCGGCCTGCTGGATTCGCAACACCGCCTGCCCAAGCCGTTCCGCCTTGCGGCGTTCCTGCTGGTGACACTGGCGGGCATGAGCATCGGCCTGTGGCAGTTCCTGCGCGGCCAGCGTTATGCCCAATGGAACCCTGACCAAAACCGTTGAGAGGGATCGAGCCATGGCGATCAAGCAACTGATTAAACGCACCAGCGGCTGGCTCTATCTCAACTCGTCCGTGGGGCGCAACCAGCTGCACGGCGCCGGCGTGATCCTGATGCTCCACCGGGTGCTGTCCAACGACCGCGCCGCCGACCTGCCGCACCGCAACGAACTGTGCGTCGGGCCCAAGGCCTTCGAACACTTGCTGGTGTGGCTGCGCAAGCATTTCGATTGCGTGCCGCTGATGGAGATCCTGCAACCCAATGCCTTGCGCACCGAGCGTCCGCAAGTGGCATTGACCTTCGACGACGGCTGGCGCGACAACGCCGCCAACGCCTTCCCGCTGCTGCAGAAACATCAGGTGCCGGCGAGCATTTTTCTCTCCACCGATTTCATCGGCAGCCGTCAGCGCTTCTGGTGGGAAAGCATCGGCGAAACCCTGTGGGGCAGCCACGGCGAAAAGCCGCGCATGCACCTGATCGAATATTTGCAGTCGATCCACCATCCCGTGCCGGTGCTGCTGGATGACATTGATGTGAATCGCCGCAGTCTGACCCTGTTGCATTATCTGCAAAGCCTCAAGGCGCTCGATCCGAAGAGACTCGAACGCCTGACCGACGAGTGTCCGCAGGAGTCGTTGCCACAAGCGCTGGACTGGCATCAGGTGCGGGCGATGGAAGCGTCGGGGCTGGTGCGTTTCGGCCCCCACGGCGCCAGTCACGCCATCCTCACCGGCCTTGACGATGTGCGCCTGGGCGAAGAAATCAGCCGCAGCCGCGATGCCCTGCTCAATGGCTGCAACCGGCCGCTGCCGGTGTATTGCTACCCCAACGGCGACAACGATGAGCGGGTGCGCGAACAGATCGCCAATCACGATTACCCGTTCGCCCTCGGTACCGGCAGCGGCCTCTATCGCGGCACCGGTGATCCGCTGAACCTGCCACGCTTCGGCGTCAGCCAGCGCACCGCGCGCAATCCGCAACTGCTGTCGTGGCGGATCTATCGCGGGGCGCGACCATGAGTCGAAGCAGTTACCTCAAGCATCTGGCGCTGAGCATGGGCACCAAACTGGCGATGATCGCCCTGCGCCTGCTGAGGAATGTGCTGCTGGCGCGAATCCTCGGGCCCAGCGAACGGGGCCTGTTCGCCCTGCTCAGCACCCTGCCCGATCTGATCAGCGCCGCCACCAGCGGCGGGTTGAATTCGGCGGTCGGTTATCAGGCCGCCAAGCAGCGGCCGATGGGTTTGCTACTGGCTCAAGTGTTGGTGTTCGGTTGTTTGCTGGCGGGTCTGCTGACCTTGCTGGTGGTGGCGCTGGTGCGCGAGTTCGGCAGTGAACTGGACGTGACGATGCAGCTCGGTCTGCTGGCGTGGCTGTTGCTGCTGGCGGTGCCGTTGACCGTGCTCAAAAGCGGCCTGCTGACCTTGCACAATGCGTCCGGCGGCGTGGTCGCGTTCAATGCCTTGCGGCTGGTGGAATCCCTGGCGCCGCTGTTGCTGTTTCTCGCGCTGTTCTGGATGTGGAAAGAAGCGGCCCTGGAAGCGGCGCTGATCAGTTGGCTGGCCGGCATCAGCCTAGTAGTGCTGGTCGGCTGGCTGTGGCTCAAACGCGCGCAGCCGTTGCAGCTGCAATGGGATCGCGCCAGCCAGAACGAACTGCTGCGCTTCAGTGCCCGCAGCCACCCGGATCTGCTGTTCCAGCAAGTGATCCTGCGTTCCGATTACCTGTTCATCGGCGCCCTGCTCGGCAGCACCGCCCTCGGGCATTACGCGATGGCCAGCGCCGCCGCCGAATTGCTGTTGATCGTTCCGGAAGCGGTGACCACGCCGCTGATGAAACGCCTGCTGCAACAGGACGAAGGCATGGACAAGGTCACCCCGCTTGCGCTGCGCCTGACCGCCACGGTGATGCTCGGCGCCTGCCTGACCATGGCCGTGATCGGCGAATGGCTGATCGTCACCCTGTTCGGCGTCGCCTACCAACCGGCGTATCCGGCGCTGCTGGCCTTGCTGCCGGGGCTGCTGGGCCTGTGCTACGCGAGCATCCTGCGCCTGGACCTGATCGGCAAGAACCGCCCCGGCACGGTGTCGCTGATGATGGGGCTTGGCGCGCTGCTCAACCTTGCGCTGAATCTGCTGCTGATTCCGGCCTACGGCATCGTCGGCGCGGCGGCGGCGTCATCGATTGCCTATCTGGCGGTGACCGTGGCGATGCTGGTGTTGTACTGCCGGCTGAGCGGCGTGGCGTTCTGGCAAACCCTGATCATTCTGCCCAGCGACCTCACACCGATGTGGCTGATGTTGCAGCGTCGGAAGGCAGCATGAAAGGCCTGGCCCTGCTGCTCGGTCTCGGCCTGTCGCTGGACGCCTTCGCGGCGTCTATGCGTTGGGGCGACATTCGCGACGGCAGTCTGTACCTGCAAGCGGATCGCCCCGACACGGTGACCGTGCGCTGGGCGCCGGCGTGGCAGGCGGAGGCCAACGAAGAGCATATTTACCTGCTCGACGGCCGGGGCCAATTGCAGGGCGAGCGCTTCATCAAGGCCAGTGAAACCCGTGGCAGCCAGAGCTGGCCGTTGGCGCCGGGCGCCGCGAGTTATCAGCTGGAGATCCCCGGCTACAGCTTCCGCAGTTACCGGGTCGAGCACGACGAAAACACCGTGGCGCTGTTCGCCCCGGCCAAGGTGCATTTCAGTGCGGAAACCCGTAACGGCGATGAGCTGTATTTCAAGGTCGCCGCCGGTGAGCACGCGATATTGGCGGGCAAGTTTCACGGCGGGGTCAGCGCCCTGCAAGCGCAGCGGGTCGGCGATGGACAGCCTCTGACATTGGCGCTGAAACCCTATCGCGCCTATTGGCAGTTCGATCAGCTCGCGCTGCCCGTCAGTCAGCGCGAGCAGGTCTGGCGCCTGCGTCTGCAAGGCAGCGGCAAAGCAGCATTCTGGCTCGACGGCACGGCCAATCTGTTCGCTCAGACCCCGCAACAGCTCAAACCGCTGCGAGAAGACGACGGCCAGACGCGCCTGACCCTGCACGACAAAGTCCTCGGCCGCACCCCGGACCTGGGCATCGCCCTGCCCTACGTGATGCCGCCGCCCGCCAGTCATCCGGTGCTCGATGCACTGAAACCGACGGCCGCCAGTTACTACACGTTCGTCGACGTGACGGCAAGAAACCCGCACTTTGAAGATGCGTTTCGCCAGGTCTATCAGGACCGGTTCGGCATTCGTCAGGACATCACCTTGCTCGCCGGCAGTCAGCGTCAGGCCGATCTGCGCGCCGACGTGCAAAGCAACAACGGCCTCGACGCCTGGCTCGCCAGCACCCGGGCGCTGGGCGGCAAAGGCACGCACTACATCGGGTTCGCCGACGAGCCCAACCTGAATTATTCGAGCTACGAGCAATACCGTTCGATCTTCACCAGCATGGCCCGGCAGGTGCGCAGCGATCCGGCCAATGCCAGGGCCGGCGTGCGCATCGCGATGCCGGCCAGTTCACGGCTGATCAACGGACCGTTCGCCGATAACGCGGCGAACAAGCGTGGCATCGACTGGGCCCGGCGCCTGCTCGGTGAATCCGCCGATCAGGTCGATGCGCTGGCCTGGCACGAATGGATGATTCGCGACCTGCTCGCCACCCGCGTGTACCGCGACAGCGTGCGCCGCGCGGCGGATCTGGTTGGCCTCGATGCCAAGGGCCAGCCGCGCAAGGCCTTGTTGCTGGACCAGACCAACCTGTCCAGCGGCTCGAGCCTGAGCCCCTACGATCAGGAAACCCACTTCACCTCGCTGTGGTGGGCTTCGGTGGTGATCAACGCGTCTCAGGACGGTTTGCTGACCATGCTCAACTGGTTCCAGGCCGCCGATGAGCCGCAATACCCCAAAGGCATGTTGCGGGTGCTGGGCGATGACCGCTTCGAGTTGAAACCGGTGGGCCTGGCCCAGCAGTTCATCCAGCAGCACTGGCTGCACAACGTGCTGTGGCTGGAGAACGACGCGTTCGAAGTCGATGTGCTGGCGATGGCCGGCGATGATCAGCGCGGCTTGCTTGGTGTGAACAAGGGCACGCGTTTGCAGCGTGTCGACCTGGCGGGCGCCAAATGCCCGTTGAACAACGGCGCGCTGCGCTACTTCGGCGCCGACAACCGCAGCCGCGACGCACCATTTCGCTGCCAGGACGGCCGCGTGCGCTTCGAACTGCCGGGACAGACCCTGTTTGCCCTGAGCTGGAGCGCCTCATGACCGCCCCGTTGATGTCCGGCCGCGCTGGCCCCTGGCCGCGCGATGACTCGCCATCAGGAGCAACGACCATGAACATGCTGCGCAAACTGACTGAAAACCTACGGCAGAAAGGACTCACTGCCACCGTGAAAAAGGTCTGGAAACACTACGTCTTTTCTCATCAGGAACTGCTGTGGATGGAGCGCGACCTGGTCAGTCCGGTGCCGCCCCACAGCCTCAAGCCTTACCCGCCGCTGCGGGTGGTGAAAATCACCCCGGGCAACGTCAGCGCCTTCGCCCGCCACTTCGGCGACCGCGTCGGCACCATGGCGGAACTGGCCCGGGAACATCACACCGGGCACATGCACCTGGACGATCAGGGCCATGCGGTGGCGTTCATCTGGGGCAGCGCCCGGGACTACTTCGACCGTCACTACTACGGCTGCCTGTTTCCGGTGAAAGCCGGCGAGTTCTTCGAGTTCGGCGGCGAACTGACCCGCTCGTATTGGGGCACAGAGCTGTCGGTGGATCTGCAACTGGAACTTTGGAAAGCCATGGCCGCCCAGGGCTGCGACAAGGTGGTCGACGTCTGCGAATTCCACAACATCCGGGCGCTCAAGCTGCACCTGCGCATGGGCTATACCGAACAGGGCCGGATCATGAACATCTACAAACTGTTCGGCCGCTGGCGCTTCTACCGCGAAACCCGCTACAGCGGCTCGCGCCTGGAAGCGCTGCGCAAACCTTCCCGTCCACCTGTCACAGCAACGGTGACCTGAACCTATGGCGCGATTCGAATGGCGCACTTCGTTGTACGCACCCGACTTCCCGGCGGCGGCCTATGAAGCGCTGCGCCTGCGGGTGACGGACCACACGCCGTTCAACAGCCTCGACTGGCTGTGTGCGGCAGAGCAGGCGCTCGACACGCATGAGCAGCTGCACGTATTGCTGGGTTGGGAAGCGGACGAGTTGCGCCTGTGCCTGCCGCTGGTGGCGAGCCGTGAGCGGTTTTTCGGATTGCCTTTTCGGGTGGTGCATCACCTGGGTTATCCCCTGGCCGATCGCCTGGCGCTGTTATCACTGCTGAACGCCGAAGACATGCGCCAGGCGCTGCGGCTGATTCGCCAGCGAGTGCCCCACGCCCTGCTGCAACTCAACGAAATTGCCGAGCCGGTCGGCGCCGAAAGCGTGCTCACCGAATGGATGGCCCACAGCTCCACCGGCGAACGTCGCTTGAGCTGCCGGGTGCCGGTGCACCTGATCAGCGAGGCTGACCGCCAGGAAGTCTCGGGCGATCCGCGCTACAAACTGCGCCGGGCGCGCAAGCGGATTGCCGCGTGCGGCGCCGAAGTCCGACGAATCACGCCCGACGCGACCAGCATGGGCCCGTTGTTGCAGGCCATCAGCGAAGTCGAAGCGGTCAGTTGGAAAGGTGACGAAGGCGTCGGAATCTTTGCCAGCGACCGCAGCCGCCGCTACATGGAAAACGCCTTCACCGCCCTCGCCGCTTCGGATCGGGTGCGCGTGGTGATGCTGGAACTGGACGGACGCTGCATCAGCTATCGGCTCGGCCTGTTCGAACAAGGTCGACTCTACGATTACAACCTCGCCTTCCTGCCGCAATACGCCGATCTGGGCAGCGGCCGGGTGTTGCTGGAGGAATGGATTCGCTGGGGGCTGGACGACAACTGGCGCTGGATCGATGCCTCGCGGGTCAGCCTGGAAAATTCCAGCCATCAACTGCACGAACGCATGACCGGGCAACTGGAGCACTGGCGCTGGAGTTTCTACTCGTGGCGCCCGAGCGGCCTGTTGCTGGGGCTCGGGCTGCGCGCCTGGCACCGGCTCAAACCTGCGTTGCAACAATGGCGGGCGAAGCGTGCGGCGGCCAAAGCGGCTGCCATTGCGACACCTGTGATCAACCCCGGCAAGGAGGGCGAACATGCCTCGCCAAGTCATAGTCAACGCTGACGATTTCGGCCTGAGCCCGAACGAAAACGCGGTGATCCTCGGTGCGTTCCAGGCCGGGGTCATCAGTTCCGCCACCGCCATGGCCAACATGCCGGCGTTCGAAGCGGCCTGCGCCATGGCCCGGCTGCCGCTGCTGGAGGGCCGGATCGGCCTGCATTTCAACCTGACCTACGGCCGTCCCTTGAGCCGGGCCATTGTCGAGCGCCGCACCTTCTGCGACAGCCACGGCGTGTTCGACCTCAACCTGCCTCGCCACAGCCTGTGGCTGGGCCGGGAAGATCGCGAGGCGGTGCAGGAAGAATTGCAGGCGCAGTGGCAGCGCTGCGTCGATCACGGCGTGCGTCCCAGCCACCTCGATTCGCATCAGCACGTGCACAACATCTGGCCGATCGGCGAGATCGTCGCGCGCTTCGCCGCCCATCAAGGTGTGCCCGTGCGCCTGGCGCGCAACCTGGGGCAAAACCTCAGCCTGCCCAAACGCGTGTTCAAGGGTTTGCTCAACCGTCGGTTGCAAGGTCTGGCCGGGGCCACGGCCGATTACGTCTGCACCCCGGTGGACCTGCGCAACGCCCCCGCGCCGACCGACGGCGTGCTGGAAATCGTCGCCCATCCGAACCAGCTCGGGGCGGATTTCGGTGACGCCTATCTGCCACCCGAAGAGTCCCTGAGCCGCTTGCTAGAGCAGCGGCTGACGGGGGTTCCACGGGTTTCCTATGCCGATCTGAACAAGGATTTTTTGCGGGGTGCCGAAGCGATCTGAACCGTTACACAACTTGCAATATTTTCAAAGCTGGCGCTTTGACATGAACTTGCCGGCTTGATCTATACCCACAACAGCGTCATCCACAACACCCGGGCTCCGGCCTCGGAGGGCATCATGAGCGTCATTGAAAAGCTGCGTGAACGTATCAAGCAAAAAGGCCTGGGCCGTACTTTCGGCACGTTGTGGAAACGCTACGTGTTCTTCCATTGGGAGCTGTTGTGGATGGAGCGCGACCTGGTCAGCCCGGTACCGCCGCACAAGCTGCGCCCCTACGACGGCCTGCGCAAGGTCGACATCACCGCACAGAATGCCGGCGCGTTCGCCAAACACTTCGGTGACCGGGTGCAGACCATGGCCGAGCTGGCCAACGAGGGCCACACCGGGCACATGTACCTGGATGCCGACGGCCACGCGGTCGGATTTATCTGGGGCAGCACTCGTGACTACCACGACCGCCACTATTACGGCTGCACCTTCCCGGTCAAACCCGGCGAGTTCTTCGAGTTCGGCGGTGAAATGATTCGCGCCTACTTCGGCAGCAGCCTGTCGGTGGACGTGCAGGTCGCCCTCTGGGAAGCCATGGCCGCCCAGGGTTGCAACAAGGTGGTGGACGTCTGCGAAACCCACAACATTCCCGCGCTGAAACTGCACATCCGCATGGGCTACCACGAACAGGGCCGCGTCACCCACGTCTATTGCCTGTTCGGCAAATGGCGCTTCTTCCGCGAAACGCGCTATGAGGGCTCACGCCTCGATCCGCTGCGCAAGCCGGGACGGCCGGTGGTGACGGCGGCTGCGCAGGCTTGACGGGTTTAACCTGCGGCGGCCGGGACGGCGCCGCAGAATCTTCCTACGCTCGTACAGGAACCAGCGACATTCAGTTTCGGCTCCATCTGGCTGCTCGCAATCATGTGAATGAATACATTCATGCAGAAACGCAGAGACAAACCGATGGAACAAAACACATCCGATTTTGAAATGACGGCACTGCTGGTTGATCTGAATGCCATCCGTGAGTACCTCTCTCAGGTACTGGCAGAAGGTGACGACGAAGAGTTGTTTCGAGCAATCGGATACGTGACGCAAGCCCGTATCCGACTCACCGAAAAAGAGACAGCGCCTCTCGCCTTCCCCTCTTGTAGCTGCCTCAGCGCTTCACCCCCACCCACGTAAAACACATCGGCATCTGCGCCTCGCGGTTCTGGTACTGGTCATACACTTCTTCCCGGTTCGAGTGCGGGTATTCCTTGAAGTGCGTGATGTTCAGGCCGGCCTCGAGGGCGGCGGTGAAGATCGCGCCCAGTGTGTGCGCGAACCAGTAAGACTTCGCCGCCGGCTGTTCGACCTTGCCGACGTAGACGATCGGCTCCTCCTGCACGAACGGTTCTTCGCGGAAATACGAGCTGGCAAGACGAAACGGGTCTTCGGCCTCGGGGTCGACCATTTCCAGGAACGGGTGGGTTTCGTAGATCACCAGTTGTCCGCCCGGTTTGAGGGTCGAGGCGACGTGGCGGAAGAATTCGCCGATGTCGGGCATCCAGTTGAGGACGCCGATGGTGATCAGTGCAACGTCAAAACGGCCGCACAGCGATTCAGGCAAATGATGAATATCGGCTTCGATGAATTCGGCGTTGTGCGGCGAACGCTTGTTCAGTTCGCGGGCCTGTTCGAGAAACGCGCTCGACTGATCGATACCGACCACGCTCCGTGCGCCGAGGGCGAACAGTGACAGGCTTTCGCGGCCGTTGTTGCAACCCGGTTGCACGACGTCTTTGCCATCGACACCGACCTGCTCGAGCAAACCGCGCAGGGTGTCGTCGAGGCAGGAAAAATCCGCCTGCGTAACCTCGGTCAGCAAGGCCTGCCAATCGGGCGAGTCCTGATGATGACGGGCGGAATCATTCCACGCCTGACGATTGCTCTCGACGGCGTTTTTATTGTTTGGCACTTCCATGGCGCACTCCGGGGGATGCTCACAATTGAGCGGCCCGAGTCTAGTTCAGCCGCACGCAACAGGTTGTTGCGAACTTGTAAGCCGCCGACGCCTGCAACAACGCCTGCTTCGATGGGCAGCTATAGTTAATAGCCTTGGGGAAATCCGCTTCCACAGGTGCTGCCATGGGAATGTTCAATCGACTGCTGTTGTCCGCCTGTCTGCTCGCCGCCACCCAGGCACAGGCGCTGGACAGCAACTTCAACTACTACGGGGCGGACCAGCCCTTTGCCCACCCTGCTCCACCGTCGCTGTCGGCCCAGCCGCCCCGGCCGTTCGATGACACGCCGCCACAGGATTTCATCGTCATCCCGGATCGCCATGTGTTCCATGACTCGCAGTTGCCGACCGTAGCCGATGCGACGGTGCGGGTATTCATCCGCACCTACGATGCCGAACGCGGCATTTACGTCAACGACGAAGTGCTCGACCCGACGTGCGTGCTCGAATGCCTGAGCCCGCCGAATCCACGCAACACCGCCGTTTACCACTGACGCTTGTCCGGCCGCGCGAGGCCGAGCTTTTCGATGCGGTAGCGCAGCATGTCGCGGCTCAGGCCCAACAGGCGCGCCGATTTGGTGACGTTCCAGTCGGTCTTGTCGAGCATCTTGCGCACCATGTCGCGCTCGACTTCCGGCAGGTTCATCGATTCGGTGTTGCTCGCCGGGCGCGGTTCGAAGTGCGGGTGCTGCACCTCGTGCTGATGTTGCGGTGGCAGCTCATCGCACAGGCTCATGCACACGTTCAGTTGATGCGCGGCGATGGTGTCGTTTGGCGCCAGCAGCACGGTCTGTTCGAGCATGTTGCGCAGTTCGCGCACGTTGCCCGGCCAGGTGTAACTGAGCAGCAGCTCTTCGGCCTGGTCGCTGAAATGCAGGTTCGGTTTGCCATAGCGTTTGCCGTGGCTGGCAAGAAAGTGCCGGGCCAGCAGCAGGATGTCTTCGCCACGGGCGTACAAGCGCGGGACCTTGATCGAAATGATCCGCAGCCGGAAAAACAGATCACGGCGGAACTTGCCCTGCTGAACCATCTGTTCAAGGTTGCAATTGGTGGCGCTGATCACCCGCAGGTTCACCTTGCGCTCCTTCACCGAGCCGACCCGGCGAATGGTGCGATCCTCCAGCAGCTTCAGCAGCTTGGCCTGGAGCACCAGATCCATTTCACCGATTTCATCGAGAAACAGCGTGCCGCCATCAGCGGCTTCCACCAGCCCGACCCGGCGGTCCTTGGCATCGGTGAACGCGCCTTTCTCGTGGCCGAACAATTCCGATTCCACCAGGTTGGCCGGAATCGACGCGCAGTTGAATTCAATGAACGGGCCTTTGCTGCGCGCGCCGTCGAAATGCAGCGCGCGGGCCACCAACTCCTTGCCGGTACCGGTTTCGCCCTCCACCAGCACCGGCGGCAGATCGCCGTTGGCCATGCGCCGCTCGGCGTCGAGCAACTGAGCGATGGTGTTCTTCAGATGCAGCATCGGCGCTGACTCGCCGATCAGCGCCTGCACCCCGGATTTCTGCGCCTCGCGCTCCTGGTAGAACGACAGCGTGCGCTCCATCCGCTCAGTGGCCAGGGCCTTGTCCAGCAGCAGTTTGAGTTCCGGCAGCGCAACCGGTTTGGTGACGTAATGAAAGGCGCCCTCCTTCATTGCGACCACCGCGTCTTCGACGTTGCCGTAGCCGGTCATCATGATCACTTTCAGGTCCGGCGCGCTGATGCGCAGCTTCTGGATCAGATCGTGACCGCTCATGCCCGGCAGCGAGTTGTCGGTCAGGACGATGTCCGGCATGAAGCTTTCCAGTTGCCCCAGCGCGTCCTCGGCCGAGTGGCAGACCGTCACCTCGAAGTCTTTGCGCTCCAGGTAGGTCTGAATATTTTCGGCCAACAGTTCGTCATCCTCGACCAGCAGAATGCTGTGTTCCATATTCCCCTCCCGATGCCACTCTAAAGTTGAGACTGACGCGGGTTCCTTCCTGCTCGCGGCTTGTCAGCACGACCGAACCCTGAAACCGCTCCATGATTCGCTTGACCAGCGCCAGGCCGACCCCGAGGCCGCCCTGCTTGGTGGTGAAAAACGGTTTGAACACCTGTTGTTGCTGCTGCGCGCTCATGCCTTTGCCGGTATCGCTCAGGGTCATGCGCACCTGACCGGACTGCGCCGTTTCAATCTCGACACTGAGTACGCCGCCTCTGGGCATCGCTTCCAGGGCGTTGGCAAACAGGCTATTGAGTATTTGCGTGAGCAGCACCTTTTGGCTGACGACCGGCGGGCAATTCTGTGGCGTGAATCGCACTTCGACGCCATTGCGCCGGATCAGCGCGTCAAACGCCCCCAGGGTGTCCTCGACCGCCGCCAGCAGGTCCACCGCCTCGCCGTCGTCACTCATCGGGCGCAACGACACCAGCAGTTCGCGAACCCAGCGCGACATGCGGTCAACCTGGCTGATGATGTCGCCGATGTTGCGCTGTGCCCCCGGGCTGGCGATTTCCTGGGCCAGCTCGGCACTGGAACGAATGGTCGCCAGCGGGTTGCGCAGGCTGTGGGCCACCGCCGAAGACATCTCGCCCAGAGCGACAAAGGTTTCATTGCTGATCAGTTGCTGCTGCTGGCTCTGCAACAGGCTCGAGGCGCGCCGCACGATCCAGAACAACCCGAGGTAAATCACCGCACCGCCGAGGATGGTCGCGGCCCAGATCGAGGCGAATCCACGGTCGATGCGGTCCACCAGATCCGCCGGTTCCTTGTAGATCTCGACCATGGCGATGACTTTGCTTTTGTCGGCGTTGAACATCGGGATGTAGTTTTCGATGAACAGGTATTTGGGTTCGCGGGACAGCCGCTGCTCGGGTTTTTCATCGTCGATCTTGTGATAGCTGGAGGACACCGGCACTTTCATTTCGAAAGACTCGTCCAGTTCGTCGTCATCTTCGATCCTGACGTTGATCAGCTCAGGATTGGTCGACCAGATGATTGTGCGGTCCAGGGCATACACCGTGGCCAGCAAAACGTCGGGCAGGTGTTCGACATGATCGAGAAACTCGGCACGGGCCATTGCATGAGCCAGCAGATCAACGTCGGGATAGCTGTGATCCTGGCGCGGGTCGAGCATCTCGCCCATGGTCCGCTGCGGCGTGATGTTGGCGTGGCGCATTTCCGCATCGCCGATGGCCTGCACGAATTGCGCGGTGAGCAGCGCGTCACGCTCCACGCTTTCGGTGACCACGAAACGCGTGGAGATGTAGCCCAGCCCCAGCGCCACGGCCGCGATGATGAAAAAACTCGCCAGCGAAAACCAGCGCAGCAGATTGAACTGCCCGCCCCAGCTCTTGATGGCCGCCAGCGCGAGGTTCGGTGCCGATGTTTTCTGTTCTTCCAGTCGTTGCATGGGGATGCCCTGGCGTTCTGGTATCGAGCCGGTTACAGCCGCCCTCTCGAATGAGTGTAGGTGGCAATGACCGTGACACACGGTTCAATGATGCTATTTAGCCGCTACTGCATACGACTCACCGTTTCGCTGGCAGAAGCCGGTTTTACTGGCGTCAAGGCCCCGTCGGCCAAGGGCTGCACGGACGGATGCTGACGCTCGGTTTCGGCACTCAGAAAGTCGATGATCGACTGCGCCGAGGCCTCGTCCAGGCGCAGATTGGGCATCGGGATGCGCTCGTATTGCTCGAACAGTTGCAGTGCGATCGGGTCTTTCTCCGCCAGTACGCGATCCGGTTCGCGGATCCAGCGATTGAGCCAGACCGCGTCACGCTGACGGGTCACGCCGATCAGGTCCGGGCCGATGTTGCGCATGCCGATGCCTTCGCCGTCCTGCGGGCCGAGGCTGTGACACGAAGCGCAGCGGGTGCGGAACAGCTCTTCGCCATTGCTCGGCGGACGAATCTGCGGAGCATCGGCATAGCTTTCTTCGCTGCTGGCCTGTTTCCAGTTCTGCAAGGTGTTGGCGAGCTGGTCGGCGAGGATCCACGGGTTCTCGAACGGCGAGGCTTTCATCCAGCGCCCGGTGCTCTGGTTACCGACGATCAGGCTCAGGTTGTGATCCTTGGTCCGGCCGTTGTCGACGCCTTCGATGAACAGCCCGAGCTTCTTGCGCAGCTCGGTGACGTCTTCGAACTCGCCGGTGAGGAATTTCCAGCCGGGGCCGACCTTGAAGCGTTGCGCATAGGCCTTGAGCACCTCGGGGGTGTCGCTCAGCGGATCGATGGTGATCGAGTAGAAAAAGATGTCTTTCCCGACCCGGTCCCCCAGCAGTTTCTGCACCTGGCGCAGGCGCGCGGTTTCCAGCGGGCAGGAGTCGCTGCACGAGGTGAAGATGAAGTTGATCACCACCACCTTGTCTTTGATCAGATCATCGAAAAAGCGCACCTGCCGACCGTCCTGGTCGGTCAGCAGGGTGTTGGGGAAATAATCGCCACCCCACGGGGTGGCGGATTCACTGGCGCCGTCGGGCTGTGCCTGATGGGCGATGAGCACCTGACTGCCGAGCAGGCAGGTGACCAGCACCAGAATCAGGTGCATGCCCAGGGCGCGGGAGCGCGGCGTTGGCTGGGTCATGTCGGCTCCCTCCCGGCTCATGGTTTCACGGTCACTTGCGGGCCGAAGCCGTCGCCAGTGCGGAAGGTTGGCAGCGCGGCGGAGTTGACGTAGCGCACGCCATCCCAGCTCGGCAGCGGTGTCGGCATCAACTGCAATTGCCCGGGTTTCTCGAGGTCCCAACGCAGCAGCATCGAGTTGTCCTCATGCTGGGTGTTGTGACAGTGCTCCATGTAAGTCCCGGCGAACTCGCGAAAGTTGATCGCCATTTCGACGCTGTCCAGCCCGTCGGCTTCGGAGCCGATCCGATAGACGTCCTTGCGCGCCCATTTTTCCCACTCAGGCGGGGCCTTGCCGCCACGGCTGAGGATGATCCCCTCCTCGAAGTGCACGTGTACCGGATGGCTCCAGCCCGTGCCGCCGGCCTTGATGTTCCACACTTCCAGGGTGCCGATGCCGCTGACTCCGGCGTCGGTCGGGCCGCTGGCCAGCTTGGTCGACGCATTCAACCGGCGCGGGTCCATATGGAAGCCGAAACCGCCATCGGTCTTGATCGTCCACGGCGCTTCATCGGTGCCGTCGGAGCGGCCGAAGATGAAGGTCCGGTGCAAGGCCTTGGCCAGCAAGGCCTTGTCGGCAGCGTTGTCGCGGTGGATCTTCAGCGGGATCATCACCATGCCTTCGGCCTTGCCCGGTTTGGCCGGCTCGTAGGCCGCCGGGTTCATCGACAGATCCTGGCCGGTATAAGCCTTGACGTTGAGTTGCAGGACCTTGCCCACTACCGGGTCGCCCCGGTCCCATTGCGGGCCTTTGCTGGTCTGCTTGATGACCGCCAGGTATTTCTCCGAAAGCACGTCGGCCAGCGGGATCACTTCTTTCGGGCCCTTGCCGTCGTCCTGGGCTTGCAGGTTGACGAAGAACAGCTTGTCACCGAGCTTGATGCCGCTTTTCGCGAAGTTGACGATGATATCGAACCGCTCGGCGATGCCCTGGGTCGGCAGAATCGCGTTGTGGTTCTGCTTGTCGCCGTCGGCATCCAGGTCCATCGAGCCGTCGAACGGCACGCTGTGTTCCATGATGTTGCCGTCGTTGGCGATCATGTGGAACGGCACGCGGCTGTAGGACACACCGGAGTTTCTCGGTCCCTGGAATTCGCCGCCGGTGCCTTTGACTTCACGCACCAGAGCGAGCTTGAAGTAGCGTGACACCGAACCGTTGAGAATGCGGAAGCGATAACTGCGCGCCCGCACGTCGAGGGTCGGTTTCCATTGCCAGTTGACCAGCACCTGATCGCCGATGAAGCCATCGGTGTTGAACGGGTTGAACCACAACTGGCCCTGCTGATCCCAGGCCTTGTCGGCGAACACCAGGTTGACGTCGTAGTCGCGGTTGCCCCACGGCAAGGCGCTGCCGCTGGGGAAACGCAGGTTGACGCCGTCGTTCACCGATTCGTTGCCACGGTCCAGGGCGCTGTAGTAGTTCATCATCGCCGCGTTGCCCTTGTAGACGTTCTGCGCGGTGAAATCGAGCATGTGGTCGTGGAACCAGTGAGTGCTCATGGTTTCGCGCCAGTCGCCACGAATCTTGATGGTGCCGTGGTCGCAGGTCTTTTTCGCAGGCTGCAGGTCGTTGACCCACAGGGTTTCCCCCGGTGCGCAGGGGAATGCGGCGCGTGGATCTTCAGCCTTGGTGTTGATGCTGTCGTAACCGGCGAGCTGGATCGGCCAGCGATAGTCGTAAAACTGGCCGGGGAAGAAGAACGCGTTGGCATAACCGTCGCTTTCCGCTGGCGCGTGGCCGTTGTGCTCATGGGTGGTGATGGTGTGCAGACCGAAACCGCGGTTGGCGGAAGGATCAATCGGCAAACCGTTGTAGTGCCGCATCAGCACCGGTTGGCCGTAGCGCACCATCAACAGTTTCGGCGGCAGCGTGCCGTCGAAAGTCCACACCGAGTTGTGGTCCTGCACCGGCATCGCCGGGTGGAACCGTGGGTCGACACCCTTGGCCGTGCCATCCGTCGCCGGCACGCCTGCGACGTTGTGGTACAGACCGCCGGGGCCGAACTCGCCCACCGCATAACCGTGCATCTGCCGACTGTCACGCAGGCCACCGTTCAGACGCGCGCCGGTCTGCACGGTCTTGTAGGCGACTTGCGGGTAGAACTCGTTCCAGCGCTGATGAGCCCAGCCTTTTCCCGGTGGCCGGCCTTCGGCGGAGGAACCGATGTGACGATTGAGGAACAGTTCGATCTGCGCCTGCCACGGGTTGCGGTCAACCACGTTGGCGAACTGACTCGGAAATGGCGTGAGCCCCGGTTGACGCAAAAACGCATCCAGCGCCGTGCCGGGAGGCGCGCTGCGGGCGATGTTGTTCGGGTCTTGCGCCGGCGCCGGGCCAATGGCGGCTGGCGGAAAACTCAACGGCGCGGCCGGTGTGGTCGGGTCGAGTTTTTCCGGGCCGAACTCTTCGAACAGCACCAGTTGCTGAGTGAACGGCTGGGCACCGTACAGCGGGCTCGGCTTGCCGTTGGTGGGGTAATTGAAACTGGTCTGGACGGTGGGCGGCAGGATGTTTTCCGTGCGCGTCGTGTCCCGCGTGCCTTTGACCCCGTCGGGCAGATCGAAGGAGTCTTCGTTAGCCTCGGGCATCGTCAGGATGGCGTTGAGGGCGCCGGCGCGGTCTGCGGGCTCGTCGTAATAGGCCGACGGGTCGGACGCTTCCGGCTGATTCTCGTCGTCGATCGGGCTCGCTCGAACCCCGGTCATCTGGCCGAGGGCCAACATCAGGAAGACGCTCAGTGGCGTCAACAGGAAAAGTTTTTTGGGGTCATGCGTTGTTCTGTCCATCACCAGCCGCCTCATCTAAGGAAGGGGTGATGGTGTTTTGCAATTACCTCGCCAAAAAATCATTTCCAGTTGTAACAGGGACTTGGGCGCGCTGTTGTATTCCCCACTCCCCGGTGACCGGGGCCTGACACCCACTGCTGGGGGAAAGTTCACCCCAATTTACTGAATGAGCTGAAACGCCAGACGAACGGTGGTGCCCTCGCCTTCGCGGCTGTCCAGGCTCACGCCGCCGCCGAAGCGCTCCATGATCCGTTTGACCAGCACCAGCCCCACGCCGAGGCCGCCCTGTTTGGTGGTGAAGAACGGCCGGAACGCCATGCTGCGCTGTTCCTCGTTCATGCCTTTGCCGGTGTCGCTGAGCATGACGCTCACGCCACGGCTGTCGCTCGGTTCGAGGGTGATGGTCAGCGTGCCGCCCTTGTCCATCGCCTCCAGCGCATTGGCCAGCAGGCTGTTGAGGATTTGCGTGAGTTGTACCGGCTGGCTCAACACCATCGGCGTCTGCTGAGGTTGAAACACCACCTGCACGCCGGCCCTGGCGATCTGCTGCTCGAACGCCGTCAGGCTGTCGTGCAGCGCCGCCACCAGGTTCACCGGTTCCGGGTCGTCATTGAGCGGTCGCAACGATTGCAGCAGTTCGCGCACCCACTTCGACATGCGGTCGACCTGGCCGATGATGTCCTTGATGTTCTTTTGCGCCGGGCCGGCGTCGAACTCCAGCGCCAGTTCGGCGCTGGAGCGGATGGTCGCCAGCGGATTGCGCAGGCTGTGAGCCACCGCCGAAGACATCTCGCCCAGCGCGACAAAGGTTTCGTTGGCGATCAGTTGTTTTTGCTGGGCCGCCAGCAGAATCGCCGCCCGCCGCACGATCCAGTACAGCCCCAGGTAAATCAGCCCGCCGCCCAGCGCGGTGGCCAGCCAGATCAGCGTCAGCCCACGCTCCATGCGGGCGATCAGGTCCTTGGGCTCTTTATAGATTTCAACCATCGCCGTGACGTTCTTGCCCTCGGCGTCGAACAGCGGGATGTAGTTTTCGATGAAGATGTATTCCGGCGGTACCACGAACTTTTGTTCTTCACGGGCCTTGTCGACGTCGTGATAGCTGGCCGAGACCGGGATTTTTTCATCGAAGGCCCGGTCGAGGTCTTCGTCGGCATGAATCCGGGTGTTGATCAGCGCCGGGTTGGTCGACCAGATCACGGTACGGTCCGGCGCATAAATGTTGGCGAGGATCACATCCGGCAAATGCTCGATGTGATCAAGAAACTCACCTCTGGCGCTGGCTCGAGCCTGCGGGTCGACATCGGGAAAATCGTTGTCCTGACGAGGGTCGAGCAATTCCCCCATGGTGCGGATATTGGGGATCGAGACGTGGCGCACTTCCGCCGACGCAATCGCCTGAATGAACTGCGCGGTCAGCAGGGCATCGCGCTGCACGCTTTCTTCGATCACGAACCGTGTCGACACCGCCCCGAGCGCCACGGCCACGGTGCCGATCACCGCCATGCTGATCAATGAAAACCAGCGCAACAGGTTGAACGGCTGCTTGCGCGAGTTCAGCCGCTGGCTGCCCTCCTCGACCGGTAGCGATTGTGACTGCATGTTCATGGCGGCGACTTCCCGAAACGTCCCTATAGGGTTATAGCCCACGGTTGGGTGTTTGCCCGGATGCGGGGGGTGAACGGCCCCACACTCAGCCGATTTCCCGGTCAGGGAAAAACCGCCAGGCGTTCATGCCCCCACAATCCCCAATCCTGGGGACAGTCGCCCTATCCGGGCGTGCGTCCTTTTCCCCCACGACGAGCCTCGAACCCTTGCGCCACGGGCCTTTGCCGCCGGTTGGCCGGTCGTTGGTATGGAAGTTGTAAAGCCCTCAGCAACTGACCCAACCCCACGGGGCAGGTACTTCGATAGAGGGATTAACTCATGCACCCTTTACTGTCCAAAACCGCGACCGTCCTGGTCGTGAGCGCCTTGGCCCAGGGCATTGCCCAGGCCGCTCTGTTCGCCGTCGATCCGGGTCCCTACACACCGGCCAATGGCGGTTTCGCCAGCTGGTATCAGGACAGCCACGGTCGCACCCTGGATCTGTGCCTGTCCAAAGCACTCAGCTCCCGCGTACCGAGCACACCCGGTGCGCCGTCGTACATGTGCTCGCTGCTGCCGACCCCCGGCGTGTTCGATGACGCGCAGCCGATCGTGTTCCCCACCAACTTCCCCGATGAAGCGTTCTGGTTCACCGGCGAAACCACCGTCGTCGATGCAGCACGCGGGATCGACCTGACTTACGTCAGCGCCATCGAAGCCGCGTTCGCCGCCGAAGAACCGGTGGAAGGCGATCAGGTCAGCTTCGCCCGAATCCGCATCCGGGTCGACGTGCCCACCGCCGGCACCTACGTCATCACTCACCCGTACGGCGTCGATGTGTTCACCGTCGATACCCCCGGCCGGCGCGCCATCAACATGACCCGCGACATCGGCATCGGTACCCCGCAAACCTACGACGGCGCGCTCAAGGGTGACATCGGGCCGTTCCTGCGCAGCGTCAACGGGCCGTACACCGAGACCAATCCGCTGACCGGCGCGGCCGAACAGTTTGTTGGCGATCCGAACCTCAACGAAGCCGTGACCGGCAGCCCGTTCAACACCAACTACGTACGCATCGAAGGCCCGGGCGGCATTGACCTGCGCAGCACGACCTTCGCCGTGTCCGGCAAGTTGTCGACGGTGGTGCGGCCAACGCCTCTGATCACCGAGCGCAGCACCTACTCGCGCAAGCCCGGCGAAAGCGCACCAGTGGCCCAACAAGACGTGTTCGTCAAAGCCCCGCCCGCGCCGGGCACCGCCGCCATCACCAGCAGCACGCCCGTGGTGAACATGACAGAAGCCGACAGCACCGGCAGCTGGTACGCGCAATCGGCGGTCAACCCGACCTTGCCGGCCGTGCTGCAGGTTACCGCCGACAACCACCTGGCGATCGCCACCAGTTCGCCGACCACCCTGCCCATGAACCTGACCGACCTGGTGGTGATCCAGCGCGCCGAGTACAGCCTCACTTCCGGGCAATTGACCGTGGTGGCCTCGACCAGTGACGAAACCTCGCCACCGGTGCTCACCGCCACCTCCGGCACCGGCGCCACCATCGGTGCGCTGGGCGGTGATGGCGCGGTGAAAACCCTGGCCACCGGGATCACGCCGATTCCACCGGCCAAGGTTCGGGTGACGTCGTCCAACGGCGGCAGCGATACCGAAGAAGTGGTCATCGTGCAATGAACGCTCACATGCCCAGATCCGCATCAGGAGGCATCATGAACAAGTGGCCACGCTTCGCGCTCAACGCGCTCGGGCTGACAATCTCGCTGACCGGCAGTGCGTTCGCGCAACTGGCCGCCGTCGATCCCGGCCCTTACACCTTCGCCACCGGGAAATTCCCGATGTGGTACCAGGACAACAATCAGCTGTCGATGGAGCTTTGCCAGTCGCGCGCCGCCAGTTCCCGGGTGCCGGCCAGCACCCCGCCGGCGTACATGTGCACCCTGCTGCCGGAACCTGGCGTGTTCGATGACAGCCTGCCGATGGTGTTCCCCGACAACTGGCCACCGGAAGCTTTCTGGTTCCTGGCTGAAACCGCGATCCCCAACAACGGTGCCGGTTTCGGTGTGGACGCCTACGTCGCAGGCATCGAAGCGGCGTTCGCCTCGGAAAATCCGGTCGATGGCGATCAGCAAAGCTTCGCGCGAATCCGCATCCGGGTGAACGTCCCGGTGGCCGGCACCTACACCATCACCCACCCGTACGGCGTTGAAACCGTCAACGTCACCACACCGGGCCGGCGGGCGATCAACATCACCAGAGACATCGGCATTGGCGCGCCGGGCGACTTCAGCGGTGCGCTCAACGGCGCTCTCGGCCCGTTCCTGCGCAGCATCAACGGCCCGTACACCGAAGTGAACCCGGACACCGGCGGCGTCGAAACCTTCGTCGGCGACCCGAATCTCACCGAAGCGGTCACCGGCAGCCCGTTCAACACCAACTTCCTGCGGATCGATGGTCCGTCGGGCGCAGGCTCGATTCAGACCAACCTGTTCACCGTCGCCGGCAAGGTCCTCGACAATCGTCAGCAAACCCAAGTCGCCATCGACCGCGCCACCTATCGCCGTACCTCGGCCGGTGTGCGTGCCGAGGTGTTCGCCAAGGCTGACAGCAGCTCGACCCTGTGCTTCCGCGAAACCGTGGCGCTGCTGCCCGGCCCACCGCCGACGCCGTGCCAGACCAGTCTGCTGGGTGACAACAACGGGCTGTTCTTCGGCCAGCGCCTGGGCAACGGCACCCTGCCGTCGGTGGTGGTCGTGACCGCGACCAACCCGGCCGGCACCACCCGTCCGACCGCCGTTTCGGCCAAGCTCACCGACGTGGTGAAAATCCAGACCGCCCGCTACAGCTGGGCCAACCACAGCCTGCTGATCGAAGCCACCTCGACCGATGAAGTCGCGGTGCCGGACATGGTTGCCCAAGGCTACGGACGCCTGTCGAAAACCGGCACGCTGCAAAAAATCACCGTCGCCGACCTGACTCAGCCTCCAGCCACCGTCACGGTGAAATCCGCCGCCGGCGGCAGCGACACCGAGCCAGTTGTGGTGGTCGGTGCAGCACCGGACACCGGTGAGAACCAGGCGCCGCTGGCCAACGCCGACACCGGCAGCACCAGCTTCGGCGTGCCGATCACCCTCAGCCTGCTGACCAACGACAGCGACCCGGACAACAACGTGCCGCTGACCATCACCGCGCTGACTCAACCGGCCGCCGGCCAAGGCACCGTCGCGCTGAGCGGCACCACCTCGGTGGTCTACACCCCGCCAGCCGTGGTGACGACACCGTTGACCACGACCTTCACCTACAAGGCGCAAGACAGCAAAGGCCTGGCCTCGGCCAACCCGGCGACCGTGACGGTGACCGTCGCGCCTAACCGGCCACCGACCGCCGTCGCTGACAGCGTCGCCACGCTGGGTGTCGCGATCCCGATCAACGTCCTGGCCAACGACACCGATCCGGAAGGCAACACGCCGCTGGGCGTCGCCAGCCTGACCCAACCGCCGGCAGGACGCGGCACGGTCAGCACCGACGGCACGGTGATCACCTACACCCCACCGGCCACCGTGACCACGGCCTTCACCACGACCTTCACCTACATCGCCCGGGACAGCTTCAACGCCCAGTCGACGCCGGCAACGGTCACGGTGCAAGTGTCGCCACGGCCAGCAGCGGAAACCTTCACGATCACCACTTCGACCGTGCAGGCCCGTTCCGGCGGCCGCTTCAACTGGGACTTCGCCGGCACCTCGTCGGTGACCACCGGCAACACAATCACCGTGCAGGTCACCACCCCGACCGGGCTGGTAACGCTGGGCACCACCACGGTACCGGTAACCGGACGCTGGCGGCTGACGCTGAACAACACGACCGTGGTGCCTTCGGCCAACCCGACCGCCACCATCCGCTCGTCCCAGGGCACCGTTCGCACCATCTCGGTGAACACGTTGTAAACCACGCCCCGCCTGTTTTCGGGCAGGCGGGGCAACGCTCAACGGTTAATGCCCCACAGGATATTTGCCATGAACACGCCGACCGCCGCCCTGCTTTGCCTGCTCGCCCTGTGCGTCAGTGCGGGCGTGCGCGCCGACGACCTGATGGAAAACGACGACCTGGCGCCCAACAGCGCCGATCTCGGCGAACTGCCCCCCCCCGTGGGCCAGCAAGCCCTGATCGACCAGAACGGCCAGGTCAACCTCGCCCTGCTTTCACAGAACGGTCAGTCGCTGCTGGGCAAGATCGTGCAGTCGGGCAGCAATCAGGAGGCGTACATCCTGCAACAAGGCAGCGACCTGATGGCACTGATTACGCAAAACGGTTCCGGCAACGCCGCGTCCATCACGCAAACCGGCAGCCACAACCGTGCGCAGATTTCGCAAAACGGCAACAACAACGACGCCAGCATCGAGCAGGCCGGCACGGGGCTGCAAAGCGCCGTGACCCAGTCGGGCAACGGCATGAGCGTTTCGGTCAAGCAATATCGCTAAGCACTGCAATCATCGGAGAGTTCATCATGTTCAAACTGACGCCCCTCACCGCCGCCATCCTGGTCATGATCAGTGCCCAGGCCATGGCCGACGACAGCCTTTCCACCCAGAGCCAGTTCGGTACGGCCAACATCGCTGATGTGAAGCAGACCCAGGCGCCGTTCAGCACCGCCACCCAGACCCAACTGGGCCAGGGCAACAACGCCGCCGCCGTGCAGGACACCGCCACCAGCGTCATCACCCAGGACGCGGTCGGCGACTACAACGCCGGTTACGCCGAACAGCTTTTCGAAGACAACAGCACCATCACCCAACAACAGACCGGTGCCTTCAACACCGCCCACGCCAGCCAGTCTCTCGGCTTCGGCGCCGGCAACCAGGCCCTGCAACAACAGCAAGGCACCGGCAACTTCTCGTTCGTCTATCAAGACTCGCAGAACGGCAGCGAAGGCAAGACCTTCCAGTTCGGCGACAGCAACGAAGCCAACATCGAGCAACTGTACGAAGGCACCGGCAACAGCTCGGTGATCACCCAGTACGGCACCGCCAACTACGGCACCGCCGAACAGGTGCTGCATAACGGCGGCCAGATCGGCATCAACCAGGCCGGCGAAAACAACTACGCCTATGGCGACCAGCGCAACGGCACCGGCGGCAACATCACCATCAACCAGTTCGGCAACCTCAACGGCACCGAAATCTGGCAAGACTCGCAACTGGCCAGCCAGGCCACCGTCAACCAGTACGGCGACAGCAACGAAACCGTGGTCGACCAAAGCTTCGGCGAAAACAACACCGCCGCCGTCACCCAGGTCGGCAACACCAACGCCATCTATGCCGACCAGTTCGAATCGGTCAACTCGACCCTGGCGCTCTACCAGGTCGGCAACGGCAACGTGCATTTCACCTACCAGAACGGCGACAGCCACACCCTCAACGCCACCTCGGTAGGCAACGACAACAAGGTCTACGCCAGCAACTGGAAAGGCCCGCAACTGGGTGGCCAATTCGGCAGCAGCCAGCGCGCCACCGTCACCCAGGCCGGCAACGGCAACATCGCCAGCTTCAAACAGGACGGCATCGGCCAGGTCATGACCACCCACCAGACCGGCACCGGCAACAAGACCACGGTCAGCCAGGCTGATTCCTACAACGAGCTGTACTTCGATCAGAACGGCAGCGACAACATCCTCATCGCCGACCAGCGCGGCACCACCAACCTGGTTCAGGGCTCGTCGAACGGCTCGGGCAACAGCGCCGAATTCGATCAATCCGGCACCGGCAACCAGGCCTACACCGCGCAGCTGTATGGCAGCGACAACATGATCACCGTCAAACAGGCGGACACCATGAACGTGGCGTATGTAACCCAGGGCGGGACCGGGAACATTGCGAACGTGGATCAGAGCGGGATGACGCAGACCGCGACGATTCAGCAGTTTGGGTCGGCTAACCAGGCGACGGTTTTGCAGCAGTAAGGGTTGGGTGTTAAGAAACCGCGGTTCTTTGAAGAAGGGGATCGCGGCTTTTTGTGCGTTTAGTTTGTTGTGAAACAGTTGCGAAATTTCGCAAAGAATAGCGGAATTGTCTGACTGCTTTTGCAGGTTGGCCGTCGGACGTGTGACGTTTAGGCTTTGGACCTATTAACGTAGCCTGCGGTGAGCGCATTGTGCCTTCCGTTTTGGCTATCAGGCGATTAATCGGAGGCCCCTTGTACTTTCACTACTACCCACCTACTTCAGAGTTTGCAAATAACCCAGGGGCCGCACGCTACGACCTCTGGTTCCGCGCCAAGATAAAAGCTTCAATTGATGATCCACGGCCGAGTGTTCCGCATGAAGAGGTGATGGCGGAGATACATGCGCTGCTTCAAACCAAACGTCGAAAACACGAAGCTGATCAATAGCTCCAAGTCTGTCTCATAAAAAAACCGCGATCCTTTCAAGGAGTCGCGGCTCTTTCTATGTAGCCCTAATCAACTGTGGCAAGGACGCTTAGATTTCAGTCTCGATGTGATCCAGCGCCTGATTCACTGCCGACTCACCCAATATGACAATCTGCGCGATGCCGGGAGCAGTCTTGCAAAGACCCGGCATCCCGTCGCTTTCCAAAGAGAAGTCACCGTAGGTGATGAAACCATAACAGATAGCAATTCTTTATTTCGAAGAGTTCTAATGCACTGTCATTTATGACAGGTTCCATTGAACATTAAAAAATTTACCGTATGTCCTCATCCTCCAGATTGGAATCGACACCATGGATAGCACTTCAGCACAAAAAAAACTGAACGGCATTGGGGTGGGGAACAAGGTGTACCTTGCAGGGAAATTTGACTTCCCTACAGGCTCTACTAATCGATACGAAGAGTTAGTCTCGGTAGACCAAAACTCCGCAACAATTAAAAGGCCAACAGACAAAAGCGGTGCAAACGAAGTTATTACATACGATAAAATCGATATGATCAGCGCTACGCCCCCGGATCCGAGCAATATCAAGCTATTGTATTAGGCAACCCCGAATTGAGCCCCAGCAAAGTCTGAACAATCCCGACTCGGACAAACAAAGGCTCGAAATGAGAAACCATGCCAACAGGGCGTTTTCTTGTATAAATAAAAAATCTGCCCGACTTTAGATCGCGCCCTCCTTCGAAGGCGCGATTTTTCTTCGGAGGCAAAATATTACCAGCCAATTTATGAATACTGAGCTGATTAGACTTTCAACTCGACGTGATCCAAGGCTTGATTCACGGCCAGTTCACCCAGCATGAGGATCTGCGCGATGCCCAGCGCGGTCTTGCGATGGGCGGGGTCGAGGGTGGCGGCGAAGTTGTTGAGCATTTCGCTGGCCGAGCCCAGGGATTCGCTGGCGTTGGCGAGCAGGGATTCGGTGTTGTAGGCCGGGTTGGCGAGGTACATCGGGGCGGGTTCGTTGACGCTGCCCATGATGTGGGCGCCGGGGCAGAGGTAATGATCGAGGGCGCGTTCGGCGGCTTCGTGGAGTTTTCTGGAGTGGGCGGAGGTGTATGGGGAGGTTGGGTCGGTTTCGGGGTTGGCTTGGGTTTCGGGTGGGTTGGGTGTTGGTTTGAACATGGTGAGTCTCCGATCCTGAAATGAAGCTGGCCCATTCGGTTTCCGAACGAAGGGGTGGCAGCTGTACGCAGGCTGGAAACCCGGGGAACGGAGAACCCGGTTGACCCGAAGGTCTCCCGCGCACAGCCGCCATAACGGAGTGCACACTTTTCAAGGTGCGCAAGCATACGTTATGAAAAGCGCTTGTGCGCTCGGTTCTAGTCGGGGTTTCCAATCCCGATCGCTGAATTGGCAGCGACCGAAACAGGCTAGAGCCCGCGCTTCCGACGGACAACCTGAAAACCTTGTGGGAAGGTTCGGTGTATTCAGACACGTTTTTAAACAGACTTTAGGACGCTGGCCCTAACCCCAGCCCTCTCCCGGAGGGAGAGGGCGCCGATCGAGTTGTTCATTCGAGTTACATCGACCTGAACCATCGAGCTGAACTCAAGCTTTCAAAACAAAAAAATCAAAACCAAACCCATCTACACAGCCTTGCGCGCTCACCAAACCAGACGATGAGCGTTAGCTCAAGTACCGCTTTTGATCGCAAGGCCCGTCGGAAGGCTGAGTGGAGGGATTGATCCGGGGGTGGGAGCGCAGCGACCGTGCGGCGCAGCCGCATGCATCGAGAGGAGGTGCAGCGAAGCAAACCGTAGGCGATGCCCCCGGATCAATCCCGGAGCGAAGGAACCCGAGCCACAGCGAGGGCCGTACGTCAGGGTAAAGCCTTTTGGGTTACCTTTTCGGCGTTTGGAAAAGGTGACTCGCCGTCAGGGCGAAACCCTAAGCAGCCGTTACCGCAGAAATGGATATGTACCCAGCCAGAAAGCCCCCCCCATCGACTGACCGGACACCATCGCTGGCAAGCCAGCTCCCACACGGTTCCGGGTACATTCGCAATAACGCCCGCGTCTGAAAAATAGCCATTGCCAGCTGTCTGGCTCCCACAATTTGAACCGGATACATCAGCCAGAACCTGGTCGGCCCAAAGGCCGCCACGTTCACTCCGCATCCGGATCAATCTTGTTCTGAGTCAGGTACCGATTCAAAACATCATCCTGCGAAGGCGTAGAAGCATCCCCCGCCACCTGCCACAACCGCCGCTCAATCCCCTGCGCCACCATATGCCCCACCGCCGCCTCAATCGCCGACAACACACACAACTGCGCCGGCTCATTGGTCGTATACCCGACCTCAGCCTCAAGCAACTTCTTGAACTCGATAAACTTGAAAATCCCCGCACTGCGCGCCACCGAATAAATCGTCTTGCTGGTCATCACATTCGCCAACACCTGCCCGCTGCGAACATCCACCGCGCGCAAGTTGACGGTGACCTGATCGACCCGATACTCACGGGACAGATCGATCCCCAGATACCGCGCCCCTTCCCCACCGCTACGCACGTTGGTGTCGTAAGCGATGATCCCGCCCTCGAGCATCATGTTCGCCGCCTGCAACGGTGGCAGCTCACCCTGGATGTTCACCGGCGTATTTGGCTTTTTCTGCGAGGCGCGAATGATCTTGCGTTCAGTCAGCAGGTTCTGCAGCCCTTCCCGCTCAAGCACCACAAACCAGCCGCTGGCCTGCATGGCGTCCATCAACATCGACGCCGCGCCCTGGGTGACGCTGGTGGAAAAGGAGCTGGCCGGCGTCGGTTTGTACTGCCCGGTCTGGTCACGGAAGCCGTACACCACCGCCATCAGCCGGCCTTTGGGTCGCGGCATTTTCAGCAAGTCGTAGTAGGTCGAGGCCCTGGGGGTCAGGGTCGGGGTATCGGTGTCCTGCTCGGCCGGCATCGGCTCGCGCAGACTGCACCCTTGTAATGCTGCCAACATCAGCCCTAGCGCAATTATTTTTTTCATGTCCATCGCTCCCCGGAACCGTCATCCCGTCATGGGTTGAGGCCGTTCACCTGAATTTCGGAAACTTCGCCGCTCGCCCGGTCGGTCACCTCGATCGTGAGTGCCCCCGAGTCATCAACGACGTTGACGATAAAAGCGTCGGTGGACAGGCTCCCCGTGTTGCCGGTGGAGATGTTGTCCAGCAGTTGCCCCAGCAGCCGCGACTGCAATTGACTGGTGAAGCGTTCAAGTGCCGAAGTGCCGGCCACCGTCGAGCGCTTCTTGAGATCCGGATCGTCGTGGTCGTTTTGCGCCTGGGCGTTGTTGAGCAGCCAGGTGCCGTTGAGCGGGTTGCCGCCGAACGACGGGTTGACCGGCGTGTAGACCAGTTCGGTGGCCTGGACGGCAGCGGCGCTGGCAAGCCCGATCAACAACCCCGAGATCCAGAATCCGCTGCGCCGTGAGAACGTTGTCGTGTTCATAGTTCGTCCTTCTCAAGGTCGGTGGTGTCCTGCAACAAGGCTTCCAGCTTGCGCCGGACGACCTCCAGTCGAACCGAGTCGGCGGCCGCGTAGGCCTCGTCCTTCAGTTCCACGGTGTTCGGCGGCAGGAAGCGCCGATACACCAGGCGTTGTTGATATTCGACGGTCACCAGGCTCCCCCAGCGCGCGTCGGGGCGCTCGCGCACCACCAGGTTGAAATCCATCCGGCTGGTGTCGCGCAGGCGTTCGCTGAACGAGTAGTAAAAGTCGTGGCCGATGTGCGAGATCGTGTCGTCGACGATGAAGCCCATCATTTCGTCTTCTTCGCTGGCGCTGGCGAAAGACGCCACGGCCGCGAGGATCAACGCGCACCACACGCGGCGGCTCATGGCTGCAACGCCTGTGGCAATGCCGACTGGCCCTTCGCCGGGCCGTTGGTGCCGTCGAGAAAAGCTTTCTCGGCCACGAACTGCCAGTCCGAATAACGCTGCATGCCTTCGAAATCCGACCACTGCGACGGGAAGTCCGCCTGCTTCAACGGCACCTCGGTGGAGGCACTGTTGATGCCGGTGATACGCCCGTCGAAACCCCGTTGCAGTGCCCATTCGCCGCCGCCGATCGGGTCCGGATAGAGCTGACGCAGGTGGTGGCGGGCGTCCGGAAAACGTTCGTCCTGCAGCAGGTCGACCAGCTCTTTCGGGTACTGCGCCAGGCCCGGCGAACTGCGGTAGTAGCTGCGCAGTGCCTGGGCGTACTGGGTGCCGACCCACAGCAGTTGTTTCTCGCGATCGCGGCGCGACGCGGTCGACCACAACTCGCCGGCACTGGCCAGGCCCATGCCCATGATCACGATCAGGAACAGCACGCCCAGGTAGGTGAACCCACCCTGCTCCACGTGCTTACCACTCGGAATACTGGCTGCCATCACGCGCCCTCCCGGTAGCTCCGCTCTTGATGTCGGCGACGCCGCCCGCCACACCGTCCGGCGGTGCGATCAACACCCATTGGTCATTGCGCTCGGTGATCGGGTCCAGCGGCGCGTTGCGCAGGTAACGCATCTCCACCAGTTGCTCGATGGAATCGGGATAGCGCCCGGTGTCGCCGTAGTAGTGATCCAGCGCCTCGCGCATGGCCGACAGGCTCTGGTGCAACGTGGTCTCTTTGGAGGCCTCGAGGCTGTTGAAGTAGCGCGGCAAGGCGATGGTCATCAGGGTCGCGATGATCGCCATCACCACCATCAGCTCGAGCAAGGTAAAACCCTTTTCCCGGCGCATGAGAATCACCACTCGCGATACGCGATGCCGTTGAGGCCACGGCCCCTGGCAAGGGAGTAGACGTCGAACACGTCTTCGCCATCGCGCGGGTTCTGGGCCGAACTGTTGTAGGCCCGCAGGCCCCAACCGCCGTTGTCGTCACGTTTAGCCGGCACCAGCGGATCCCGCGGTATCCGGCGCAGAAAGTAGAACTTCGCACCCTTGGCACTGCGCACGTCGCGCACGCCTTCGACCAGCACTTTCAGGTTCGGCGGATAGCCGCTGCTGTTCAGGGATTTCTCGATGTAGCCGGCATCGAAGGCACGCTTGTAGGCGTCGATGCCATCGCGAATCTGATACAGCGCGGTGCGCAGTTCCTGCTCTTTGCCACGCCGTACCAGGGTCTCGGTCAGCGGCGCGGCCATGCCGGCCAGCAGGCCGATCAGGGCCAGCGTCACCACGACTTCGATCAAGGTAAAACCGCGCTGGGAGGCGTTCATGATCAAGGCTTCTCGACGGTTACACGGGTGGTGGCCACGGCCGCTTCACCGACTGCACGAGGCTGCGCGGCAGGCGCTGGCATCGAGTAGCTTTGCGAGCGATCCGGCGCCTGGATGTGCATGCTGGTTTCGGTGCCGGTGGGGAATTCCATGTCCGACGGGCTCTGGTACGGCAGGTTGCGCACGATCCGTGGGGTGATCGAGAGCACCAGTTCCGATTTGCCGATGGTGTCCTTGTTGCTGCCGAACAACCGACCCAGACCCGGAATGTCGCCGAGGCCCGGAATCTTGTTGCCGGTGGCGCCGTGGTCGTTGCGCATCAGGCCGGCGAGGATCTGGGTTTCGCCGTCATGCAGACGCAGCGAAGTCTGGGCGTTGCGGGTGTCGACCTGCACCGGGATCGTCCCTTGGCGGGTCGGCTCCAGCGGCGTGGCGTTACTCACTTCCAGGGCGATCTTGATTGCTACTTCGTTGTTCAGGTGCACGGTCGGTTGCACTTCGAGCTTCAGACCGACGTCGAGGTAGGTGACGCTTTCGGTGATCACCGGGCCCTGAGTCGACGGCACCGAGGTGGCGCTGATGATCGGCACGCGCTGACCGATGTGGATGCGCGCCTGTTCGCGGTTGCTGACGCGGATCACCGGGCTGGCCAGGGTGTTGATGTCGTTGTCCTGGGCATTGATCTTGGCTTGCGGCGACGGCGAGATCGAAATCCGGCTGGAGTTGATGCCCTTGAGTTGATCGAGAACGGACACCCCTGTGCCGTCGCTGTTGATCACACCGAAAGTGTTCGGCCATTGCAGACCCAAGTCGAGAATGCGCTGGGTGGCAACTTCCATCACTTCCACTTCCAGCACCACTTCGGGGTTGGACTGGTCTTGCGATTGCAGCAGCTTCTCGGCCATGCGCACGGCGTCTTCGGTGTCGCGCATGGTCAGGGTGTTCAGGCGTTCGTCGACGAACACGTCACGGGTCTTGAGCATGGTCTTGATCATGTTCAGCGCGGTGTTGGCGTCGATGCTGGTCAGGTAGAAGGTGCGCATCACCAGCTCTTGATAATCCTTCAGCTTCTGCGGCGAGTCCGGAAAGATCAGCAAGGTGTTTTCGTTCACCACTTTCTGGTGCAGCTGGTTCTGTTGCAGCAGCAGTTGCACGGCGTCTTCGATGCGCACGTCACGCACGAAGATCGTGGCTTTCATGTCCGGACGCAGGTCCTTGTCGAAGATGAAATTGAGGCCGGCGACCTGCGACAGCACTTCGAAAATGGTCTTGAGGTTGGCGTCGCGAAATTCCAGGGTCACCGGGCGATCGAGCCGGGTGCGCAGTTGCGGGTACTGGACCACGTTGCGGCTCTGCACCAGACGAATGTTGCCTTGCAGCTCCAGCGCGCCGTCGTTTTTCGGGTCGAGTTCAAGGATCTGTTTGACCTGACGGTCGGCGCCGTAGATGTCTCCCCGGCGCAGGTCGCCACGGGCCAGCTCAAGTTTCTCGTCCATGCTGCGCAGGTAGTCGAGCTGGCGCAGGGCATCCTGGGCGCGGCGGTTGTTCGGCTCGATGGTCAGCACCCGGCTGTAGGCGGTGCGGGCCGAGGCGAAATCGCGGCGGGCGCGGTCGGTGTCGCCGGAGGTCAGCAGCGCGGTGATCGCCTTGGCCCGGCCGCTGTTGAGCAGCAGGTGCAGCTCGGTGTCGCGCGGATTTTCCCGCAAGCCTTCCTCGATCCGGGCCAGGCCCGCCTCGTACTGGCCCTGCTCGATCAGGTCGGAAGCCTCCTGGTTGGCGACCTGCGCGGAACTGCACGCGGCCAGCCCGGCACACAGGCCGAGGCTCATCAGCAAACGGGATCTGTTCATTGCGTACTCCCCACAGACAAGGTCTGCGACAAATGCAAAGGCAGGTAGACCAGGCTCAGTTCCACATCGGAAATCGCCGCAATCTTCCAGGTGTCGTCGATCACATCCCCGCTGCGCACGACGTAGATTTTCTCGCCGTCCTGCAAGAACACCTGCAGGTCGCTGCGGTCATGCAGCCTGCCGACGAACTGAAACGGCACCGGTGGCAGGCTCGGGGCTTGCACCACCGGGGTCGGGTTGATCGCTTGTTCGGTGACCGTCGCCAGGGTCGGCGCGGCCTTCCAGGATTTGCTCGCAAACAGGTCGCCGGCCGGGCTCAGGTCCTTGATCGGCGCCGCATTCGCCTTGGCGCTGCTGGCGGGCAAGGCGCCACGGGCGGTGGATTTTGTCGGGCTGGCCACGGCGACTTCGGTCGAATCCGCTTCGTCGCTTGGCGAGAAATATTCCGGCAACCAGGCCAGCGCCGCCGCCACGCCGAAGAACGCCAACCAGCCGCTTATGCGTTTGCTGTCCATCACGACCTCGACAGATAGAGGGTCATACGGATCCGGCCGCTGAGGTCGGTGTCGGCAATCTTCTTGCGTTGAAACTCGACGTCTTCCACCACCACCGCCGGCAACTGGCCGAGCAAGGCGTGCAGGAAGCGGCGCAGTTGCGGGTAGCTGCCGCGCACCGGCAACAGGATCTGGTAGCGCGCCAGATGGGTCTTGGGATCGACGCCGAGGGCGTATTCGCCGCGCGCCAGGGTGATGTGTTCCTGCGCGGCCAGGGCGTAGATGCGATCGATGGCGACGGTGGCTTGCGGTTGGGCCGGCAGCTTGTTACGAAAATCATCGAGCTGACGTTGCGGCACCACCGGCGGCGCGATGCTGCCGTCCTCGACCTTGGCCAGGTATTCGGTGGCTTCCCGGGTTTGCTGGCTGAGTTGTTGCAGCGATTGCCAGCCCGGCAGCAAACCGCCGAGTGCCCAGGCCAGCGTGACCAGCAGCAGCGCCAGACCGGCGAGGCCCGGAACGCCGAGGCCTTGCAGGTATTCGTGAACGATCAGTCTAGGGATTCGCATCGCCTATCTCCCAGGTCGCCGACAGGTTGAATTGCACCGGTTGCTCCGGCGATTTGACGACGATTTCGTGGCTCAGCAGCGACACGTCGGACAGCTCGTCACTGGCCTCCAGCCGTTTGTGGAAATCCAGCATCGCTTGCAGATCCCGCGCTTCGGCGCTGATCCGCACCTGGCCCTTGCGGGCATCCGGGGTCAGGGTCAGCAAGGCGATGTCGTCGCGCGGCATGGCTTCGAGCATGGCGAACAGGCGTTCCCAGGGCCGGCGCAGTTGCTGCGAGACCTTGCGCATTTCGGCGAGGTTCTGCGCCTGCTCGCGGGTTTCCGCCGGGCTCAGCGTTGTCTTGCTGCCGCTGTCGCCGGTGAGCTGACGCTGGGTGTGTTGCAAGTGACCTTGCTGCTGCTCGGCCTGCTCGTCGAGGTGCTGCTGCACGCCGAAGCACACCAGCGCAAGCAACACACCGCCGCCGAGCAGGCTCCAGCCCAACGGGCCGGAACGCGGACGTGGCTGGAAGTCGAGGTTCAAGGCACGCATGTCAGGCCACCGCCCGGGACATGACGTACAAGGCGTCACGCACGGTCATCGAGTCGTCTTCGAGGGTGCGCAGGTGCACCCCCGCCACATTCGGTTGCGCATCGAGGCGCGCCGGGGCATGCAGATAAACGTTGAAGGCGCGTTCGCTGGTGGAGGCTTGCAGTTGCCGTTCGCGACCGATCAACGCGCTGAGTGCCGCGTCGCTGTCGCTGCCGCCCACCGAACGCACCGACGACCAGCGCCCTTCCCTTGCCAGCAGCAACACGCTGCGTTGCGGCTCGGCGACGATGAACAGGAAGTCGCCGGCGTCGAGGCTTTTGTCGAAGCGGTTGAACGCGGTCATCAGGTACGGCTGCACCGAACGCAGACGCAGGCCGCGACCGCTTACCAGCGTGCGCAGGCGTTCCAGCAAATCCTGCGGCAAGGCACTGGCGATCCGGTCATGCCCGGCAGGCTCAGCCGACAGCACCAGGCTCCACGGTTGGGTCGGTGCGCCGAACAGGTCTTCGAAGCACAGTTGGGCGAAGCCGCGCAGTTCGTCAGGGCTGCTGATCTGCTCGCTCCATGGGACCAGGCAGAAGCGGCTGAAGTGGCCGGAGATCACCACGCTCAGCTCGGCACCGGCACGGGTGTGTTCGCCGAGCAGACGGTCGAGGGTGTCCAGCGCAACCGCGTAGCTCTGAAAGCCTTCGTCGATGTAGCCGACGCTGCCCAGCCACCGGGTGTCGCTGCCCCGGCGCTGGCCGAGGCCGACACCGCTGGCGCCGAGCACGGCGATAAATTGATCACGCGATAAAAGTGACACGATTGATCTCCTCCAGCGTGGTCCGACCGTGCTCCACCAGCTCCAGCGCCGATTCGCGCAACAGGCGCAAACCACGGGCGCAGGCCAGGGCTTTGATCTGGGTGATGGGTTGGCGCTCGACGATCATCTGCCGCAGTTCGTCGTCCAGGTGCAGCAGCTCGGCAATCGCCGTGCGTCCGCGATAGCCGCTGCCCCGGCAATGGCCGCAGCCCTTGCCGTGGACGAAGTGGTAGTGATCGACTTTCTGTGGATCGAGGCCCGAAGCGCGCAGTTCTTCATCGCTCGGGTTGACCGGCGTGCTGCAGCTGCTGCACACCAGCCGGATCAGGCGCTGGGCGAGAATCGCGTTGAGCGCCGAGACCAGGCTGTAGGGGTCGATTTCCATTTGGGTAAAACGGCCGATCACATCAAACACGTTGTTGGCGTGAATGGTGGTGAACACCAGGTGACCGGTGAGCGCCGATTGCACGGCGATCTGCGCGGTGTCCGGGTCGCGGATCTCGCCGACCATGATCTTGTCCGGGTCGTGACGCAGGATCGAGCGCAGGCCACGGGCGAAGGTCAGGCCTTTTTTCTCGTTGACCGGGATTTGCAGCACGCCGGGCAGCTGATATTCCACCGGGTCTTCGATGGTGATGATCTTGTCCACGCCGTGGTTGATCTCGGTGATCATCGCGTACAGCGTGGTGGTCTTGCCGCTGCCGGTGGGGCCGGTCACCAGCACCATGCCGTAGGGTTCGGCGGCGAGGCGACGCAGTTGGCGCAGGGTTTCGTCTTCAAAGCCCAGCGCTTGCAGTTGCACGCCGCAGACCTTGTCGGCCAGGTCCTGTTTGTCCAGCACCCGCAGCACCGCGTCTTCACCGAAGATGCTGGGCATGATCGAAACGCGGAAGTCGATCTGCCGGCCGCTGATGCCGATCTTGAAGCGACCGTCCTGGGGCACGCGTTTTTCGCCGATGTCCAGTTCGGCCATGACCTTGACCCGCGAGATCACCTGTTCGGCGAACTCGCTGCCCTGGATCTTGCCGATGTTGTTCAGCACGCCGTCGATCCGGTACTTGATCACCAGCCCCTGGCCGGTGGTGCCGAGGTGGATGTCGCTGGCGTGCATTTTCAGCGCGTCGTAGAGGGTCGAGTTGACCAGTTTCACCACCACGCTCGAGTCTTCGCTGATGCTGGTCAGCGACAGGCTTTGCAGGGTGTCGGTCTCGCTGCCGGCGTCAGCCTGGGCATTGAGCGATTCGACCGCGTGGAAGCTTTCTTCGTGGCGGGCCAGATAGGCCTTGAGGTCGTCGGCGTGCACCAGGTACAGCGGCGCGCCGTGCAGGCATTCGTCGATCCAGGCCAGGCGCGACGTGTCGAAGGGGTCGGCGAACACGCCGATGACTTCGTCGTTATGGCGCAGCAAGATGAATTCACGTTTGAGGCATTGCGCGAGGGTGACCCGGTCGAACACCGGGGTCGCCAGAAACAGCGTGTCGGTGTCGAGCACCGGGTAATGCAGGGTGGCGCCGAGGCTGGCAATGAACGGCATCGGCGCCAGCTCACAGAGCACGGCCAGCGCATCGAGCACCCGTTCCCCGGAAGTGCTGGCCCGTGCCCGGGCCTGGGCCAGTTGCTCACTGGAAAAGCGTGGCGGGGTCTGGGCCTCCAGCGGAGGATTGACCGACAGCGGTTCGACGACAACGGACAGACGATCCATGGCTTGCTCTCCAACACCCGGGGCTTGAGGCCCTGACGGCGCGGGAGGCGAATTCGGCGAGTGCCGGAACGTCTATCGCGCCATTACTCCCCGGTGAGCATTTGATCGTCGTCCGGTGCCATGACCTCCGACCTGTTTCGTCGGCGGTCCGCCAGCACCCAACTGCCATCGTACAACTGCAACGGGAAGCTCTCGGTCCTGCTCTGGCGTCGTTCGACAAAGCCTTCGGATGGGCTCGCACCGGGTTTCGCTTCGCGCTGGATCCCCAGAAGGTCGCAGACAGCTCGGGCCAGTTCCGCCAGTGGAAATGGTTTGAACAGGATGTGACTGACCCCCAGTTGCCGCGCCCGCTCACAGACTTCAGCGGTCGGGTGACCCGTTATCAGTACGAAATGACACGTCCTGTTCTGGCGGACCGCGTCGAGCACCTCGAACCCTTCCATATCGGGCAAGCGGTAATCGAACACCAGCACGTCGGGGGCGAAAGTCTCGGCCAAGCCGATTCCCTCTGCGCCGTCATGTGCAATCCGGACTTCCAGCCCTTGCGCCGACAGATAATCCTGAAGGTTCTGTGCAAGCAGCTGTTCGTCTTCGACAACCAGTACTTTGTTAACCAAGGTGGACTCCCTGAAACCTCAAGTGCCGGCAATTGAAATTCAATGACCCGAACCTGCTGGAGTGCGCCTCACAAGAGGTAACGCACACTTCATGCCAGGCTGAATGCCGGTAATTTTTTGTCTTCATGTCCTTGAATTGAATGGAAATGCCCGCTCGTCCCGGTACCCCGTTCCCCAGAAACGGGGAAGCACCTGAATGGGCATCGAAGCCATTCCCCACTATTGGGGGGGAACCTTCAGTCGTCGTCAATTCGTTCGATCCTGTTCTCTGCCCGTAACTGCGCGAGCACCTGACGACGAGCCTGGGTCTGTTGCTGTCGGGCGAGGTACGCCCTGACTGTTTCCAGCCCTTGCTCCTCTGGGACATCGGCCGCCTCCCTGTGGTTCTCGACAAAAATCAAATGCCAGCCGAACGGCGTGCGCACCGCTTCGCTGAGTTCGCCAGGCTTGAGGGCAAACGCCGCCGTTTCAAACGCCGGCACCATCTGCCCACGGGCGAAATATCCCAGGTCCCCGCCCTGGCTGGCGGTGACATCTTCCGATCCCGATTGCGCGACGCTAGCAAAGGTTTGCCCCCCTGCGATAGCCGCACGCATCTGCATCAAGCGTAGTCGCGCCGCTTCAACCGTGGCGGCATCGGCATCACCGGCAACCTTGATCAGAATGTGCCGGGCCTGCACCTGCTCCGGCGCGCCCATTTCAGCGCGGTGTTCCTCAAAAAACGCCCGCACCGTTTGCTCGTCCGGGGCCTGGACTTTGGTCAGCTCGGCAAACATCCGCTGCGCCGCCAGTTCACGGTGGGTGTACTTGGTGAACGAAGCCTCGTCGAAACCGGCGTCCTGCAAACGCTGGAGGAATTTGTCGGTGCCACCGATGGCGGTACGAGTCCGTTCGACCTGATCGCGCACCGTTTGCTCATCGATCTTCACCCCGCGCTTGCGCGATTCCTGCCAGAGCAATTCCTTGTCGATCAGCGTGTCCAGCGCGGCCTGACGCAGTTGTTTATAGGCCTTGGGGTTGCGGATGCTCGCCACGGCGCGGCCGTGATCCTCCAGGTACTCGGCGAAAAAACGTTCCAGGCGAAACTCGGAAATCGCCTCGCCGTTGACCCGGGCGGCCACCGGTTCATTGTTCGCCATTCCCACCGACAACCAGCCTGTCAGCAGCCAACACAGGGTTTTGAGCTTCATGATCAGGGCCTCCGGTCAGGGCGTGGCAATAATCGGTTTGTAGGGAGCGACCAGAAAAAAACGCTGGTCGGGCAAGTCAACGGTGACCACGTGCGCCCCGCTCAGGCCCAATCGTCGGCCGGGGCCGAAGCTCAGGCGCGGGGTCAGGCCGGTGTCGAAGTCGTGCAGGCCTTCAAGCGCCGCCACCAGTTTTTCGCGGCTGGCGTCGCGGCCGGCCTGCTTCATGCCTTCGCTGAACAACAGCATCGAGGCGTAGGCGCCGACTTGCAGCACCGCGTGCTGGGCGCCGAGGCCTTGATGCTCGCGCAACAGCGTCAGGGCCATGCGCCCGGCCTGGGTCCAGTCGCTGGGCACGAACGGATACGCCAGAAACACCCGCCGGGAAAAACCCTCCGGCACTTGCAGCAGATCCCCCGCCACCTGGCTGGATGCGGCAAACAGGTATGGCACCTGCCCGGCATTCTGCAACCCGGCCGCCAGCCGGCTGAAACCACCGCCGTTGCCCAGGTAGAACACCGAGCGTGAGCCCAGCGGCAAGCTGTCCGCCGCCGGGTCGTAGGCCTGCAGATGGACTTTTTCCCAGCCGTGCTCCTGCAGATAGCGACCGAGGGTCTGCGCCGCCAGCATCTGGGCCGGGTCGTCGGGATAGGCAATCAGCGTCGGCCCTTGCAGTACTCGCAGACTGGCGGTGGCGTAGTCGGCCAGTGCGATCAGTTGCTCACGCAGGCCCGGCAGCGGTTCGAAAATCTGCGGGCTGGCCTGCACCGGGCCGAGCAACGACAGGGCCCCGATCAGCGGCACGCCGGACTGCTCAAGGCGCGGCGCCAGTTCGCTGTCCAGCGCCGGGGCCAACGGCGCGATCAGGGCGAAAACTTGCTCTTCCTCGATCAGCCGTTGCAGGGCCTGTTCGGCACTGGCGCGATCCGGGCCGGGATCGGCCACGGTCAGGCGCAACTGCCGGCCGTGAATGCCACCGGCCTGATTGATCCGCGCCACACTGCCGTTGAGCACCGCCGCGATGGTGGCGCCCTCCTCGGCCAGCGGCCCGTGGCTGGGCAGCAAGGTGCCCAGGTGCAAGGTCTGGTCATCGAGCCCCGGATCGCGGTCATCGGCCAGACGCTTGAGGTAAGCGGTGAGGTTGCGCTGATCCTTCATCGACAGCAGGAAGCGCGGCATGCTCGGGTCGAGGCGATTGTTGCCGGGATCGCGGCCCTGCTGGATCACCCGCGCCAGACTGCTGTCGGTGTAGGCCGGATAGTTGCGGCCGTTGATCTGTTGCTGGCCATGAATGCTGGTCAGCCGCGACCAGTTGAGTTCCGGCGGACGCACCCCTCCCTCGGGCCGGCCGAGGCCGTCGGCACCGTGGCAGTTGGCACACGGCAGGCTGGTGGCCGGCAGCAACACATCCGCCGCGCCGACCCGCGCCATGATCGGCTCGCCGCTGGCGGACAGGCCTTCGCGGTACAGGCGCTTGCCGGCGCTTTCTTCATCGGTCAGCGGCAACGCGGCCGCGCCGAGGCTGACGCCAGCGAGCAGGATCAGGGCGAGGACGCGGCCGAGGTTCATGGCGCGGACTCAGCGGCCGGCCACAGGCATTGTCAGCAGTTGCAAGCGCTGGGCAATGGCGGCGGCCGGGGCGTCGGGACGGATTTTGCTCCAGCGTTTGTTGGCCACATCGCCGACGATCAACTGGGTCGAGTGCTGCTCGGGCGTCGGCACGATCTGGCCGATGCGGCCCAGCACCAGGTCCATCTGCGCCTTGTCGCCGGTAAGGAAAAGCCAGTGAGGGTCATCGGCGCCCTGCTTCAAGGTGTAAGCCTTGAGCACCGCCGGCGTGTCGCGCAGCGGATCACTGGTAAGGGAAATGAAGGTGATGCCGTCGGCCTTGTCGCCCAGCAGCTCGCGGACTTCCTTGAGCTTGCGGGTGATCAGCGGGCAGGCGTCATTGCAACTGGTGAAGATCACGTTGAGCAGCACCACGCGGTTGTGCAGCGCATCGCTGTAGAAACGCTGGACGTCGCCGTTCTGATCCAGCAGCGGCGTGTCGGTGAACCAGGTTTTCGCGTCGTGGGTGCCTTTGGCCGGTGCGGGCGCAGCGCTGGTCGTTGTCGTTGCCGGTGCAGGTTGTTCGTGGCCTTCGTGAGCCAGGGCCATAGCGCTGAAAATCCAGAAACACACCGTCAGGGTGAGCCAGTCCAGGGTTCTCATGGTTGTTGCTCCATGGCAATCGCGGTGTGTTTGGCGTGGGTGCGCAGGCCGCTGAGTTTCTCGACTTCTTTGGCCAGCAATGCCGGGTCGGTGAAGCCGTAATAGCGCGTCCAGTGGCGGCTGTTGCCGTCACCGACGAGGATCAGCGGCTGATGATTCTTGAAGTCGCCGCTGAAACTGCCGAGGCCCTT
The DNA here is from genome assembly GCF_048654275.1 of Candidatus Pseudomonas auctus. Classification (NCBI taxonomy): domain Bacteria; kingdom Pseudomonadati; phylum Pseudomonadota; class Gammaproteobacteria; order Pseudomonadales; family Pseudomonadaceae; genus Pseudomonas; species Candidatus Pseudomonas auctus. The sequence goes on along the minus strand of NZ_JBJYZK010000004.1, from coordinate 428,523 downwards.
GAGGGTGGCGGTGATCGATTGCGGCGAACCGGTGAGCCAGCTCCAGCCCGGGCCTTTCTGGAAGGTGCGGGCGTAATCCTGCAGACGTTTCGGGTCGTCGCGCTGCGGGTCGATGCTGATCGACACCAGTTGCACTTCGGTGCCGACCCGGGCACCGAGCTGTTTCTGTACCTTGCCCATGATCGACGAGACCACCGGGCACACCGTCGTGCAACTGGTGTAGATGAAACTCATGACCACGATCTTGTTGTGCACCAGATCCTGCTCCAGGTGCACGGTTTTGCCGTTCTGGTCGAGCAGCGGCACGTCGGCGAATTTGACCTGGGCGTGCTCCTGGCTGTTGGCGGCCGGTGCCGTGTGCCCGGCATGCTCGTCCGCCGAGTGGGCGCTGGCCTGCTGGATACCGACGGCCAACAGGCACAGGGTCAGCAGGCCACGGGATGCAAATCGGTTCATGGTCGTTTCCTCGTCACTGAGTCTGGCCGGGCAGCACCCGGACACTGGCAAAGGTCTTGTCGTCGAAACCGGCGCCCAGCGAGGCCGCGCGCACATGCAGGTACCAGGCGCCGCTGCGGTCGAGGGTCACCGGCGCTTCGTACACGCCGTCGGCGACTTCCAGCGCGGCCACTTCACGGGGCCGGGAAGTCGGGGCGAGGAAGTAGCGCAACTGCACGTCGGTCACGCCGCTGCGCTGGATTTTTTGTTTGCCCTGGACGATGCGAAAGCGCACCACGTACGGGTCGTTGAGGGCCACGGCGGTCTTGTCCAGCAGGAACTCGACTTTTGCCGCGCCCAGGTGTTTTTCCGGCGCGCCGTCGGACGCCACCTGGGCGCTGAAGCAATGAATGATGTTCGGCTGATTGAGCAGGAACGCCACGTCGAAGCGCCCCGCCGCCGGCAGCTTGACCCGGGCGCTATAGAGCCCCGGCGAGACTTCGCGCAGGCTGCGGTCGATCACCAGCGCAGCGCGCGCGATCTGCCCCCGATTGGGGTAACCGGACATCGGCGCATTCATGCCTTCGGCGTAGAAATAGGTGGTGTTGTCCACCGGGTTGACCACGAACACCGCGTTGTCATCGCGCGATACCGCGAGGCTCGACGCCAGCGGCAGGTCCCCGGCCAGCCGTGGCGGCTGCGGCCCGGCCTCGAAACCCTGGGTAATCGGCTGACGCCCTTCGCCCAGCGAAGACAGGTTGATCATGGTGACTTTCGGCGAGGCCAGTCCGCGCACGTAGGCGTAGGCCTGAGTGAACACCACTTGATAGGGTTCGGCCGAGACTTCCAGATCATGGATCGCCGAATCGTTGGCCGCGTCGATCACCGTGGCGCGGTTTTCCACCGTGTTCAGCACCACGCCAAACCGGCCGTCGGCGCTGAAGCCCATCGGGCCGAGGCCCTGTTGCAGCTTGATCACCCGGCGGACGGCGCGGCTGTTGCTGTCGATCACCGTGACGGTGCCGTCCTTGCCATCGGCCACGTACACCGCGCCGGACAGCGGCGAGTAGGCCACCGACAACGGGCTGGAGCCGGTCTTGACCTGTTGCACCAGGCTCAGGCTGGCGATGTCGATAACGCTGAGGGTGCCGTCGTCGCGGTTGCTGACGAAGGCGAAACGGCTGTCCTTGCTGAACGTGATTTCGTGGTGGCCGCGACCGGTCGCCAGGTGTTTCAGCGGTTTGAGGCTTTGGGTGTCGATCACCGTTACGCCGGATTCTTCAGCCTTGCTCGCGTTGTTGCCGACCCACAGCAGGCGCTCGTCCGGTTGCAGGGCGACCCGCACCGGTTGGCTGCCGGCGGCCACCGAGTCGATCACCTTGAATTGCTCGCTGTCGATCACCGCCACTTCCCCCGCCGTCGGCATCGACACGAAGACCTTTTTATTGTCCTTGGGCGTGACCCAGTCCATCGGCGATTGCTTGAGTTCGATCCGCGCCAAAGTACTGGTAATGCCGCCGACCGACACTGACGGATCGACCACCGAAACGCTGGCATCGCGGTTCATCACCAGCAGGAAATAGCTGTTGAGGTCGAGCAGCGGCCGCGCGCCGATGTTGGATTTGAGGAACGTACCGACCCGCGACTTGCAGCTCTGGTCACGGCCCTGGGCCTGGTCGGCGGCGACGGCTTGCGGATCGATCCACGCCCCCGGCGCCACACCGGACAACGGCTGGCCGGACGCACCGTCGGTGACGCGAAACTGCACGTCGGCGAACTCGCCCTCACGCAACTGACCGTCGCTGGCCAGCGGCTTCAGATCGAAGGCGATCGACACGCCGTCGCGGGTCAGCACCTGCCCGGCGCCGGTTTGCGCCAGGGCAATCTCGCTCAGCGTGAGCAGCGCGCCGGCCATCGCCAGCAGGCAGACGCCGATGATGTTGATGATCCTGTTCATACATCTCTCCCCTACAAACCTTTCCCCACCTGTGGGAGCGGGTTCACCGGTTCCCACAGGTCGCGCATTGGCACCTACTGAGCAGGCGGCGCCGGCTCCGGCTCATTGGTCACCCGCAGCAATCCCCACAGCCCCGAGGTGTTGCCATAGGCGGCGTAATCGCGGAACAGATAGTCCCCCGGTATCGCGTTGCTGCCCCCGGCGCTCGGGATCATGAAGCTGAAGTGCGCCGCCGGCAGGATGCTTTCGTGAGCGCCGATGTACATCGACATCGGGTTGTAACCGAAGCGCACCGAACCCACGCCCGGCGTGCCCATTGGGTAGCCGCCGGTGTCGCTCTTCTCGGCCTGGAACGGGTTGAGCGACCAGACGTGTCCGTCGAGCTGGAACGTCGTGCCGCGACTGCCGCCGCTCGGCATCAGAATGTGCGTACGCAACGGCTGACCCGGTTTGGCGTACAGCACCGGCGTCTGCGGATCGCCCCCCACCAGCGCATTGCTGTAGGCCATGTGTGCGTTGGTCATGTCGCCGTAACCCGCGCCATCGGCATGACCGAACGGCGCATCCGGGGCGAGACCGAAGCGATACCACAGCGGTTCGGTCTTGTAGTTGATCGCCATGCTCGAGTTGTCCTGCGGATCGGTCGGCACACCGAAGCCCTCGGCCGCGATGCCTTCGACCGGCCGGCCATTGGCCCAGCGAGTGTTCAGCGCCTTGTGCCAGACCATCGCGAAGTCGCGGTAAGTCGTCTGCCCCGGTGCGGTGACCGTGGCGTTGACCTTGCGCGCATCGTCGACCCAGGTCGCGCCGATCGGCAGGATGCTCATCGCCCCACCCAGACCTTTTTGCGGTTGCTTGATCACGTCCGCCGGGGTGAAGTTCAGGCCACCGAACTCCACGGCCGTGGCGTTGATGTTGTCGACACTGCGCCCCAGTTGAGTGACCGGTTTGCCTTCACGCTCCAGGTGCCCGGCGTAGTACTGATAGGTACGGGTCGGGTAGGCGCCGCTGCTGCCCACCCGGGGCGGGACGGTCTGGACCGGGTTGGCGCCGACGTTGGTGCCGTCGGATTTGGTGATGTCGTAGGCCAGCAGTTGGGCGTGCAGCCCCACGTGGCTGGACGGCCGCATCAGGTTGTTGCTGAAGGTGGTCGAGCCCAGGCCGCTGTTGCGATCGCGCTTGACGATGCCCTGCATCACGGCGGTCTGGGTCAGGTCGGGCATCACGCTCGGCAGACGGTTCTCCAGGGTGATATTGATGCAGTCCCCGGCCGCTGCGCGCAGCACCAGCGGTTCGACCGGAATGCCGGGTTTGAGCTTGCCGCTGACCGGATCGAGGTCGGTTTTGCGCACATACAGGATCGCCGTCGGATCATGCAGCGGCCCGCTCTGGCCACCGATGGTGATGGTCTCGCCGTCCTCCGGATCGGTCACCGTGACCTGCGGGATGCTCACCGTGCGCGAGTTCAGCACCAGGGTGCCGCCCGCCGGATTCAGCGGCCCGCCGACATGCTGACCAAGCCCGGCCGAATCGCCGATGCTCAGGCCCAGCGAGTTGCCGAGGATGTCGTTGGCCAGCGCCGCCACCACTTCATAGTTGCGCTGCACCGTCGGCCGGGTGCCGATGCCGTTGGGGTTGGCGCTGATCCGTGGGCAGCTGCCTTCGAACGCCACGGTGTTGCGCATGCCCGCCGGACTCGGGTTGTTGGGGATGGCGAACAGGTCATTGCGTTTGGCCGTGTAGTTGCGCATCACGCCCCAGATCCCGCTCCAGTAGCCTTCGATCGAAGCGTCCATCGAGTACAGATAGTCACCGGTGGTCGCCGCAGAGCTGGACAGCATCGACACCGGTGCGATGAAGCCCATCTGTTCGGAGATGCCGATCATCTGCGAGGCGCGCCAGCCAGAGTTGGAGCTGTTGCCGAAACCGGAACCGCTCTGCAGCCATTTCACGCCGTGCAGGGTGACGTTGTGCTCTTCCTCGTGGCCGCCGGCATGCACCCGCAGGCGCACGTTGTCGCCGGTGTAGGTACGCAGCATCGGGGTGAACGGGTCGCCCGGCTCGCTGCCGCCCTTGTTGATGTGCGGCGGGAACAGGGTGGTGCCGCCAGTCGGGCCGGTGGCGGCCGTCACCAGGTTCGGCGCCAGATTCATCGCCGGGATCGCCCGGTCGGTACGGCTTTGCATGGCATAGGCCAGATCGCCGCCGAGGCCGTCGGCCTGCATGCCGCGCTTGCCGTCCGGGCCGACCTTGTTCGGGTCGTAGACCCGCAGGGCCAGCGGCTCGTTGCGATAGTTGACGACGAACATGCCCGGATCATCCACGGAGATCGCTTGCGGGCAAGGCCGGCTCGGGCAACCCGGCACCTGACCGCCCTGCACTTCCAGCACGCCTTCGAGCAGGGTGCTGGCGTTGTTGCGCACCGGCGGATTGATCGCGTAGCGGAAGCTGTCAGCGGTCGCCGGGAAGGCTTGCGGATTGGGCACGCCGTTGGGGCCGGCGCCCACGTACACACCGGCTTCATAGGCATGCTGGAAGTCGCTGTATTCGAGGAAGAACTCACGGAAGCTGTCGTTCTTGCCGTCGCCGTCGAGGTCGCCGGTGTTGATCACCGCCTGCCACGAGGTCGGCCCGCCGTCCTGGCGCGCGCCGCTGTACAGAGGCTCGCCGGTTTCGGCGTGGAACCAGGTGGAACCGGCCGGCTCCGCCAGCACCGTGGCATACAGCCCGATCTGCTGGTGAGTCGATGGGCCGAGGTGGTCGTGGGTGAAGATGGTGCCCAGCCCGCGATCCACGCCCTTGGCGTTGACCACCGGGTCGACGAACCAGCGTTGCATGGCTGTGCGCGCGCCCATCCAGTCACTGCGCCCGAACTGGCCGAAGAACGGATGCGCTTTGGCTTTCGGGCACGCCTGGGTGCCGTCGCGCGGGTCGCTGCCCTCGCACTGATTGAATTCGCGGATCGCGTGAATGCGTTCCTGAACCGCACCCGGCGAGAGCACGCCGTCCTCGTAGTTCCAGCCGTTGGAGGAGCCGTCGGCGGCCGTCAGGTCCCACTTCGGCAAGTGAATGTGCTGGCCGATCACGTCGGTCGGCGTGCGCACCTGATAGTCGTCCATCTCGTAGGTGGCGGGCACCAGGTTGGTTTGCTGGTATTGCACGCAGTCGAAGGTGTTCATGCGCATCACCAGCGGCTCTGGCGGACGCTGCTTGGTGATCACCGGCCAGGCGTCTTCCCACAGCGCCAGAATCCGGGCTTGCGGGAAGTGATAGCCGACCTTGTTGTACACCGCGTCGAACTGAATGTTGGCGGCCTTGTAGATCCGTGGCCGGTCGGCGGTGAAGGTCGAGGCGCCGACAAAGGACATACCGTCCAGCCGATCGCCACTGGCGAATTCACCGCTGCCGGCGCTGCTGGTCAGGCGCTTTTGCCGGTCGTCCATGCACGGTTCGTAGTACGGCGCGCCGGCCATCGGCAAGGCGCCGTTGGTGCGGAAGGCCTTGGCCACGATCTGGTTGCCGGGCAGCAAGGCAAAGCTTGGGTGATCCTTTTTCGCGTGGAACGCCATCGCGGCCTGTTCCACTTCGGTGCCCTCTTCGGGCAGGTAAATCGGTTTGGCGCGGGTGACTTCCTTGGAGAAGTCCAGCGAGGTGGTCACGGTGTGCGCCTCGCCTCCGGCCGACACCCCGTCGAGGGTGTGACGCTGCAAGCCGCCGTCCCAGCCGCCGGACTGATTCGGATCGAGGTTGGCCCACAGCGCTTTGCCGCTGGCTTTCAACGATTGCGCGGTGGCGGCGTCGAGCATGTCCAGCGGTGGGGTTGGCGGACGCTGACCTACCGAACTTTCCATGCCGCCGATCCAGAACGGATAGCCTGGGTTTTTCAGGCTGCCGTCGGCGTTGCGGTTGGCTTCGCTGCGATCGACCAGTGCCAGGGAACCGATGGCTTGCGAACCACCGTTACCGCCGTGGTGTTCGCCGTCGTCATCGCCCTCTTCTTCCTCATCGTCGTCATCGTTGCCGGCGACCAGGGTTTCGCCGATTTTCGGCACCACCACCACTTTGCCCGGCATCGGGGCCATGGCTTTGCCGGGCAGCGGCACCACGGCAGGAATCGGCGTGCCGGCGATGATCTCGCCATCCGGCAAGGCGCGGGCACCGGCGGCGGGTTTGCCGCTGCGCAGGGCGTAAGGTTCGCTGTGATAACCATCGGCGCCCTGTTGCGAGACTTCCAGCCGGGTCCCTTCCTCGAACACATCGTGCACCCGCCACATCGACCACATGCCCTGGGCGAAGTGCGGGTAGAAGTGGCAGTGATAGATCGCATCGCCGGCCACCCGGTTGCGGTTGCCGGAGCCGCCGTTGGCAATTTCGTAGGTATAGCCGGCGCCCGGACCGATGCCTTGGGCATCGACGTAATCGGAGTTGTCGTCATTGGGGTTGAACAGCCACTGATGGCCGTGCAGGTGGAAAATGTGCTGCTCGTGACCATTGTGGGTGTTGCGGAATTTGACGAAGTCACCGATGTAGCTGTGGTTGACGTTCGACGGCTCCGACGGATACAGGGCCATGGTGGCCTTGACGCCAACCTGATCGGCGCTCGGTGTCTGGCCGGGGGCGATGTTCTCGAGCCCGGTGTTGGCCGGCACGTCCACCAGCATCGCCACGTCACCGACGGTGTGCGAGCTGAGGAAGAATTCTTCGTAGGCGCACGACAGGCAGTCGTGCATCGGCCCCACGCCTAGGCGGTTGGCGACCACTTCGGCACCCATGCCGCCGGAACCGTAGTTGATCATGAACGAGTCGCGGGTCGGCTCCAGCACATGGGCCATGACCGGGTCGGCCCAGTAAGCGGGGAATGCCTGGGTGGCGGCGGTTTCGTCCTGGAACTGCGAAGCGAAATCGCGAAACGGCTCGAGGCGGTTGGGGATCGCCGGGTTGCGTTTGCCCACCGATTCCAGCGGATAGGTGCTGGGCGCGAAACTGCCATCGGCGTTGCTGCCCATGACGATGGCGTCGCTTTCGCTGGAGATGATTTCGTTGCCGTCGACCATGCTGATGATCGGCGTGCCGGCCTTGCCTTCACGCAGCCACGGTTCGCGCTGCGGGTAGCGGGCCTGGTAATCGACGATGGGGTGACCGGCCGGTGTGCGGCCAGTGGTGGCCAGACGCATTTCTTCTTCGGTGAGGGTGTTGCGATAGGTGCGTCCCGACTTCGGCACCACCACGACCTGACCGAACAGGCCATTGGCAGTGTTGCCGGCCGCGCCTTCCCCACCGAATGTCGCGCCACGGCTGCTGACGGCAAACGCCCCTTCGCGCTCGGCGTACAGCACGTACGAACGGCTCGCGCCCGGCGGCACCAGGGTGTTGGCGTTACGCCCGGTGTAGGAGGAAATGTCATCGATACTGTTCACCGCTTGCAGGCCGTTGACCTGGAAGCCGACATGGCGGTCGGCGACCTGCTCGTCGACCTTGAAGGCATCGGCGCCACCGGGGTTCACGGTGCCCTCCTCGCCTTCAGGCCCTTCGAAGTGCTTGTTCGGGTTGGCCTGATAATCGAGCAGGTTCTGCAGGTTGATCGTCAGGCAATCACCGGCGGCGACCCGCAGCACCAACGGCCGTGGACGCTTGTCCGCACGCAGCGAGACCTTGCCCGGCACCGCGCTGCCGCCATAGGCCAGCGAGACATCGTGCTCATCGACCACATCGCGGCGCAGGGCGTACATCATGCCGTTGGCATTTTGCGCACCGAGGCGGTTGAACATCAGCGGTTGATCGAAGGCGACCACATTGGCCACCAGATTGCGCTCGCAGCGCACGGCGGCGCTGGCCAGTTCGACGCTGAGCATCGAGACCAGCAACAGCAGCCAGTTCAACAGGGGCGGAGCGTGGTGAATGCCAACCATGATCGGAAACCTCGTAGTGGGTGCTCACAGGGAACGATTCTCGTTAAAGCCCTGAGAGCAATCCGCATGCCACAAAAAATTACCTTCCATCTCAATCAGTTACACAGGTCACTTGAGAATGCGGGGGATATTCCCCACCCGTTTCCCCACTTTTCCGGGCCCCTTGGGTTTGCCCCGAAAGTGGGGAAAGCCGGGGCTGGATTTACAAAAAAAAGGCTTTACAACGGCGCATCCACCGCCAGCCCCTGCAAGCGCCGGTACTGACGCAGCACGCTCGGGACATAGCGCTGGGTTTCGGCGAACGGCGGAATCACCCGGCCGCGGCTGAGCACCGCGTCAGGCCCGGCGTTGTAAGCCGCCACGGCCAGGGCGATGTCGTTGTCGAACAGGGTCATCAGGCGCTTGAGGTATTTGGCCCCGCCCTGGATGTTGGCCTTGGGGTCGTAGACGTCTTTCACCCCCAGCTCGCGGGCGGTGTCGGGCATCAATTGCATCAGTCCGCCGGCGCCCTTGGGCGAGGTGGCGCCGGGGTTGTAGTTGGATTCGGACTTGATCACCGCGTGCAGCAAGGCTTCGGGCAGGTGATTGGCGCTGGCCGCCGCTGACACCAGCTCCGCGTAGGGCTGGTTGGCGATCAATTGCGGTTGCCGGTCAAGGCTGACCAGGGGCGCATCGGACTCGCGAATCACCCGCTCGTAAGTGCGTCCGGGACGGTGGACGTTCGACAGCACGTAGCTGCCCTTGGCGTCCATGGAAACGAAGACATCGGCTTGCGCGGCACCGACCGACAGCACGCAGCCGAGCAGTCCTGCAGTGAATGAATGGATCATTGGGCCTCCCCTGACAGGCCCCGAAAAATTGGGGGAAATGCCCCACTGACCCGTCGTTGATCAGCCGTACGCAAGCACTGTGCCGACTCTTGAAAAGCCCGTAATACAAGGGCTTCAGCCCGACCGCCGAATTTATCGGTGGCTGAGCATGGCAATTGCATAAGCCCTTTCGGCGACACGGCTGCCACTCACGGGAGGTCATCATGAAGCTGCATTTTCGTCCGCGTGCCCAACGCGGTTTCACCCTGCTCGAATTGCTCGTGGTGCTGGTGGTGCTCGGCCTGTTGGCCGGGATCGTCGCGCCCAAATATTTCGCCCAGCTGGGGCGTTCCGAAGTGAAGGTCGCCAAGGCGCAGATCGAAGGCCTGAGCAAGGCGCTGGATCTGTATCGGCTGGAGGTCGGCCATTACCCGTCCACCGAACAGGGCTTGCAGGCGCTGGTGACCGCACCGAGCGACGAAGCCAAATGGACCGGCCCGTACTTGCAGAAAAAACTGCCGCAGGATCCGTGGGGCCGTAACTACACCTACCGCTATCCCGGCGAAAACAGCGAGTACGACCTGCTCTCGATGGGCAAGGACGGCCAGCCCGGCGGCGAAGGCGAAAACGCCGAAGTCACCAACTGGCAATAAGCGGAGCACACGGCATGCGATTTCAACTCAAAGCAGTGGGCAAGGCCGGGGTGGTGTCGCTGAGCGTCGAGGCGCCCGGCCAGAGCGAAGCACGGCGTATCGCCGAGGATCAGGGCTTGCGCGTGGTCAGCCTGCATGCCGAGCGCCACTGGCGTTCGTTGCGCCTGAGCAAGCGTGAGACCTTCAACCTGGTGCTGTTCAGCCAGGAACTGACCACCTTGCTCAACGCCGGCCTGCCGCTGATCGATGCGCTGGAAAGCCTGGCCGAAAAAGAAACCGCCCCCGCCGCCCGCAAAACCTTGAGTGAGCTGGTGCGGCTGCTTTACGAGGGCAAATCGTTCTCCCAGGCGTTGGGCCAGTTGTCAGCGGTGTTCCCGCCCTTGTACGTGGCGCTGGTACAGTCCAGCGAGAAAACTGGCGCGGTCGGCGATGCGCTGGGCCGTTACGTGAGCTATCGCCAGCGCATGGACGAGGTGCGGCAGAAGATCGTCAGCGCTTCGATCTACCCGCTGCTGTTGCTGGTGGTCGGCGGTGGTGTGGTGCTGTTTTTGATGGGCTACGTGGTGCCGCGCTTCAGCCTGGTGTTCGAAGGGCTGGGCTCGAACCTGCCGTGGCTGTCGCAGATCCTGATGAGCAGCGGCATGTTTCTACACGCCCATCAGGGCGAGTTTTTCGGCCTGTTGGCGACGATCGTCATCGCCCTCGCCGTGCTGCAGAAACAACCGGCGTTTCGCCGTGGGCTGGATCGGCTGGTGGAGAAACTGCCCGCCGTGCACCAGCGGATTTTCATGTATGAGCTGGCGCGGTTTTACCGGTCGCTGGGGATTCTGCTGCAAGGCGGGATTCCGCTGGTGACGGCCATGGGCATGGTGCGCGGCCTGCTCACCGTAGCCTCCCGGGCACGCCTGGATCAGGCCTGCGAGCGGGTGCGCGAGGGGCAGTCGTTGTCCACTGCGCTGGAGCTCAATCATCTGGTGACGCCCGTGTCCCTGCGCCTGCTACGCGCTGGCGAGCAGTCCGGCAACCTGGGGCAAATGATGGAACGCAGCGCCGATTTCTACGACGAGGAAATCAGCCGCTGGATCGAGTGGTTCGTGAGGCTGTTTGAACCACTGCTCATGACCTTCATCGGCCTGTTGATCGGGGTGATCGTGATCCTGATGTACATCCCGATCTTCGAACTGGCTTCGAGTATCCACTGACCTCGGGAACGGGTCGGATCACACGCAACAAGCCACATCCACGTTCCCAACCAAGACAACAAAGACGGAGAACGATATGCACATTCAAAAGCTCGTGCTCGCAATGGCCATCGGCGCAGTCCTGTCGGCGTCTACCGTATTGATTCCGGACAGCCTGTCCGGGGTGTCGAGTGTTCAGGCCAAGGATGGGGGAAGTGGTGGTGGAGGAAGCGGCGGGGGCGGCGGCGGTGGAAACGGTGGGGGTGGCGGCGGTAATGGAGGGGGCGGTAGCGGAGGCGGTGGTGGCGGTAATGGAGGAGGCGGCGGCAGCGGTGGCGGTGGTGGCGGTAATGGAGGCGGCAACGGAGGCAATGGTGGGGGTCACGGCGGCAGCGGCAGTGGCGGCAACAGTGGCAGTGGCGGCGGTGGCAACAGTGGCCACAGCGGCAGTGACCACGGCTCGGGCCATTCCGGCAACACGGCGTCATCCGGTCGCAGCGGCACGCATTCTGAACCCGGCGACGACCATGGTGTGCATCGGTCCGGAGAGATCGGAGATGACCACGGTGTGCATCGCGCCGGTGAAATCGGCGATGACCACGGCGTACACCGCGCTGGTGAAATCGGCGACGACCATGGCGTACATCGCGCCGGTGAAATCGGTGATGACCATGGCCTGCATGCAGCCGGCCAACCGGGCGATGATCGCGGTGTGCATGTCGGCGGCGAGCCTGGCGATGACAAGCGCGCCAACTAAATCACTTTGAAATGCCCTACCCCTGTGGGAGCGGGCTTGCTCGCGAAAACGTCAGGTCCGTCACTCCTGTATTGACTGACCCACCGCTTTCGCGAGCAAGCCCGCTCCCACAATGTTTTGTAGCGCCTACAAAACGCCTTTTGTCTGATCCAGCCGCTCGCGCAAAAACTCGATCAACGCCTGCACCGGCCGCGACGCCTGGCGATGCTGCGGGTACACCGCCGACAGAGTCAGCGGTTCCGGCCGAAACTCGTCCAGCACCGGCACCAGCCGCCCATCCTTCAACGCCGCGCCAACGATGAACGTCGGCAGATAAGTAATCCCCATCCCCGCCACCGCCGCATCCCGCAGCAACTCACCGTTGTTGACGCGCATCCGCCCGGTGACATTCACCAGCAGCGGCTTGCCCTGCCCCGCGTTGAACCGCCACTGCACCGAACGCCCGTGACCGTAAGGCAGGCAGTCGTGGCCAAGCAGATCTTCCGGTTTGACCGGCGTACCGCGCTCGGCCAGATACCCAGGACTGGCGCAGTACACCCGCTCGATTGACGCGATGCGTCGGGCGATCAGGGTCGAGTCCTCCAGCACACCGATGCGCAGCGCCAGGTCGTAACCTTCGCCCAGCAGATCCACCGGCCGGTCACTCAGGTCCACTTCCACCGTGACCTCGCGATAACGCTGCAGAAACGGCGGCAGCAAACAGCCCAGATGCGCCAGCGCAAACGACAGCGGCGCACTCACGCGAATCGCCCCGCGCGGCTCGGCAGTCTGCCCGGCAATGCCCTGCTCCACCGATTCCACTTCGCCGAGCAAGCGCAGCGCCGATTCGTAATAGCTCTGACCCAGCGGCGTCACGTCCAGACGCCGGGTCGAACGGTTGAGCAATCGTACGCCGAGGCGCTCTTCCAGTTGCATCAGGCGACGGCTGACGAACTGCTTGGACAGGCCCAACTGATCGGCCGCCGCCGTGAAGCTGCCGGAGTCCATGACCTGGCAAAAAATACGCATGTCTTCGAACGGGTTCATTGTCACTCTCTGGTTGACAGTTAAACGCTTTATAGCCGCTTTTTCACTTTCCGGCACCTCATTAATCTGTGCTCACGGTGTTGCTGAGGCCTGAAGCCCAGCGCCACAGCAGCCCGATCCCAAGGCATACAAAAACTCAAACGACTTAAAAAGGAATTGCACATGAACATCAAGAAAACCCTCGCCGCTTCCCTCCTCGCCCTGTCCATCGGCAACGCCTTCGCCGCCGAAAGCACTGGCGTCGAACACACCACCCAGGCCTTCCTCGACGCCCTCGCCGCCGGCGGTGGCAAGCCACTCGAGCAATTGAGCCCGAAAGACGCCCGCGCGGTGCTGACCGGCGCCCAGGCTTCGGTGAAGGTTGACCTGTCCGGCGTTGAAGTCAGCGACAAAACAATCAAGGTCGACGGCCAGACCATCAATCTGAAAGTGGTGCGTCCGGCCAAGGTCAAAGGCGAGTTGCCGGTGTTCATGTTCTTCCACGGTGGCGGCTGGGTGCTGGGCGACTTCCCGACGCACCAACGCCTGATTCGTGATCTGGTGGTGGGTTCTGGCGCGGTCGCGGTGTACGTCGATTACACGCCGTCGCCGGAAGCGCAGTATCCGACCGCGATCAATCAGGCTTACGCCGCGACGAAATGGGTGGCCGAGCACGGCAAGGACATCGGTGTCGACGGCAAGCGTCTGGCGGTGGCCGGTAACAGCGTCGGTGGCAACATGGCAGCGGTCGTGGCGTTGATGGCCAAGGAGCAGAAAACCCCGGCCCTGCGCTTCCAGTTGCTGATGTGGCCGGTGACCAACGCCGGGTTCGATAACGGCTCGTACCAGCAGTTCGCCGAGGGCCATTTCCTGACCAAGGGCATGATGCAGTGGTTCTGGGACAACTACACCACCAACCCGGCCGAGCGTGCGCAGATCCATGCCTCGCCGCTCAACGCCAGCGCCGAACAGCTCAAGGGCCTGCCCGCCGCACTGGTACAGACCGCCGAGTTCGACGTGCTGCGTGACGAAGGCGAAGGCTACGCCCGCCACCTCGACGCGGCCGGTGTGCCGGTGACCTCGGTGCGCTACAACGGGATGATTCACGACTTCGGCCTGCTCAACCCGCTGAATGGAATCCCTGAGGTGAAGGCCGCCGTGCGCCAGGCCGCGGCGGAACTCAAGACCCATCTGAACTGAGTGCAACCCCTCGCCACACCTTCGGGTGTGGCGTTTTCTTTTGTGCCCGCCGGAGTTCGACTCATGAGCCTTTTTTCTGCCCATCTGCTGTCCTGGAGCGCCCTGCTGCTGGCGCTCGACGCCTTGCTCTGGCATCTGGCGCCGTTCAAACACCGTGCCCCGCGGGTCGGTGTGCGGCTGGTGCTGTTTCTGGCATTCAGCGCGCTGGCCATCAACGCCGGCGTCAGCCCGTTGCAGGCACCATTGTTTGCCGATGACCCGGTGGCGCAACTCGGGGCGACGGCGCTGGGGATTCTCTGGTGGCTGTACGCCGCGCGGGTGCTGACCGAAGTCATCGGTCTGATCCTGATGCGCCGCATCGGTCACAGCGGCCGGTTGCTGCAGGACGTGATCGGGGCGCTGGTGTTTCTGGCGGCCATCGTCGCGGCGGCCGGTTATGTGCTGGATCTGCCGGTCAAAGGCCTGCTCGCGACCTCGGGCGTGGTGGCGATCGTCATCGGTCTGGCGCTGCAAAGCACCTTGGCCGATGTGTTTTCCGGCATCGTGCTCAACACCACCAAGCCGTATCAGGTGGATGATCTGGTGGTCATCGACGGCGTCGAGGGCAAGGTGCTCGACATCAACTGGCGCGCCACGCACCTGCTGTCCAGCAGCGGCACTCTGGCCGTGGTGCCGAACTCGGTGGCGGCCAAGGCCAAGATCGTCAACCTCAGCCGGCCGAACAACCTGCACGGCGTGTCGATCAGCATCAAGGTGCCGAACCACATTCGCCCGCGCCGGGTGCTCGACGCCCTCGACCGCACGCTGCAAGGCAGCAGCAGTCTGTTGCTGTCGCCTGCGCCGAAAGCCGTACTGAAAGAGGCCGGCGAAGAAATGTCGGAATACGTGGCCAGCGGTTTCATCGCCGAACTGGGCAAGAAAAGCGACGTGCGCAATCAATTGTTCGACCTCGCCCACCGCCACCTCGAAGCCGCCGGCATCTCGCGGCACCCGGATGGCGTGATCGAACCTTCGACCCGCGCCCGCGCCTTGCTCGATGAAGTGAAGATCTTCCGCTCGCTGAGCCATGAGGAACGCGATCGCCTCGCCGAATCGATGGTCGCGCAGCAGTACAGCGCCGGGCAGGTAGTGCTCAATCTGGAGGAAGTCCCGGACAGCCTGTTCGTCATCGCCACCGGCGTGGTCAGCGCCAGCGTGCCGGACGGCAACGCCTTCACCGAGGCCGGGCGCATGGGGCCGAGCGAGGTCATGGGTGAGCAGAGCATTCTGGCGGATACGCCTTCGCAGGCGACGTTTACCGCGCTGACCTCTTCGATCATTTATCGTCTCGACAAGAACCTGACCCGCCAGTGCATGGAGCAGCGCAGTGAAGTGGGTCGGGCGTTGAACAAGTTGCAGGCGGTGCGGCAGCAAAACAGTCGGCTGGCGTTGATGGCCAAGCCTGTGCCGGTTCGCAAGGGTGGGTTTTTGGGGTGGTTGCAGAAGCGGTGATGTTTGCGGGTTCAGAATCGTTGCCACCTTCAAGATCTACCCCCTCACCCCAGCCCTCTCCCCCAGGGGGGCGAGGGGGAAAGGGAGCCGATCTCCATGAAGTTCAGGTCCTGAGTTCCACTCGATTTTTCAGGTCGATGTACCTCGAAAGAACACCTCGGTTGGCCCCCTCTTCCTCCGGGAGAGGGCTGGGGTGAGGGTTGGTTTTCGAAGTGAAAATACACACTCACCAACACCGCAAAAAAAATGCCCGCTCTTCAGCGGGCATTTTTTTTCAACCAATCACTGGGCAGTGAACTTGGTGTAGCTGTTGATCAGGTTGCGATAGTTAGGCAGACGCTGCGACAGCAGATTCGCCAGGCCTTCCATGTCATTGCGCCAGTCGACTTGCAGCTCACAAGCCACAGCGAACCAGTTCAGCAGGTGCGCACCCGCCGCCGACATGCGCGCCCAGGCAGCCTGCTGCACGGTGGTGTTGAAAGTGCCGGAAGCGTCAGTCACCACAAACACTTCAAAACCTTCAGCGATGGCCGACAGGGTCGGGAACGCCACGCACACGTCAGTCACCACACCGGCGATGATCAGTTGCTTGCGGCCAGTAGCCTTGATCGCCTTGACGAAGTCTTCGTTGTCCCAGGCGTTGATCTGGCCAGGGCGGGCAATGAACGGTGCGTCCGGGAATTGCTCTTTCAGCTCAGGCACGATCGGGCCGTTCGGGCCGGAATCGAAGCTGGTGGTGAGGATGGTTGGCAGGTTGAAGAACTTGGCGATGTCGCCCAGTGCCAGCACGTTGTTCTTGAACTCGTTCGGCGAGAAATCCTGTACCAGCGAGATCAGACCGGTCTGGTGGTCGACCAACAGTACAACGGCATCGTCTTTGTTCAGGCGGCTGTAAGGAACGTTGCTCATGTGAAACTCCTCGATGGATGGTTGTTGCGGGGAGCGCCGCTCACACAGAGCGGCGCTTTTTCAAAAGGATCAGAACGCGAAGCAGGAGCAGCCGAACGCGCCCCAGAAACCGGCGAAATCGCTGACCGGCGCATTCGACATCCGCGCTTTTTCATGGCTGTGGGTATGCACTGCGCACGGGCCGCTGCACTGGTGCACCTGGGCCTGCAATGGCGAATTCGGGCGCCAGTGGCCCGGGACTTTCACCACCGGCGACCAGTCCGGCAGCACCGGCAGCGAACGTGGGCCGAGGTCTTCGAAGTCGCCGGCGGCGTACACGATCTTGCCGCCAACCACCGTCATGACCGACTCGATCCACTTGATCGCTTCTTCTTCGACACTGAAGAAGTCCGCGCTCAGCGCTGCCAGGTCCGCCAGTTGCCCGACCTTGATCTGGCCTTTCTTGCCCTGCTCGGACGAGAACCAGGCGCTGCCATGGGTGAACAGTTCCAGCGCGGTGCTGCGTGGCAACCCTTCTTCGTACAGCGCCAGACCGCCAACGGTGCGACCGCTGACCATCCAGTACAGCGAAGTCCACGGGTTGTAGCTCGACACCCGGGTGGCATCGGTGCCCGCGCCGACCGGTACGCCTTCGGCGAGCATGCGTTTGATCGGTGGGGTGGCTTCGGCGGCTTGTTTGCCGTAACGGTCAACGAAGTATTCGCCCTGGAACGCCATACGATCCTGAATCGCGATGCCGCCGCCCAGTGCCCTCACCCGCTCGATGTTCTGCGGGGTGATGGTTTCGGCGTGGTCGAAGAACCACGGCAGACCGTTGAACGGAATGTCGCGGTTGACCTTCTCGAACACATCCAGCATGCGGCTGATCGATTCGTTGTAGGTGGCGTGCAGACGGAACGGCCAACGCTGTTCGACCAGGTGGCGCACCACCGGCTCCAATTCCTGTTCCATGGTCTGCGGCAGGTCCGGGCGCGGTTCGAGGAAGTCTTCGAAGTCGGCTGCCGAGAACACCAGCATTTCCCCGGCGCCGTTGTGGCGCAGGAAGTCATCGCCCTGATGCAACTTGACGCTGCCGGTCCAGTTCTGGAAGTCGGTCAGCTCTTCTTTCGGCTTCTGGGTGAACAGGTTGTAGGCGATGCGCACGGTCAGCTGGTCGTCTTTGGCCAGTTGTTCGATCACCTGATAATCGTCCGGGTAGTTCTGGAAACCGCCGCCGGCATCAATGGCGCTGGTCAGGCCGAGGCGATTGAGTTCGCGCATGAATTGGCGGGTCGAGTTGACCTGATACTCCAGCGGCAGCTTCGGCCCCTTGGCCAGCGTCGAGTACAGAATCATCGCGTTCGGCCGCGCCACCAGCATGCCGGTCGGGTTGCCGTTGGCATCGCGCACGATCTCGCCGCCCGGCGGGTTCGGCGTGTCGCGGGTGTAACCGGCAACGCGCAACGCAGCGCGGTTGAGCAACGCACGGTCATACAAGTGCAGGATGAACACCGGGGTGTCCGGCGCGGCCTGGTTGATTTCTTCGAGGGTCGGCATGCGTTTTTCGGCGAACTGGAATTCGTTCCAGCCGCCGACCACGCGCACCCATTGCGGGGTCGGCGTGCGGTCGGCCTGATCCTTGAGCATGCGCAGCGCATCGGCCAGCGACGGCACGCCTTCCCAGCGCAGTTCGAGGTTGTAGTTCAGACCGCCACGGATCAGGTGCAGGTGCGAGTCGTTGAGGCCGGGAATCACGCAGCGGCCCTTGAGGTCGACCACTTGAGTGCCGGCGCCCTTGAGGGCCATCGCCTCGGCATCGTTACCGACGGCGACGAAACGACCGTCCTTGATCGCCACGGCACTGGCGAGGGGTTTTTCGCGGTCTACCGTATGAAATTGGCCATTGAACAGAATCAGATCGGCGTTCATCGCAGTTCCTTCGAGATAAGTGAAACGGAGCCCGGACCCAGCGCTTCAGCGCGGCGGGTTGGCATTGGATTCGAGGTGTTTGTGTGACTGTCCGGCTTCCAGCCACGGCGCGAACAGACGGGTCACCGGCGGCATGAACACGTAGACCACCGACACCACGATGGTCAGGGTGATCAGGAACGTGGCGACCACGTAGTTGGAGAGAAAGGCATTGAGTTGCAGCAGCGGCCCCCAGATCAGCGGCACCAGCAAGGTGTGCGGCAGGATCACCAGCAGCGTCACTACAGCCTGCTTCCAGCGCGGTGGCGGTGAGCCGGCCTCGGCCAGCGGCGTGAACCAGAATTCGTTGGCCGCATTGACTTCGATCTGGTCGCCGTCGGCGAGCATCGGAGCGGCTTCGTCGATCAGTTTCTGACGCTGCGGTGAGTCCAGCCAGCGCTGCATCGCCTCGGTCGAGCAATAACGCAGCACGCAGGTGAACAGTGCGAGCCCGCCCTGCTGGCTGCGCATCACGTCCACGCCCAAGTGCCCTTCTTCGCGCCCCGCCACGCTGACGATGTTGCGCAGCCAGGCTTCGTAAGGCTGCTCAAAACCGGCCTTGACCCGGTGCTTGACGATCAGCGTCACGGTTTCTTCGGGTCCCGGTTTTTTCAGGGTCTGGGCATCAGGCATAACGGAGTACTCCGGGCAAACGAACATTGAGCGCCAGCCGTCCGGGCCCGGCGATCAGAACAGTGGTGAAGAGGATCAACAGCAACCAGCCGAACTGCCCTTCGGCCACACTCCATTGCGGATGCACAAGCAGCAGCGCCACCAGCAGCACAAAGAGAATAGGCAAGCACGCCAGACGCGCCAGCACCCCGGCGACGATCAGCAGCGGACAGAGGACTTCGGCGAAGATCGCCAGAATCAAAGTGAGGTGGGCACCGAGGTGGAACGGGTCTTCGATCAGTTGCAGCTGCGCGGTGAAGTCCAGCAGCTTGGGCAAGCCGTGGACGAACAGCAGAAACAGTCCGCCGGCGACCCGCAGGAACAGCAGGCCGAGATCTTGCGCCTGGTCATTGCGTTGTACAGCGTTCATGGCCCCACCCTTGATCAATCATTGCAGGCCATGGTGCAACGATTGATCGGGGGGAAATTGGATGGGTGTGCTCTCTTTTTTGAGAGCACCTTCGGTCGTTCCCACGCTCTGCGTGGGAACGATCAGTGGAACTGAGCAGATTACAGCGGCGCCTCAGTCTTCAACTCCAGATTATCCAGCACCCGATTCACCGCCAGTTCACCCAGCATGATCAACTGCGCAATCCCCAACAGCACATGCCGCTGCGGGCCGTCCACCAGCCCGGCGAAGTCATTAGCCATGACCTTGGCCGAGGTCAGGGTTTCGCAGGCATCGGCCAGCAGTTCTTCGCTGTCGATACCGGGGGCGATGAGGTAGCGGGTGTTGGGTTTGAGCAGCGGTTTTCGGGGGAGCAGCGGATTGAGGTAGTGATCGAGGGCGCGCTCGGCGGCTTCGTGGAATTTCTTGGAATCGAGGGTTTCGTAGGGCGAGGTGGGGTCGGTTTCGGGTGGATTGGGTGTTGGTTTGATCATGGTAAAACTCCCTGATTGATGGAGCTGCCACGGTTCGCTGCGAAACGAAGGGAGGTGGCAGCTGTACGCGGGTTCGCAGACCGGGAATCAAGGAACCCGGCATACCCGAAGGTATCCCGCGCACAACCGCCATTACGCGACCAGCAACCACTGCTGAACGGAAATGACGCGATGGGCGCCTTGATTAATCCGGGCTGCGAAACCCGATCGCTGATTCGTCAGCGACCGGCAAACAATAGAACCCGCCCCCAAGGCGCACAAGCCGGCGGATTCTGGCGGATGCGTAGGCAAAGGCGCAAGGTTGCGTGGCTTTGCGGACATAACCTTAAACACACTTCAACAAGCACGTTGGCTTGAATCGAAATGACAAAACCCGCGCTCCCGGTTGAATGGAAGCGCGAGTTTTCAGGGTTGGGGGGTGTTAAATAAATGCGTCCCCTTTTCTCGGCCAGGTCTTCGTCGCCCAGGGCATCGAGCACCTGCGGGGCGAGGAAGGCGTTGTCCGCGTCCTCCAGGTCGGTCTGCGCCGAGAGCGAATACAGCGACCAGTTGTTGACCGTGTCGCGGATCTCGTAGCGGACCACCAGCGGGCCGCCGCCGGGCTGGGTGATCAGTTCGGGGCCGACGAACAGGCGGATCGGATGAGTCAGGTCGGTGATCGGCACGAAGCGCACACTTGAGTAATGATCGGACGCAAGGCTTCGCCTTCGGACTCATAGCTACATGTCGCGAAGTCGATGCATCGGCGCGGTAAAGGCCCATTTTTGCTTTACTAGTACGATCCCACGTCCACTACCATGATCGTTCTTTTGGTGTCGTTGCCGACGTAAAGACGATTCCCGTCGTTGCTGAGCGCAATGGCGGAGGTCATGCCGTCGAAGTAGATAGTGTGCAGCACTCTCAGAGCTGATATATCGATGATCGAGACCGCTTGGTCGTGCGTCACGAACGCACGAGTGCTGTCCGAACGAACAGCGATGTGTCCCGAGTCAAGCCCGAATTTTCCGACACGAATGCTTCCCCTCACGGTCAGACTCACAGTGTCAATGAGCGCCACGTCACCGCCGAATGTACACACAAGTGCATAAGCGCCGTTGGGGGTCACGGCGACCTTCCCTCTGCCGCCCCCCTGCTCAAGTGTCAGTATTTTGATAACTGTGTTGCTTTGGGTGTTGAAGACAGTATGACCGCCGCCATCGGCGTTATTGATAAAGGCACGGGCCCCATCGGGAGTCAGTGCGAGTCTTTCAGCCCGTCCGCTCGTGAGTCTGACGTAGTTGGTTGTCTGATTGACTAGATCCACGATCGCGACGCCACCTTCGTAAGTAACCGCGGAAAGCGCTACATAAGCGCGATTTCCGTCCAAGGAGAGGTCAATATCATTGCCCTCAAACCCTTGAAGCGTTATGTAGCGGGTGATCTCTTGAATCCTAGGATCGATTATCGAAAGAGACGTAGGGTTTCGATTGACGGTCACAACGCGCGCGCCATCACGGCTGACAGCAATAGACCACGGACTTGCTCTGGGCTCCTGAATTTTCTTGATGACACGCAGATTGAGTGCATCGATGATCGAGATCGCACCCTCACTGCTATGACAGGCGTACACATAGCTGCCGTCTGGACTGAGTGCGAAGTCTCGCATAAGAGGGCCGACAGGGATGCTTGCGACCAAACCATATACGTATAAGGCCCGTTCGTCGGACACCGGGTTGTTCCCGTACCGGGCCTTGGCGGTAAAACGGTGTGGCCCGGGCAACAGGCCGGTCACCAGCAGGGTCCAGATGCCGGTGCCCGGATCGGCCACGGGCTGACCTTGGGACACGCTGCCCAGCAGCACATCGACCTTCTGACCTTTGGCGGCAACGCCCGACAGAGTAACCGCCGTTTCCAAGGTGGTCCCGCCGGGAGGAATGTCGTTTCCGCTGGGTGAGCCTTTAGCCGAGGTGATGGTTGGCGCAGTGGCAGCGGTCACGGTGAAGGTCCGCGGATCCGAGACCTGCCCCGAACCATACAACGCCTTGGCCGTGAAGCTGTGCAGTGTTATGCCCAGACCGGAGACCGTTTTGCTCCAGATCCCGGTGACAGGGTCTGCGGTTGCTTCGCCTTTATCGGTGTTGCCATCCAGAATCTGCACTTTCTGACCCTTGCTGGCCGTGCCCGTCAGGGTCACGGCCGTTTCCACGGTGAGTCCGTCCGGCGGAATCTCGTCCCCGCTGGGCGAGCCCTTGACCGAGGTGATCGCCGGTTTGCTGTCCTCGATGGCTTTGATGGTGTAGGTGCGCACCGGGAAGTTCACCACGCGGGCGTGCTCGGTGCTGCCGTCGAAGGTGACATCAAAGTGGATGCTCAGGGTCGATCCGTGACGCAGATTCTGCAGATCTGCCACAGGGGCGTGTGGGAGCATGCCGTTGGGCAAGCCATCCGCTGGCAGTGGTGTGGCATCGTAGGTTCTTTTCGTGTAACGGCTGCCGTCGACCGCGTTGATGCCCTCGTAAACCAGCCAAAGCTTCTGGCCCAGAGCGATCAGCGGCCAGCGCGGGATGCGGGTGCGCGCGCCGTTCGGCAGCGCATGCACATCCAGGATGTCATCCGGGGCGCCGTCGATGGTCGGCATCGGCAGACGGTCATCCTGGTGGTTGATCGCCAGCACCGTCAGCGAACGAATCTCTGACGGTTGCGGGTCCTGCCTGCCGCGCTTGACCGTGTAGCTCACGCTCACCGACTTGTTCAGGTTGAAGGCCACCACACTGTTGGCCAGTGGAATCTCCTGCGGACCGAGCACGGTGACGGTTTTTTTGGGCGCGGTGTGTGAACCGCCTGGCGGCGTCTCCGCAGCTCCGCTCCAGGTGACAATGATTTCATCATCGAGCGCCATGACGACGTAGTCCACGACGGCGGTCAACTCGTCCTTGGCAGCGATCGGGTCCAGGCGAGTGTCATCGGGGGCCTCCTTGATCTTCGGGGGCTTCAGGTCGAGTTTCACGCCAACACTGAACTCCAACGGATTCGAATAACTGGGCTTGCCCGTCGCATTCCGAACGATGTGATAGCGGACCCTCAACTGTTCACCGCGATGGGCTTCAAAATGCTGCTGTACAAACGCCGCATCGAGCAGGAATGTCACGTCTTTGCCGGCACTCATTGAGTTGAGGGTCTTGTCGTCCTTGAACAGCAACTTGTCCTGGGCATCATACAATTGCCAGTGCACCACATCCTTGGGCAGGGTCGGATTGTTCACGGGGTTGGGGCAGGTGACTTTGCTGATGCCGTTGGGCAAATCCTCGGGTTCAAACGTACCGTCCTTTTCACCGAGCAGGATGGCCGGAACCAGCTCAAGCCACGGCTCGCCGATGTTCAACGGCGAGGCTGGCGGAGAAGGCCTGCGCACGATCTCGTCGTTCTCGCCTTCGCTGAGCACGTCGTACGACACCACCAGGGTGCCGCCTTCGCCGGGTTTCAGGTACTTGGGGCCTGAAATGGGGACGATGAAGCCCTCGGGGTCATCGGCCTCCTGTTGGGTCGGAGAGATCCAGTCCAGCTCGGGCTCGAAAACGGTGCCATCCGCAAGGGCAATGCTCCAGTGAATTTCAATGGCGTTGTCCGGGGTGATCAGCGGATCGTAGGGGATGCGGACGATCACGTTCGGCAAGTCTGGATTCAGCGCTCCTCCCACCTCACTTTCGACTTTGGGCGCTGCCAGGCGTTTGGGCTCGCCGATGATATTGATGAAGCGGCCTCTGGAGCGCTGAATAATGCTGCCGTCCCGTTCCAGGTCGAAGAAAAACACCCCCTGGGTTTTTGCCAATGCCCGGGCACCGTCGTTGTCCATCAGCACCTCGACCACCAGCGGTGGTGTTTTGTTGATGGTCTGGCGGGCATCGACCTGGATGCTTTCGCCGTCGAGGGTGGTGCCCTGCATGTGCATGATGATGGTGTCGCCCTGGTTGTAGTCAACGGACGATGCTGCATAGACCTGGAGCAACAATGGCTCTTTATCCAACTGATCGACGTCGAGTTCGTTCCCGTCGGCCTGCTCAAGAATCGGCGCATCCAGCCGCGAGTTGCCGGTGTCGACGACGATGCGCGTTTCCTTGCACCAGTCCTCGGAGTCGTTGTCTGCAAAGTCTCTGACGAAGAACGACACCGCCAGCCCTTCGCTCCCTGAGTCGCTGGCTGCAAGGATGACGTCCTTGCTGATGTGGACCTCGATAGGGTTGTTCAGCGGGTCGTCGATCTGCTCCTGGGTGACCGGATCCGACGGCACCTTTTTGCCGCCCCAGCTTACCCAGCTCACGTCGCCCACGGCGATGTCGGGGTAAGGCAGGTTCGAGCCGCTGCCGGGTTTGGCCACGACCAGAACGTCCACGCCTTTTTCGGCGGTGTCCTTGTCGACACCGTCCTGGACAATTTCCGACGGCCTGAACTCCATGTGCAGGTTGGAGTGACCCTGCCCGGGATCGGTGTCCTGGCCGGCGGGGATTTCCAGTTTGACCAAGAGTTTGAGCGGTGGCGTAAAAAGTTCTGGCGCCTGGCTGAAGCGCGTCACCCGATAGGCCAGATCCCACGTGCCGCTCTGAAAACGACCCGGTGCGACGAACAGGGTGGTGCGCTGGGTCTTTTCGGCATCCTGAGTAACGGTTTGATGGTCGACCGGGAGGTTGTTGAGCAGCAGCTCGACCTTGTCGGCCAGATCTTTGTTCGACCAGACCGGGATCTGCACCTTGAGACCCAGAGTGGGAGAGTTGAGCAGTGCGGCGGCGCGGTTGATGGCCCATTCTCCGCTCGGCAGCTGCTTGGCGCCGGGGATGTCTGGGTCGAGCAAGGCGAGGGTGCCGGTGTCTTTTTTGGGTTGGACGAGCATGACGGGAACTCCTGCCGAAAGATATGGACGGTGGAGTGATTGAGCGATCAAACGGGTAATTTGGCTACTGTCAGATCTGACAGGTACAGGAGGGATTTAGACGAGCGGTAAACAGGGAATCGATAGATGTTGGCAGACCGCCCCTCCCTCCGCAAGTTGGCACAGGCTGCATTCCCACGCAGCGCATGGGAACGATCAGGTGAGCAGGCGATCAGGCCGCAGCGGACGTCTCAGCCTTCACTTCCAGATTATCCAGCACCCGATTCACCGCCAGTTCACCCAGCATGATCAACTGCGCAATCCCCAACAGCACATGCCGCTGCGGGCCGTCCACCAACCCGGCGAAGTCATTGGCCATGACCTTGGCCGAGGTCAGGGTTTCGCAGGCGTCGGCCAGCAGTTCTTCGCTGTCGATACCGGGGGCGATGAGGTAGCGGGTGTTGGGTTTGAGCAGCGGTTCGCGGGGGAGCAGCGGATTGAGATAGTGATCGAGGGCGCGCTCGGCGGCTTCGTGGAATTTCTTGGAGTCGAGTGTTTCGTAGGACGAGGTGGGGTCGGTTTCAGGCGGGTTTGGCGTGGGTTTGATCATGGATAAAGCCTCTAGAGTAGTGGAGGCGCTACGCTTCGCTGCTAAACGAAAGAGGTGGCGGCCGTACGCGGGTTAGCAGACCAGGACTCTAGAACCCGGCGCACCGAAGTGCCCCACGCAAAGCCGCCATAACGTGAACGGACAGGCGTGAGCCTGATCACGAACGAACGGCATTGTGCGTCTAGAGTAGATCCGGGCTGCTAAACCCGATCGCTGTTTTTCAGCGACCGCCAAACAATAGAATCCGCCCCCAAGGCGCACAAGCCGGCGGATTCTGGCGTACACGTAGGCAAAGGCGCAAGGCGTTGTGGCTTACCGGAAGTAACGCTAAACACCTTTCAACACCGCGCTAAACCGCCGGAATATCCAGCGTCACCGACATGAACTGACTGATCCGCGAACGCAGCCATTTCTCCGCCGGATCGTTGTCATGCACCCCGCTCCACGCCATCGACAGTTGCGCCGCATCAATCGGAAACGGCGGATCTTCAGCCCGCAACGCACACCCTTCGACCAATGCACACGCCGCGTAATCCGGCACGGTGGCGATCATCTCGGTGCCGGCCAGCAGCGCGCGCAAGCCGCTGAACTGCGGCACACCGAGCACCACCCGGCGGCTGCGACCGACCTTGGCCAGGTCCATGTCGATGTTGCCGCTCAGGTCTCCGGAGAACGACACCATCGCATGAGGCCGCTCGCAGTATTCGTCGAGAGTCAGCGGGCCCGGACGATTGTCGCCACGCAGGACCTTGCAGGGAATGTCGCGCAGTTTCTTGCGCTTGGCGTTGGCCGGCAGATCGGTGGTGTAACTCACGCCGACAGAAATTTCTCCCGATGCCAGCAACCCCGGCATCAGCAGGTAATTGGCGCGACGAACCACCACGACAATCCCCGGCGCTTCTTCCTGCAACTGGCGCAGCAGCGGCGGGAACAGACCGAATTCGGCATCGTCCGACAAGCCGATGCGAAACACGTCACAACTGGTCGCCGGATCGAATTCCTTGGCCCGGCTG
The DNA here is from genome assembly GCF_048654275.1 of Candidatus Pseudomonas auctus. Lineage (NCBI taxonomy): Bacteria > Pseudomonadati > Pseudomonadota > Gammaproteobacteria > Pseudomonadales > Pseudomonadaceae > Pseudomonas > Candidatus Pseudomonas auctus. The sequence goes on along the minus strand of NZ_JBJYZK010000004.1, from coordinate 402,250 downwards.
ACCGCGCCGGAAATCACGTCCATCGCCGGTTGCAGTTCCTGGAGAATCGCCAGCGCCCGCGCCGTCGGCTCCATGCCCCGACCATTGCGCAGCAACAGCGGATCATCGAACAGATCGCGCAAGCGGCCCAGCGCCGCGCTCACCGCAGGTTGGCCCATGAACAGTTTTTCGGCGACGCGGGTCAGGTTCTTTTCGAACATCAGCGCTTCGAAAATCACCAGCAGGTTCATGTCGACGCGACGCAGATCGTTACGGTTCATGGGGCACGTTTTCCTTGTTTGAGCCTGACGTGGGAGCTGCGCACTTTACTCGATCAGCGGCACTTTGGCCGCGCGTTTGTAGGGGCCGTATTCAACCGGTACCCACTGGAAGTGCTTGTCGACTGCCGTGATGTGGCCGATGCCCGGGAACGGCAAGTGCGCAGCCGTGACCCAGGTCTTGCTGGCCGCCGCTGCACTGAACACGGCGTTACGACTCTTGATCGCTTGCTGACCGTTGACGTCGAAGCGGATCGACACGTCAGGATGATCAAACTGCACCGCCAGGTTGTGCACCAGGTCGCCCATGAACACGATGCTCTGGTTCTGCGAAGTGAAACGGTAGGTGGTACTACCCGGCGTGTGCCCGGCTTCCAGTGTCGCTTCGACCACACCCGGCAAAGGCGACTGGCCCTCTGCGAACGTCTTGAAGCGCCCGGCCGCCACGTAAGGCGCAGTGGAGTCCTGGGCGATCTTGAAGAACTCCCGGGCACCGGCCGGCGCCTTGGCCTCGGCCTGCGGATCGAGCCAGTAATCGGCTTCGGCCTTGGCGGCGTAGACCGTGGCATTGGCGAAAATCGGTTGTTGCTGGCCGTCGACCAGCCCACAGACGTGATCCAGGTGCAGGTGCGTCAGCAGAATCGCGTCGACCTGCTCAGGCTTGTAACCCGCTGCCTGCATGTTCGCCGAGAGCTGGCCGGCAGTGGCGCCGATGCACTGGCCCGCGCCGGTATCCACCAGAATCAGTTGTTTGCCGGTATTGACCAGGAACGCATTGAACGCAGTCTGCACGCCCGGCGTTTCAATCGAGCGACGGGCCAGCAGCGCGCGAATCTGGCTCTGACTCATGCCCTGCAACAGCTTCGGCGACAAATCGTTGTAGCCGTCGAACAGCGCCGTCACCTCGTAATCGCCCAGCGCCAGCCGGAAATAACCCGGCGCCTGCGTGCCGACCTGCGGTGCCTGCGCCATGGCGCTGGACATCACACCGACCACCGCCATGCCGATTACGCCGTTGAACAAACCTTTCATATGCATCCTCTCGCCCGAGCCCGATTCTGCGGCCCCTTATGGCCCGCCCCCAATCTTCGCCATCCTGCCCGGTTCCCGTCATGGCGACTTGCAACGGTGTGCTGAGTTGCAGCCGACAGCGGAATTAACAACGTTTAACTCGTCAGCACTCGCCCTTCACCAAACAATGAATCCCTCTGCGCAGCGTTGTTTTTTTGACCTGAGGGAAAGCGCTGACCGTGCGTTCCCCCCCGACACGGACCTAGGCCATGGCTCACTTACAGCAAACCGTCGCCCGCGCCCCTGCCAGCGAACCCCGCAAGACCAGCACCGGCGGCCTCAGCCCGCAGCGCGAGCGGCTGGTGAAACAACTGATCCTCGAACGCCTCGGCGACAGCCTTGAAGTCACCGAGCTGGCCAGCGCCTGCTCACTGTCACGCAGTCATTTTTCCCGGGCGTTCAAGTGCAGCACCGGGTACTCGCCGCAAGACTGGATCCGTACCCAGCGCATTGCCCGTGCCAAGCTGTTGATCCAGCAGACCAACCACAGCCTCACGCAGATCAGCCTGGAATGCGGCTTCTGCGATCAGGCGCACTTCTGCCATATCTTCACCCGCAGCGAGGGGATCAATCCGTTTGCGTGGCGTTGTCAGGTCATGAAAAACCGCTGAAGCGGTTTCATCCGCGAGCCATCCGCTGCGCCAGTCGCGCCACCCGCTCGCCCAGGTGCGCGGCGGTTTGTTGATCTTCCAGCGGGGGGGCCTGCTCGGGCGGTTGTTCGACACTGGATTGGGACATCGCACCGAGGGAGCTGCCGAGGCGATTCAACTGGCCGTCGAACACACCATCGCACGCACGGGCCGGCAGCAGATCGAGCCCGACCCAGATCATCGAGTGCTGGGCCGCAAACACTGCCATTTGCAGCAGGGTATTGAGCTTGTCGCCGCACAGGCTGCCGGAATTGGTGAAGCCTGCCGCGAGTTTGTCGCGCCATGGCCGGGCGAGATAGAACGAGGCCGTGGCCTCCATGAATTGCTTGAACGCCGCCGACGCGCTGCCCATGTAGGTCGGCGCGCCGAAAATGATGGCGTCGGCGCGGTGCAGGTCATCCCAGTGGGCTTCCACGTCTTCCACGGCCAGCAACAGGCAGGTGCTGCCCAAATGGCGTTCCACACCTTGGGCCACTGCCTGCGCAATGACGCGGGTGTGCCCGTAGCCACTGTGATAGACCACCACTACCTTGCTCATCGCAGCGTCCTCCGGACGTATGCATTCCTTTGCCCCGGAGTTTTGGCTCTGAAGCGGGCGCGGACGAGTTAATCGTTGTTAATTTTTCCCGGCTGTCGGGCAAACCGCCACGGGTTCCGGCCCTTGAATACAGTGGTGACGGTACTGAATGCCGAGCGATGCGAAGGCCCAAGCCTTGCGCGTAAGTTGCGCTGGCGCCAAATCCTGAGGAATATGCCCGGATACTGCGGATCAGACGGCTTGCGTGCCCCTCAAGTCGCCATCCGCCCTGCCCGTCACGGACTCTTCACCGAGGCGGACCAGGATCATAAAAAACGTCGAAGGAGTGAGCGGTTGAGTCTTTCCCCGAATCAGGCCATCGGTTTCGGCCCCTATCGGATCCACCCCGGCCAGCGGCTGGTGCTTGAAGGCGACCAGCCTTTGCGCCTGGGCCGCCGCGCCATGGACATTCTGCTGATCCTGCTGGCCAACGCCGGCGAGGTGGTGAGCAAGCAGCAGTTGATCGCCGGGGTCTGGCCGGACAGCGTGGTGGAAGACATCAACCTGCGGGTGCACATGGCCGCACTGCGCAAGGCGCTCGGTGACGGTCAGGCCGGGCAGCGCTACATCGTCACCGTGGCGCAGCGTGGCTACAGTTTCGTCGCGCCGGTCGTGCTGCAATCCATCGAACAACGCCCCGCCGCCCACCTCGGTCGACATAACCTGCCATTGCGGCGCACGCGGATGATCGGGCGCCAGTCGGTGGTCGACAGCCTGATGACGCAACTGCCGCGCCAGCGCTGCATCACCCTGGTCGGCCCCGGCGGCATCGGCAAGACCACCGTGGCCCTGCGTGTCGCCGAACAGTTGATCGGCCGTTATCGCGACGGTATTCGGCTGCTGGATCTGGCACCGCTCAACGATCCCCGCTCGATCTGCTCGCACCTCGCCGCCCTGCTGGACTTTTCGCTGCATGACAGCGAGCCGATGGCGTGCCTGATCAACAGCCTGCGCGAGCGGCAGATGCTGCTGGTGATCGATAACTGCGAGCACTTGATCGACGCCGTCGCGCTGCTCAGTGAAAGCATTCTGCGTGGCGCGCCGCAGGTACATATTCTGTCCACCAGCCGCGAAAGTCTGCGTGCCGAAGGCGAGTATGTGCAACGTCTGGAATCCCTCGATTGTCCGCCACCGATTGCGGTGCTCGACCGCGATCAGGCGATGGGGTTTTCTGCGCTGCAACTGTTCGTCGAACGGGCAATGGCGGCTCATGAACACTTTGAGCCGGGCAAAGCCGACCTGCCCTTGATCATCGAAATCTGTCGGCGGCTGGACGGCATCCCGCTGGCACTGGAACTGGCAGCCGCACAAGTCGCAGGCCTTGGGCTGGAGGGTTTGCTGAGTCAGCTCCAGGGGCGTTTGCCGGCTGGCAACCAGACTCGCCTCGGTCGGCATGAAACCCTGCGCGCTACGCTGGACTGGAGCTTCAATCTGCTCAATGCCTGCGAACAGACCGGTCTGCGCCGACTCGGCGTGTTCCGTGGCGCATTCACGCTGGAGTCTGCGGCGGCGGTTATCGTCGGTCAGCACATCGAATCGAACGAAGTGTTTGCCTCGATCACGCAACTGGTCGCCAAGTCGCTGCTCAACGTCGAAGTCGGCGATGAAGAGGTGTTCTATCGCCTGCTCGACACGACTCGCCGCTATGCGCTGGAAAAACTCGACCAGGCCGCCGAACTCGGCGAAACCCGCGAGCGCCATGCCGAACGCAGCCTGGCGCTGATGCATCAGGCTCAGGCCGATTGGGAGAACACGGCGACCGACGTCTGGATCGAGCGTTACGCCCGAGGCCTTGAAGACCTGCGCGCGGCGCTTGAGTGGACGCTGAATGACCAAGGCTCGCGCGCGCTCGGCGTAAGCCTGACGGCGACCTCGGCACCGTTGTGGCAGGAACTGTCCCTGCTCAAGGAGTACGGCGTTCATGTGCGCCGGGCACTGGCGTTGCTGGCGTCATCCGACGAGCCCTGCCCGCGACTCGAAATCGCCTTGAAACTGGCCCTCGGCAGCGCCTGCTATCACACCTGGGGCGGCACCCCGGAAACCATCGAAGCCTTCGTCAGCGCTCGCCAATTGGCGCAACGGCACGACGACATGGCCGGCCAGTTGCGCGCGGTGTCGGGGCACATGGCGGTCAATCTCAGTTGCGGGCATTACCAGATGGCGCTGGAGCAGAGCGAGCAGTTTGAAAGTCTCGGGGTGCACGGCGATGCGCAGCTGTCCCTGAGTACCCACCGCTTGCGGGTGCTCGCGCTGCATTACGCCGGCGATCAGCATCAGGCGCGAATCCATGCCGAACAGGTCATTCAACGCATGGCCCACAGTGGCCATCTCAACCGTTTCACTCACGGTTTCGGCGTGCAATACGACCAGAGCGTCGCCTCGCTGACCGTCCTCGCCCGGGTGTTGTGGTTGCAAGGTTTTCCCGAGCAGGCCTGGCGCACGGCGCAGCAGGCACTGGACATCGCGGTGCAGATCAACCACGGCACCTCGATCTGCTACACCCTGGCACTCGCCTCGTGCCTGATCGCCCATTACAACGGCGACGTTCAGAACGCCCGCGCGTTGCTGCAACTGCTGCTCGAACAGGCGCAGAAGCATTCGGTGCTGCTGTTCTACACCTGGGCGCGGCACTACGCGCAGGTGATCGATGCTGACAAAGCCGCCGCCATCCCGCCGGCCGACAGCGGTCTGGTCAGGGAAATCATGGTCACGCTGGATCCGGGTTTCGTTGATGATGCGTTGCTCGAACGAGCACAAAGTGGTGCGGCTGGCTGGAGTACTGCGGAGATCTTGCGGGCCCGGGCCGAGCGATTGCTGGCGGCTGAATCGCCCTGTCATCACACGGTCGAAAGCGCCTTGCAGCAATCGCTCGAGATTGCGCGGACACAAGGCGCGCTGGCCTGGGAATTGCGCAGCGCAACGTCGCTGGCTCGGTTGTGGCAGCACCAGTCGCGCTATCGCGAGGCGCTCCAATTGCTGACACCGATCTATCAGCGCTTTACCGAAGGTTATGCCACCCCGGACTTGCGCAAGGTACGTCTACTGCTCGACGAACTGCGCGCTCAGTCGGCCGCTTGAGGCCGGCCGGGTGCGGCCCAGGTAGCGCGCGTGCCGACGCTCGACATCACTCAGTTCGCCGCCCTGCTCCAGCTGTTCGCGGGCATAGCGGCGCGTGGTGTTGAGCATTCGATAGCGCAGCGTTCCGCTGGATCGGTCCGATGTCAGTAACGATTTGACCGCCAACTGCTCAACCACGGCCACCAGCGTCGAGGGTGGCAGTTGCGCGCAACTGATCACGCCGATGGCGGCGTCGAGAGTGAAGGCCATCTTGAACACCGACAAGCGTTGCAGCACGCGTTGTTCCTGCTCGCTCAAGCGCTGATAGCTCCAGTCCAGCGCGGCTTTCATCGACTGATGGCGTGGCACGGCGGTGCGGCGACCGTGACTCAGGACTTGCAGGCCTTGATCCAGTTGCGTCTGAAGGCCGACCAGCGCCAAGGCATCGATCTGTGCCGCTGCCAGTTCGATCGCCAGCGGCAGACCATCGAGCCGCCGACAGATATCGCGCACCGTTTCCAGATCCTGTCCACGCAGACTGAAGCCGTGTTGACGCGCGCGGGCGCGACTGACAAACAGCTGCACCGCCGAATAACCCATGACTTCATCGACACTGTTGAGCGCCGAGGCTTTGGGAAGGGTCAGGGGCGACAGTGGCTGGAGGACTTCCAGACCCAGGTTCAACGGTTCTCGGCTGGTGGCAAGAATCGACAGACGGGGCGCAGCGTCGAGCAATATTTGCAACAGGTTCCGGCAGGCTGCGTGCAGGTGTTCGCAATTGTCCAGCACCAGCAAGGCGTGGCGCGCCGCCAATGTGGGGAAATCAGTGTCGAGGGTTTTGAGCAGGTGATCGAGGAGCGGGATGTCATCGCCGACCAGCGACAGATCCACCTGCCACACACCGTCGCGAAAATGTTGCAGCAACAGCTCCGCTGCGCGCAGTGCCACGCTGCTTTTGCCGACACCGGCAGGCCCCGTCACCGTCATGAGCCGGGACAGCGGCAGTTGCCGCACCAGACCGCCGACCAGTGAATCGCGCCCGGTGACCGGCGTCAGTCGTGCGGGCAAATTGTGTTGGGGCGCTTGCAGGTTTTCGAACACCACGTGGGCGGCGCTGTCGCCCTGCACCGGTGCCACGAAGCTGTACCCGCGTTGCGGCACATTGACGATGTAGCGCTGGCCTTTTTCGCCGTCGCCAAGGGCCCGGCGCAGCGCGGCGATGTGCACCCGCAGGTTGATCTCCTCGACCACCGAGGTCGGCCACACCAGCGCGATCAATTGCTCTTTGCTGACCACCTGGCCGGCGCGCTCGACCAGCACTTGCAGAATGTCCAGCGCACGCCCGCCCATGCGCAATTGCCGATCCCCTTCGAGGATCAGCCGTTGGCGCAAATGGAACGCGTACGGCCCGAAACGCAGGACCGACGCCGAGTTCAATTCGTCGAGGCTGTTCATGTCCGTTATCTTCGCAGGCCTCGATGACGGTACAACCACCACGCGGGGTCCAGCACGGACATCCGGATGCCCGGAACGGACAGAACCGCTCTAGCTGAACTGTTCGCGATACTGCGTGGGGGTCAGCCCGAGCTTTTCGCCGAACAGAAACCGCATGTGCCGCACGCTGCCGAAACCGCTTTTGTAGGCCACGGTTTTCAGCGGCAGATCGCTGGTTTCCAGCAGATTTCGCGCGCAATCGATGCGCGCGCTTTGCAGGAATTCCATGGGCGTCATGTTGACCTCGCGAGCGAACACCCGGGCAAAATGCCGTGCACTCATGTTCGCAAGCCCTGCCATGCGCTCGACGGTGAAAGCTTCCTCCAGGTGTTCCAGCACATGATTCTGCACCCGGGTAATCGGCGTTTCCTGGGGCGCCACCGCTGCCATCAACGGGCTGAACTGCGCTTGCCCGCCCTGACGTTTCATCACCACTAGCAGCACTTTGGCCACGTCCTGGGCAATCTTTTTGCCATGATCGCGGGCGACCACCGCCAACGCCATATCGATCCCGGCCGTGACGCCCCCGGAGGTGATCAGGTTGCGATCCTCAATAAAAATCTGGTCGGTCGCGACGTTTGCCTTCGGAAAGCCCTTGATCAAGCGTTCGGTGTAATTCCAGTGGGTAGTCACACGATAGCCGTCGAGCAGTCCGGCATGGCCCAGCACGAAGGCGCCGGTACAGATCGAGCCATATTGCCCGGCGCGCGTGACCGCGCCTTGCAGCCAGGCGAGCAACGGTGGGTGTTTTTCGTTGTAGGCGCCGGGGCCGCCCGGCACCAGCAGCAAGTCATAGCGCTCATCGGCGTCGTCGATATGCCGATCGGTGTGCACGAGAACACCGTTGGACGCACGCAACGGCGCGCGCTCGGTGCCCAGGGTGGTCAGGTGATAGTGGTCTTGCGGTTTCAGGTAGCGGTTGGCAACCGAAAAGACTTCCAGCGGCCCAGCCATGTCGAGCAGCAGAAAATCCGGAAACAGCACCATTGCCACGGTCTTCATGTGGGCATCACCAAAATCCAAGCAAAGTCATAAGTCTGCGCATTATGGCCAGATACGGTGAAAACGTTGGAAAAGAATGCGTGATCCAGTGCACACAACTGTCAACCAGAACAGGACAGTATTTCAGTTTTCATCTACTTATTGCATCGCAGGGTAACCAGTAACCTTCTCCTCACTCGGACGAATCAACGTCCTGAAAGGAGATTTCATCATGCTGACCCTTCGTAAAGCTTCCGACCGTGGTCTGGCCAATCATGGCTGGTTGAAGTCGTTCCACACCTTTTCCTTCGCCAGCTACCGTGACCCGCGTGAACAGGGTTTCTCCGACCTGCTGGTGATCAACGATGACCGCGTCGCCGCCGGCAAGGGCTTCGGCCAGCACCCGCACCGTGACATGGAGATTTTCTCCTATGTGCTCGAAGGCGCTCTGGAACACAAGGACACCCTCGGCACCGGTTCGGTGATCCGCCCCGGCGATGTGCAACTGATGAGCGCCGGCAGCGGCGTGGCTCACAGCGAGTTCAACCACTCGGCGAGCAAGCCTGTGCACTTCCTGCAGATCTGGATCGTGCCGGATGTCAGCGGCGCCAAACCGCGCTACCAGCAAGAACACTTCAGCGAACAGAAAAAACGCGGTCGCCTGCAACTGATCATTTCGCCCGAAGGCAGCCACGGCTCGCTGAAAGTGCGCCAGGATGCGCGGGTGTATGCCGGACTGTTCGATGGCCAGGAGAGTGCGACACTCGCACTGCCCGCCAACCGCTACGCCTATGTGCACGTTGCTCGCGGCAGCGTTGAACTGAACGGCGTGCCGTTGAAGGAAGGCGACGGCGTGCGGGTTCGTGAAGAACAGGCGCTGACCCTGAGCAATGGCCAGGATGCCGAGGTCCTGGTGTTTGACCTGCGCCCGCAGGAACTGCCGGAAATGCCATGAGGCAGCGGTTTCAACGCTCACAGAAAACGGCCTTCAATGAAGGCCGTTTTTTTTCGCAGAACAACTATTCGTTTTCCAGCACAAACGCTTCGACAATATGTTCGATCACCGCTCTGACCCGCGCGGTGTGGCGTAAATCCGCATGGGTCACCAGCCACACTTCATAAGGCAACGGACGCGTGCGCTCCGGCCACAACCTGACCAGACCATCACGCTCGCCCATGTAGACCGGGATTTCTCCTACCCCCAACCCGGCGGCAATCGAGCGGCGTACCAACAGGCTGGAGCTAAGACCGGCGACGATCCGCCCGCGAGTCATGGGCTCCGACACGAGGGTCAGATCCTTGTTGCCCTGCAGATACGGCTGGTACACCACCAGATCATGGCCCTCGAACGCACTGCCCGGCGCCGGCACGCCATGGCTGTCGACATAGGCCTGCGAGGCAAACAATCCCACCGGCCAACGCGCGATGCGCCGGGCGATCAGGTCCGGATTGTCCGGACGGGTGTTGCGCACAGCGATGTCCGCCTCACGTTTAGCCAGGCTGAGGATTTGCGTGGAGGCGTCCAGTTGCACGCGCACGTCCGGATGCTGCTCGTGCAACTGCGCGATGGCCGGGATCAGAAAATCGATGGCCAGCGAATCGGTGGTGCTGACCCGCACGCTACCGGTCAGACGATCGTCCAGGCCCTGGATACGCCGCTCCAGCTCCAGCGCCGAATACTCCATTTTTTCCACCGACTTGAGCGCGGCTTCGCCGACGGCCGTCAGTGCATAGCCCTCGGAGGTGCGCAGGAACAAGGTCGCGCCCAGCGACTTTTCCAGTGCCGTGATGCGGCGCCCGACCGTCGCCTGATCCACGCCCAGTACACGCGCGGCGCCGCGCAATGTCGACTCGCGGCAGACCGCTAGAAACACCCTTGCATCATCCCAGTTCATAGCGTTCCCCATTGATGCATAAACGCATCACTATCACGCAAACTCGCTGCATTAACGCAGCAACGATAGCCGATATGCTGGGCGCCATAAACCTTTCAAAGGATTGCCGTCATGCACACTTCAACTGCTTCGCCCGAACGTCCGGACACAAGTGTCTGGCTGGCGATCTTCGCCGGCCTCTGCGCCAGCCTGGTCAGCATCGGTCTGGCGCGTTTCGCCTACACGCCGCTGATCCCTTCGCTGATTCAGGCCCAATGGTTTTCCGCCCATGATGTGGTCTATCTGGGTGCGGCCAACCTGGTCGGTTACCTGATCGGCGCCCTCCTCGGCCGACCGCTGGCACGCCGGCTCACCCAGAGAAACGCTCTGCGCCTGATGATGCTGGCGGTGACCGTGGCGTTTTTTGCCTGTGCGTACCCCGTGTCGGTGAGCTGGTATTTCGGCTGGCGCCTGCTGTCGGGAATTGCCGGCGGCGCGATCATGGTGCTGGTAGCCGCGACCGTACTGCCCCATGTACCCGCCGCACGCAAGGGCCTGGCCAGTGGGGCGATTTTCCTCGGCATCGGTCTGGGCATCGCCGGCTCGGGGACGATTGTTCCGTTGCTGTTGGGGCTGGGCCTGCAGGCGACCTGGCTGGGATTGGGCGCTTTGTCGCTGGCACTGACGGCATTGAGCTGGTTCGGCTGGCCTTCGGAGCTGACCCACGCAACCACCGCAACGGCTCAGGTGGAACCGGTCGAGCCGACACCGCCTGCTGTTTATCTGCTGTTTGCCCAATACGCATTCATGGCCGCCGGGCTGGTACCGGCCATGGTCTTCCTGGTGGATTACGTCGCCCGGGGTCTGGGTGCCGGGGCGCACGTCGGCGCGCTGATCTGGGTCATGTACGGTCTGGGTGCCATCGTCGGCCCGGTGAGTTATGGCTTTCTCACTGATCATCTCGGCGCGCGGACCGGCATTCGTCTGGTGCTGGTGGTGCAGGCGATCACCCTGGGTTTGCTGGCGGTTTCGCATTCGTTCCTGGCGTTGGCGCTGCTGGCGGTGATCCTTGGTTCATTTCCGCCGGGCATTGTGCCGCTGGCACTGGCCCGGGTGCATGAGCTGGTGCCGGATCACCATCGCCAACAGGTGGCGTGGAGCCGGGCCACGGTGTCGTTCGCCACGTTTCAGGCACTGGCGGGCTTCGCCTATTCGGCGCTGTTCAACGCCACGGGCGGACAACATGCGCTGCTCTTCGTGATTGCCGGCGCTGCCATCGTGATCGCGCTGATACTTGAGCACGCCATGAAATTGCTGCCCTCCTCCGTCGAACAACGCTGCTGCGCCGAATGACGGGAATCATTGCGCCCTGACTGCGTTCCCATCTACTGATCACTTTTTCAAGAGGAATCGAAAATGACGTTGCCCACTGAAATGACCCGAATCGAAATCACCGAACCGGGTGGGCCCGAGGTTCTGCAATCCCGACGCGTGCCGCTGCCGGTCGTCGCAGAAGGCGAAGTGCTGATCCGCGTGCACGCCGCCGGCGTCAATCGCCCGGACGCCCTGCAACGCGCCGGCAAATACCCGATGAAGCCCGGCATGAACCCGATTCCGGGCCTTGAAGTGGCCGGCGAGGTCGTGGCGATCGGCGGCGGTGTCAGCACATTCGCGGTCGGTGACCGGGTGTGTGCGCTGACCAATGGCGGCGGTTACGCCGAATACTGCGCGGTTCCGGCGGGCCAGGTCTTGCCGATCCCCGATGGGCTGGACTGGATCCAGGCAGCGGCCATTCCGGAAACCTTTTTCACCGTATGGGCCAACTTGTTCGGCCTCGGCGGCGCCAGCCGAGGTCAGCGCGCCTTGATCCACGGCGGCACCAGCGGCATCGGCACCACCGCATTGATGCTGTGTCGCGAGTTTGGCATCGAAGCCTTTGCCACCGCTGGCAGCGCCGACAAATGTGCAGCAATCCGCAATCTGGGCGGCGACGCGATCAACTACCGGGAACAGGAGTTCGCCGCGGTCATCGCCGAAAAAACCGCCGGCCAAGGCGTCAATGTGATCCTCGACATCATGGGCGGCTCGTACCTCAACGGGAACATCAGCGCCTTGGGAATGGATGGGCGGTTGGTAATGATCGGCTTTCTCGGTGGCGCGCGGGCCAACGACATCGATCTGCTGGCCATCCTCGGCAAGCGTGCGGTGGTCACCGGTTCCCTCCTGCGTGCCCGTACCTCGGCGGAAAAAGCCGCCATCACCGATCAATTGCGCGAACACGTCTGGCCGGCGCTGGCTGCCGGGCGTTGCCTGCCGATCATCGACAAGGTCTACCCGCTCGCCGACGCAGCCCTGGCCCATGCGCACATGGAAGCGGGCGACCACATCGGCAAGATCGTGCTGAAGATCGACTGAGCCGTTGCAGCATTTTGTAATCGTTGCAGGCGTGCGGTGGTCGAAAATGTCACGCGCGGGTCAAGGCATCTGGTAAAAAGCGTTCTTTGTCCGCGCCTTGGTGAAACGTTTAATGTTCCTTGCCTTCATGACCCGACTTCGACGCCGCCGTCTGGCGTTCGCCTGCATGGCCGCCCTGATCATCGGCGTGCCGGCGAGTTGTGCCGTGCTGGAACACACCGAGCGCAAGCTGCTGTTTCGCATCGAACCGGGCACCGCCGGCTGGTATCACGGATTGCCCGGCAGCGTGCAGGAACTCGACCTGCAACCGAAAAGCTTCAAGGCCGGGCAGAACATTCACGCCTGGTGGTGGCCGGCGGAGCGTGCCGATGCACCGGCCATCCTCTATCTGCACGGCGTGCGCTGGAACCTCACCGGGCAACTGTTTCGTATCGAGCAATTGCGCGCGGCAGGTTATTCGGTACTGGCCATCGACTATCGCGGCTTCGGCCAGAGCCACGGCGACCTGCCGTCGGAAAGCACGGTTTACGAAGATGCGCGGGTGGCCTGGGAACGCTTCCAACTGCTGCAGCCCGATCCGAACAAACGCCTGATCTACGGGCATTCGCTGGGGGGCGCGGTCGCCATCGACCTGGCTGCCGAACTCGGTCGCGATGCCGCCAGAAATCACACCCCACTGCCGGTGCGCGGGCTGGTCATCGAATCCACGTTTACCTCCCTGGCGGATGTTGCGGCAGCCGTGGCCAACACCTCCCTTCCGGTACGCTGGCTGTTGTCGCAGAAATTCGACTCCATCGACAAGATCGCCGAGATCCACATGCCCTTGCTGGTGGTGCACGGTCTGGCCGACGCCTTCGTGCCGTCACGCTTCAGCGAACAGCTGTTCGCCGCCGCCCGGCAGCCGAAACGCCTGCTGCTGGTGCCCGGCGCAACCCACAACAACAGCATGGCGCTCGGCGGACAGAACTATCGCAAGGCGATCGATGCGCTGATGCAAACCCGACCTGCCGCTCGGGTGGCAGGCGCTGCGGTGCAAAAGAATCCGCGCGATTCCTGACGTCCCTCCCCCGCAGACCATCGGTCACCCCGAAAGGAAATTCTTGCAGCATCGGCTGGAAATCCGGCGATCTAACGCTTTGCTGGATGGAGTCAATCCATGACGCTGCTTCGGCACACCCGGCCGCGCGGCGTTCCACTGCCTATTCGGGAGCTCCACCATGAAAATCAACCCGTACCTGATCTTCAACGGCGACTGCCGCGCAGCCTTCACGTTTTACGAGCAATGCCTGCAAGGCAAGCTCGAAGCGATGATGACCTTCGGCGAAACCCCAGCCGCCGAACATGTACCGAAAGAGCACCACAACCTGATCATCCACACCTGCCTGAAAGTCGGCGATCAGATGCTCATGGCTTCGGACACCACCCCCGATCGCCCGACCCAAGGCATGAGCGGTTGCTCGATTTCCCTGAATGTCGACAGCATCGCCGAGGCCGAACGGGTGTTTAACGCCTTGGCCAGGGACGGTCGCGTCGACATGCCATTGGAAGCCACCTTTTGGGCCGCACGTTTTGGCATGTTGGTGGATCGTTTTGGCGTGTCGTGGATGGTCAATTGCGAAAGTGACAAGTGACGCTGTCATTGCAGCGGACATGAAAAAGCCCGACCTCTTCAGGTCGGGCTTTTTCATTCAACGCTGGGCCAGCTCGTGCCGAACGCACTGTTCGTAGTAGGTCTGCTTGACGGCCGCCGGCTTGAGCCGCGACGCGCTGTCGTAGGTCTGCTCGGTGATGCCCATGGCGGTCATGCGCATCCACGGTTGCTGAAACTTGCGTGCCTGCAAGCGCTTGCGCGCGCCATACAGGGAAATCCCTGACAACTTCGATTGTTGCGCGCCGGCCGCGATGTCCGAGCCCCAGGCACACGCAAAACGATGGCTCTTGCTCAGTTCCCTGGCCTGGGCCTCCAACGCGAACAGAGCGAGGGAAAGCGTTGCTACGGTGATGACAATCGTCCGCATATAGCCCACCTAACCTTTTGAAAAAAGGCGAGTTTGCCGGGACTGAATGCTTTCGGGGGCCAGCAATTTGCCGCCTATTGCTCCCGAGCGCGAACTTCAACCTTCAACCGGTCTGCGCCTTCTTCCTGGCACTGGATGTGGATCGGTACAAACCGCTCGATCACCGAGATGTTGCTGTGCAAATGCTCGGTCATCCTGGGCGTGGTAAACGATCCACCTCCGGCCAGCACCATCGGCAACAGCAGTTGATCAGCCAGATGCTCCGCTACCGCCGCACCGCTGTGCAACCAATCGGTCGCTTGATCGATCGCGGCGTCCGCCACCTTCTCTGAACGCAGTGAGGCTTGACCGAAAGCGCTGAAAACCTCGGTGACGTGTTCAAACGCATACTCCAGCAGCAACACGTTGCCCGGTCCACAGGCCGGATCAAGGATGACGGCGTTCAATTCTGTTGAAGCCATGTTCAGTCGACGCGCCACCCGGTCGAGCTCGCGTACACCGACACTTGGCGCCAGCCCGGCCGTCAGCGCGAACGCCTGTCGCGAGAGCGGCAAGCCGCGCTCACACAAGTGCAGTGCTGACAGTTTCGATGGTTGCACCCTGACGTCGATTTCACCGCCACCCGCCGGTACAAACCCGTGCCGCAGCAACGTCAGTTCAACCTCCGCGCCCATGCGTCGCAGCAACGGTAGCCAGCTGCGGCTGAGAAAATCGGTCGGTGGTGCCAGCGGATTATGCGTGCCGCCGCTGATCCGCACGCGGCTGGCTTGCGGCGCCAGTAACAAGGCGGGCAGCAAGGTTTGCAACACCAGGGTGCAACTGCCGGCGGTGCCAATGGCAAGGCGATAATCGCCGCCACGGATCGGCCCTGGCTCGAAGCTCAATGTCTGCGAGCCCAGTTCAGCCCCCTGGACCTTCGCACCGCAGACCTGCGCCGCCGCCATCACGGCGGTCAGGTGCTGGCGTAACAGGCCGGGACGACTGCGCCGGGCCCGTATCCGCTCTATTCGAAACGCCTGGCCCGTCACCATCGACAGACTCAACGCACTGCGCAACACCTGCCCACCGCCGATGGCGCCGTCCAGTTCAATAACGTCCTGTTTCATTTTTTTCCTTATGCGTACAAACCAACGGTTTCCCGCAGGTATCGATCGAGCTGCCGCGAATCCTCCCGGGTTCTGGGCAATGCCGGCACCGCGCGCTCGAGCTCCGCCTCGATGAACGCATGCAGCGCCGGACGACGAGGACCGTAAGCGCTCTCGTCGGCATTGCGCTTGAGCGCGAGCAGCTCATCGACCTCATCGAGCAATGCCCGGTCATCGACGGTGCTCAGCAGATCGCTGAACGTCATCGGCGGCCGACCCCACCCCTGATCGATCCAGCGCACCGCCAACAACGGCCGCAGGACGTAGAAATACTTCTTAAACCGCACGCTTTCGCCCTGCAGATAACCACGGAAGGTCTTCTTCGCCATCGACAGGTAATGATTGCGCGCGGCTGGCGGGCTGTAGAACGCCTCGGCCAGTGCCCGCAGCTGAGAAACCGCTGCAGTCTCGCTGCGATAAACCAGCGGTGAGTCGAGCCATTCGAGCAAGGTCGGGTTGGATTTGCGCAACAGCCCGAGGGTTTTGCGCAGCTCCCAGCCACTGACATCCAGCTCGTCATCCAGCGGCCGCTCGATCACATCACTTGGCGTATCGACCTGGACGAACCACTCTGGTTTCTCCACATAAACGAAGCGCACATCGTAATCACTGTCCGGCGAGGCAAAACCCCAGGCCCGGCTGCCCGATTCGCAGGCATACAGCACCGTGACATTGCGTTCGCGTTCTATGCGCGCCAGTTCTTCCAGCACCCGGGCGCGCATGGCGCTGCACAGCGGGTGACGTTCTTCGAATTTCATGTCCTTTAATCCTTGTTCCGGCGTGCCTTGCGGCACGCGTTATCCCTTGACGCACACCACCTGACGCAGGGTATGCAACACCTCAACCAGCTCACGCTGGGCGTGCATGACTTTGTCGATGTCCTTGTAGGCCATCGGAATTTCATCGATCACCGCAGCGTCCTTGCGGCATTCAACGTGCGCGGTGGCACGGATCTGATCTTCGACGGTAAAGGTGTTTTTGGCCTTGGTACGGCTCATGGTCCGACCGGCACCGTGGCTGCAGGAGCAAAACGATTCCTCGTTACCCAGCCCGCGCACGATGAAACTCTTGGCGCCCATCGAACCGGGAATGATCCCCAACTCGCCCTTTTTCGCCGACACCGCGCCTTTGCGGGTGACCAGAATGTCCTCGCCGAAATGCCGCTCTTTCTGCACGTAGTTGTGGTGGCAGTTCACCGCTTCCAGCGCGACGTCGAATGGCTTGCGGATGATCTGCCGCGTGGCCTGAATCACCGCTTGCATCATCAGCGCACGGTTCTGCTTGGCGAAATCCTGGGCCCAGCCCACGGCTTCCACGTAGTCATCAAAATGCCGGCTGCCTTCTTCGAAGTACGCCAGGTCACGATCCGGCAGGTTGGCGATGTGCTGACGCATATCCGCCTGGGCCATCTGGATGAACAGGTTGCCGATGGCGTTGCCGACACCGCGCGAGCCGCTGTGCAACATGAACCAGACCCGGTTGGCCTCATCCAGGCACACTTCGATGAAGTGGTTACCGCTGCCCAATGTTCCGAGGTGCCCGCGGTTGTTGGTGTTGGCCAGTTTCGGGTACTTGTCGGTGATCGCCTTGAACCGTGGATTCAGCGACGCCCAGGCCTGATCGGCCTGTTGCGGAATCTCGTCCCAGGCGCCTTTGTCACGGCGCGACCGGGTCGAACTGCGGCCATGGGGCACCGCTTGTTCGATGGCACTGCGCAGCCCGTGCAGGTTGTCCGGCAGATCGGCCGCCGTCAGCGAAGTTCGCGCGGCAATCATGCCGCAACCGATGTCCACCCCGACCGCTGCCGGGATGATCGCGCCGACCGTGGGAATCACGCTGCCGATGGTCGAGCCCTTGCCCAGATGGACGTCCGGCATGACCGCCAGATGTTTGAAGATGAAGGGCATCTTCGCCGTGTTCATCAACTGCTCGCGCGCTTCGCTTTCCACCGGGACGCCTTCGGTCCAGAGCTTGATCGGCTTGCCGTTGGCGACTTCCAGCAGTTGGTAAGTGTGTTCTTTCATCATCTCGATTCTTCAGGTAGTTCCACCGGCGTTCGCCGGCAGATTCAAAAAAGGTGGCACGACAAAGGTTGATGACTGTTGCGCGTTGCCGCGCACCGGGGTTAGCCGGCCTCAGATGTACAGCCATCGGCATTCGTGCCGTCACGAGCACTGACAAGGGTTTGGTGAGACGTCTTGGATGTAGTCCCACCGGCATTCAGTGCCCGTGACAAATCAATTCATTGGGCGGCTCATCGCCTCATCCCATGCTTTCAATCGCTTCGACCCAGTGCTGCGGTCCGTACCGGCCGGCAGTGAACTGCTCGATCACATCAAACACCGCGTCACTGAAACCGCCGACATTCAAGATATCTTCACGATCCGCTGCCGGTGTCGCCCAACCCGGTTGCAGGTCAATGCAAATCAGGCGTGCCTGAGGGTTGATCCGCTTTATCCGTTCCCATTGCAGCATCGTCTCGCTGGCGCCCTGGCGTCGCGCATCGATCCAGGATTCGTTGTCCGACACCATGATCAGCGTATCGACCCTGGCCTTGCTGTCCGCCAGTTTCTTCAACGGCGCCGAGCAGCAGGTTCCGCCGCCGAAAATGCCCGCAAGCTTTTCAGCATTGCTGATCACACTGTCGCGCGGGTTGAGGGTGATATCCAACACCTTCCATTCGAACGGCATCACCCGCGCCGTCGGTTGTTTGCGCAACACCGCCGCCGCGATCAACGCCGCCACATCGATGCAGCGCACCGCCGTGGTCGCACCCTGACGGTAACCGGTCAGCGGACTCCCCATCGAGCCGGAAACATCCGGGCAAATTACCACCGCACCCTGAAGCTTCGGCACATTGGTCAACGACAGCTCCAGCGCATCCTGCAAAGCCTCACGAATCAGCGCCGGCACTTCATCGCCAACCATCCGGTACGCCGCCAGCAACTGGTACGGATACACCCGCGCTTTAGCGACCGCTTCAAGATCCGCCAACCGCGCGGCCACGTATTCGGTGCAACCCGGTACTTCAAAAGCGCCGTGGCGCGCCAGCGTATTGAGGTTGATGCGCAGGCCCTGCCAGCCCATGTTCCGCGCCTGAGCTGCCCATTGTTCCTTACTCAAGGTTTCGTTACCGAGCAATTGAAACGGCACTTCAGGCACTTGATCACTCGCACCGCTGCGAAAGGCCAGCAAATCGCGAGTCAGTGCGGGCAACGCCTGTGCATCCACCGGTTTACCGATCACCCAGGCAAAAAACGCTTCGCGCCAGGCCTCGGACGGTTTTGGGTGAACCATCTTCACCACATCCGCCAGCGAAGGCTGATTGCCGATCGATGCCTGCAACAACTGTCGCTCGGTTGCACTGTTCAGCCAGTTCTGCACCAGACGCTTGGGTTGGGAGCCGAGGGAGCGGCGACCGGTGGCGCCACTGCGCAGGATCTGCACGAAGTTGCGCAGCATCTTGCCGCTGTCCACGACCTGCCCGAACACCTCTGGCACCAAAGCCGAACGCTGAGCCGTCAGCGCCGCCAGCAACAACGCCGGCATGTCTTTCATATGACCCTTTTGACGGGCGTAGAGAGCGGCATTCGCCACGAAGCGGCTGTCCAGTTCCGCCACCAGCTTCAACACCTGATCCAACTGACTTTGTGCGGATGCGTAAAAGGTGGAATTCAGGCAACCGGTGACTGCCAACTGTGCCAGTTGATGCTTGGGCGTATAGGCATAAGCCGCAGCTCCGGAAGCATTCAAGGTGTCGCACGCCGGCAGGGTTTTCGATTGCGTATTGAAGAGGTTGAAGTTGGCCATCGTGGCGTCTCGCTGTGTTGTCCTGTTCGTTGCGAGAGGTATTGCAGCCGCTGTGCCAGTTTTTGAAAACGTTCGTGAATTATTTTTATCTATTTGATTTTAAAGAGTTTTATTTTAAGAACGAGCATTCCTGAATTTTCGTCACGACAGATAACGCCCTCGAAGACTATCATTGGCTATCGTCATTTATCTTTCAGGATAATCAATGTCCAGCAAGCGCACCGTCGCCATCGGTTTCATCGGCGCCACCCTCGATCGCGTAGGCAAAGGCGCCAATCGCTGGAACCATTGGCGACCTAGCGTGAGCCTGTGTCAGCAACCGGACGTATTGATCCATCGCCTGGAACTGATACACGGCACGGACGCCCGGGACGCGAGCCTGGCCGAACGCATTCGCGAGGACATCCGTCAGGTGTCGCCGGGCACGGAAGTGCGCCTGCACCCGATGGCGTTGCGCAACCCCTGGGATTTCGAGGAGGTCTACGGCGCACTTCACGACTTCACCTCCGAGTACACCTTCGATACCGAGCGTGAGGACTATCTGGTGCACATCACCACGGGGACCCACGTCGCGCAGATCTGCTGGTTCTTGCTGACCGAGGCGCGCTACCTGCCCGCGCGCCTGATCCAGACCTCCCCCGCCCGCCGCCAGAGCGAAGAAGAACCAGCCACCGGCACCCACGCCCTGATCGACCTGGATCTGTCGCGCTACGACCGAATCGCCTCACGCTTCACTCACAAACGTCTGGAAGGCCTGGAATTTCTCAAGTCCGGCATCGCCACCCGCAACACCGCGTTCAACCGTTCCATCGAGCAGATCGAACGCGTGGCCGTGCGCTCGAAAGCGCCGATGCTGCTGATCGGCCCGACCGGCGCCGGCAAGTCCTTTCTCGCCCGACGTATCTACGAGCTCAAACGCAGTCGCCATCAAATGCAGGGGCGTTTCGTTGAAGTGAACTGCGCTACCCTGCGTGGCGATGGGGCAATGTCCGCGCTGTTCGGCCACGTCAAAGGCGCCTTTACCGGCGCGCAAAACGCCCGCGATGGTCTGCTGCGAGCGGCTGACGGCGGCATGTTGTTTCTCGACGAGATCGGCGAACTGGGGGCAGATGAACAAGCGATGCTGCTCAAGGCCATCGAAGAGAAGCGCTTCTTCCCGCTGGGCTCGGACAAGGAGGTCGACAGCGACTTCCTGATCATCGCCGGCACCCACCGCGACCTACGCAGTCGCGTCGCCGAAGGTCTGTTCAGGGAAGATCTCTACGCACGGATCAACCTCTGGACGTTCGACCTGCCGGGCCTGGCGGGTCGCCGCGAAGACATCGAACCCAACATCGATTTCGAGCTTGAACGCCACGCGCGCGAACACGGCCAACTGGCGCGCTTCAACCTTGAAGCTCGACGGCGCTACTTGAGTTTCGCCAGCTCACGGGAAGCTGCGTGGCTGGGCAATTTCCGCGAGCTTTCGGCCTCGATCACGCGCATGGCGACGCTGGCCGACAGCGGGCGAATCGATGAAGCGCAGGTCGAGGAGGAAATTGATCGGCTGCGGTATGCGTGGGGCCTGGCGCAACCGGCCGGTATGACGAATGATCTGCCGGGCGATGCGCAGACGCTGGACCTGTTCGATCGGCTGCAATTGAAGGCGGTGCTCGAGGTTTGCAGACAGGCAGACAGCTTGTCGGATGCCGGCAGGCGACTGTTCGGTGTGTCGCGACAGGCCAAGGCGCAGCCCAACGATGCGGACCGATTGAGGAAGTACCTCGGACGGTTCGGTATTGAGTGGAGCCAGTTGCGAGAGCAGTGAAGCATGGCCGTAATTATCTGTACCGTTGAGATAAACTGCGCCGCATCGCGATACGGTACCCGCCCGTCAGTTGACCGGCACTTTACCCCGCGTCAGAACTTCCAACGTCTATCCACCTGACGCGGAAGCCCGACGATGAACAGAACCATTGCAGCCCTCATGCTTGGAAGTCTTTTATCTGCCACCACACCGCTGTCGATGGCGGGAAGCACCGTTCCGCCTACGGGTATTCCCGGGGTCAATCAGGGAGGCACCGAATCCAAGGAAGACAAGGCCGACAAAAAGGGTGAAGAAGCCTCGGGGTCGAACTCCGGTGCAGAGTCCCATGAGACAGATAAGGATGCGCAAACATCCAGCGGCTCAAAGGATAGGATGGAAGAAAAGAAGCCCTGAACGATTTAGCCGACTCAGCGGTTTTCGCAGGCGTAAAAAAGCCGATCTCTTCGATCGGCTTTTTCGTATGACGCTTCTCCCGCCTTTTTCGCCAGTAAAAGCCAAGCAAGCAGGTATCGGCGCTTCCGATAAAGGCCTGTGGAGAAAGTCATGCTTTTGCTGGCCAAGTCAAGCGATGACCGCATTGGGAGGATCAATATTAAACTAATGCGGCTGGCCTGCACTTGAACGATGCCAAACCGAGTCAAGACAACCGCGCCCGGCGCCAGGAAGCGAAGCAACATGCCTGATATCCTTCCCTGTCAGGAATCCAAGCCCCCGCGCTTTTCAAGGACGTAGTAAATGAATTCGCAAAATATCGTGCGTTACTGGCATGCCGTCGAACTGCTGCAACCTCAGGCAGTCCCAAAGCTGAAGAAGCGCGACAGCGACTACCAGCCGTTTTTCCAAGACATACCCACCTCGGCCCAAATCCTGCCGTGGATGCCAGCCAATCCTCTGAGCCAGCAGCGCCTGCCGAACAAACGCTTATGGAGTCACACGCTCTACGCACACCTCTACAACAACCTGAATGTTTCTCGTCAGCTAGAGACTCTTTACGGCGCCGACCAAGGCTACAAGGAGCCACAACAAAGGCTCGCCGCCTTGTATGCGCTCAAGTTCAACGATCAAGGCATAATGCTGGTCGATAGCTTGGTGCTATCCAGCGAGGCATGGTTCGTCGGCTGTGCCATCAACAAGAAAGACTGGACACGCGGCTTCGAAGAGACCCAGGACTCCCTCCGCGAAGAGGCTAAAAGCCTGCTCAGTGGCGTGGTCAACGCCGCAGACCTGTCGCACCTGACAAACCATATTCGTCAGACTTTGGGACTCGACGAGTTTTTCGCAGACGAGCCGCGCAAACATCGCTTCCGCTCAGCACCGATCGACCCGAACAAACCCGAACAAGAAGACGATCCACTCAACAGCTTCCTGCTAAGCGATTTGGCCGACACGGCTGATGCCCTGACCCGTGGTGAAACCAGCGAGCCGTTGGCCCGCTACCTGAGTCATCACGACACCACCCAGCGCCTGCACCTCGACAAGCCCGAAGCAGATATGGCTCTGATTGATCGCCTCGCCCCCTCGCGTTATGCGACCGGCTGCTGGCCTGCCGAAAGGCATCTGGGGTTGGTGCACTCCCAACAATTGGCAGTCAACAGTCTGCTCCAAAACCTCAGCAACAATACCGGCATAATGGGCGTCAACGGTCCGCCAGGTACCGGGAAGACCACCCTACTCCGCGACCTAATCGCGGCGGTGGTGACACAACGAGCCGACGTATTGGCCTCGTTGAGCAGGGCCTCGGACGCCTTCATCCAGGATGGTCGCGAATCCGCCAACGATGGCGGACGCGAGCGCTTTGCCTATCAACTCAACCCTCGCCTGTTCGGCTTCGAGATGGTGGTAGCCTCCTCCAACAATGGTGCCGTGGAGAACGTAACTCTCGAGCTGCCCCAGCAGGATAAGGTTGACCCATCCTGGCTGCCCGATGCCGAATACTTCAGCGAACTGGGCGAACTCACCAGCGGCAAACCAGCTTGGGCAATGATCTCCGCGGCATTGGGCAGCAAAGCCAAACGCACCCAGTTCGTCGATCGCTTCTTCTATGGCAAGCGTCCACCCAAACCGAAGAAGACCGAGGACGAATCCACACTCTCCCAACCAGATGCCCTCGACTACGACACCTTGGACGAGGATCTCCCCAACGGCAATCCAACGCCCGACGCGTCCGTAGCGGACAACGCGGAAGACAAGCCAGCTCCCAAGGGCATGCGCGAATGGTTGTCCGAGCAAGTCCCACAAATGAAGTTGCTCTCGTCCGCCGAAAAAACCAATTTCTGGCGCGCCGCCGTAAAGCAATATCAGGACGCCAAGAACGCCGAACAAGCGATACACGCTCAAGTCAGCGACATTCTGGAACGGATTCAGGCGGTGATCAGCGCCAAAGCCCGAGTACATCAAAAGGAAAAGGAGCGCCAAGTCCGCCTGACCCAGCGCAGCAGTCTCGATGACGAACAAGCTACGCTGGAAATGCTGCTGCTCACGCCCGCTCGCGAGCAACTGCAACGCGAACTCCAGGCTTTTGAAGCACACCTTGCAAAAAAGCCGGGTTTTCTCGCCAACCTATTGAGCCTCTGGGGTACTCATCGCACGTGGGCAACTCGGCAACGAGTGCTTGATAGCACTCGCACCTTGGCCAAGGACGCCTTCGACAGTGCCCAACGCCAAGTGCAGCGACTAGTTGGCCGGCTCACTGAACTCAATCAACAATTGGCCAAGGACGAACAGGAGATCAATGAAGCCGTGCTCCACGCCGCCCTGCAGATCGACAAGGCTCGCAGCATTGCCCAGGCTGGCAAGGCCAAGCACCTGCAGGTCTGGCTCGAACAAGGTCAGATCGGCAGAGGCAGCGAGATCGAGCTGCTCGAACCATGGTTAGTCGAAGGCTGGCGTCAGGCACGGGCGAAGGTATTCATCGAAGCGCTCAAGTTACACCGCGTCTTCTTCCAGATCGAAGCCTCGCGCTTACGCGCCAACCTGGACTTCATCACCAGCACGCTCACCGGCAGTCGTTATCGGGGGGTATCCAAGGCCGTGACACGTTCAGCATGGGCCTCGCTATTCATGGTAGTGCCGGTGCTCAGCAGTACCTTCGCCTCGTTCGCCCGCTCCTTCGGTAGCCTTGGCTGCGGAGAGATTGGCTGGCTACTGGTGGACGAAGCCGGTCAGGCTACACCCCAGGCTGCAGTGGGTGCCCTATGGCGTGCACGCCGGGCTGTACTGGTCGGTGATCCGCTGCAATTGGAGCCGATCGTCACCGTATCTGATGCCGTGCTCGAACACATGCGTACCCGCTATCAAGTCGACACACACTGGCTACCCAATCGCCAATCAGCCCAAACCTTGGCCGACCAGGCCACCACTTGGGGTCGCATGGCGGGTCCCAAGGACAAGAAACACTGGGTCGGCCTGCCGCTGGTGGTGCATCGTCGCTGTGACAAACCGATGTTCGACCTGGCTAATCGCATTGCCTATGACGGAGCCATGGTCTATGGCACCATCGCGCCCTCACCCGCCAAAGAAACTCCTGCCCGCCTACTCACCGGCTGGGTACACGCGAGTGGCCGCTCCTCTGGCAATTGGGTCGACAATGAAGGCAAGGCGCTCGAACGCCTGCTGGCCTTGCTTGATAGCTACGGTGTTCCGCTTGATAGCATCGCAGTAATCACGCCCTTTCAGGACGTGCGCAACCAGCTCAAGGATCGATTAGATGCCAAGATCGTGCGCGGTACGATTCACACCATGCAAGGTAAGGAGGCTGCAGTGATCATCCTAGTCCTGGGTGGGAGCAGTGAAAACGGCGGCGCTCGCGAATGGGCAGTTTCCAAGCCTAACCTGCTCAACGTCGCCGCCACCCGGGCCAAGCGCCGTTTGTATGTGATTGGCGATCGCAATGACTGGAAGCAGCGGAAACTCTTCTGCGACGTTATTGAGCTGCTACCCGCTCATTCCCAGATGACCGCCGACAGCCATGCATGACAAAACGGACGCCTTACCGGCTTGGAACATGGACGAACTCTGACCTTAGTGCCCGCTGAAGATTCCACCCAAAGCCAGTCGTTTTTTAAGGGTAAAAACGACCAAACATAAAAAAGGGTCGCGAGTTAAAGTCTCGCAACCCTTTGAATTATATGTTGAGGAGAAAAACGGGATGCCCCCCCCCCCGCAAAAGTCCCTACGCATGAAAAAGCCCAACTCGTTAAAGTTGGGCTAAGTCATTGAATTATATGGTCGGGACGGAGTGATTCGAACACTCGACCCCTAGCACCCCATGCTAGTGCGCTACCGGACTGCGCTACGCCCCGACTAGGCGTGAAACTCGTTCTCCATCTCGAAGAACGCTCAAGAATATATCGCAAGCTTTTGAAAACTGGAAGTATTTAAAAGCAGGAAATTATTTCTTGAGAACCACCAGAACGTCTTCGAGCTCGGCGATCATCTGGCGGATCATTTGCTTGTATTGGGTGGTGTCGTCTTTGGCTTCATCGCCGGACAGACGCAGACGTGCGCCGCCGATGGTGAACCCCTGATCGTAAAGGAGCGCGCGGATCTGCCGGATCATCAGCACGTCCTGGCGCTGATAATACCGGCGGTTTCCGCGGCGTTTGACGGGGTTGAGCTGAGGAAACTCCTGCTCCCAATAGCGCAGCACGTGTGGCTTTACCGCACACAGCTCGCTGACTTCACCGATGGTGAAGTAGCGTTTGCCCGGGATGACGGGTAGTTCGTCGTTATGACTTGGTTCCAGCATAAGCCTCAACTCGGGCCTTCAACTTCTGCCCTGGACGAAAGGTGACCACACGGCGAGCCGTGATCGGGATTTCTTCCCCCGTTTTCGGGTTGCGGCCAGGCCGCTGGCGTTTGTCCCGAAGGTCGAAATTGCCGAAACCCGACAATTTGACCTGCTCGTTGTCTTCAAGAGCGTGCCTGATTTCCTCGAAAAACAGTTCAACCAATTCCTTGGCTTCCCGCTTGTTCAGGCCCAGCTCTTCATACAGACGTTCCGCCATCTCAGCTTTCGTCAAAGCCCCCATACGTCACTTCCTTAACGTGGCGTTCAACCTTTGTTCGAGCGAGGTGAGGATATTTTGCGTCGTCGAATTCACCTCATCGTCATTAAGAGTGCGCGATGGATGCTGCCAGGTCAAGCCGACTGCAAGGCTTTTTCTATCAGGATCAATGCCTTTACCCTGATACACGTCAAATAGCCTGAGGTCTGTCAGCCATTCACCTGCATTTTCACGGATTACGTCCAGTACAGCCGAGGCTGCAACGTCTTTGTGCGCAATCAGTGCCAGGTCACGACGAACTTCAGGAAAGCGCGACAACTCGTGGAATTTCGGCATTTTACCCGTAGCGACGTCAGCCAGAACCAGCTCGAAGACGAAGACCGGACGGTCGAGACCCAGGGATTTCGACAACTCAGGGTGAATCGCGCCGATAAAGCCGACTTCACGCCCTTCCCGCTCGATGCGTGCAGTCTGGCCCGGATGCAGCGCAGGGTGCTTGCCCGGTGCAAAAGTGAACTGATCCAGCGCACCGGCAAAACCCAGCACCGCTTCTACGTCAGCCTTGACGTCGAAGAAGTCGACGGTATCGCGACCTTGCGCCCAGCCTTCCGGCAGACGGCTGCCGCATACCACACCGGCGATCATCGGCTCTTGCTTCAGACCTTCCAGCTGACCGACAAAGCGCAGACCGCTCTCGAACAGACGGACACGATCCTGCTGACGATTGAGGTTGTGCTGCAGCGCCTTGACCAGACCCGGCCACAGCGACGAACGCATGGCAGCCATGTCATTGGAGATCGGGTTCGCCAACAGCAACGGCTCGACGCCTGGGTTGAACAACTCGAACTGCTTCGGATCGATGAAACTGTAAGTGATCGCTTCCTGGTAACCACGAGCGACCAGCAGACGACGCAGTTCCGGCAGATCGCTGCGCGCTTCGGCCTTGGCCAGTGGCGCCAGACGAGCTTGCGGGTAACGAACCGGCAGGCGGTTGTAACCGTACAGACGTGCCAGCTCTTCGATCAGATCGACTTCCAGACTGATATCGAAGCGATGGCTTGGCACTTCTATGCGCCATTGACCTGCTCCGTCGGCGGAAACTTTCAGACCCAAAGCGTTGAGCAGACGCTCGACTTCGGCCGAATCCATTTCCATGCCCAGCATCTGGGTGATGCGCTGAGCACGCAGGGTGATCGGCGCGATCGACGGCAAGTGCTGCTCGCTGACGGTCTCGATGATCGGGCCGGCTTCGCCACCGGTGATGTCCAGCAGCAGGCCAGTGGCGCGCTCCATGGCTTCACGGGCCAGTTGCCAGTCAACACCACGCTCGTAGCGATGCGAAGCGTCGGTGTGCAGACCGTAGGAACGAGCCTTGCCCGCCACCGCGATCTGGTCGAAGAACGCACTCTCAAGGAACACGTCGCGAGTGGTCGCGGATACGCCGCTGTGCTCGCCACCCATCACGCCGGCAATCGCCAGAGCGCGAGTGTGGTCGGCGATCACCAGCGTATCGCTGCGCAGGCTGACTTCCTGACCGTCGAGCAGCACGAGCTTCTCACCCTCTTCCGCCATGCGCACCCGGATGCCGCCATTGATTTCGGCGAGATCGAAGGCGTGCAGCGGCTGACCCAGCTCGAGCATTACGTAGTTGGTGATGTCGACTGCGGCATCGATGCTGCGCACTTCAGCGCGACGCAGACGCTCAACCATCCACAGCGGCGTCGGCTTGGACAGGTCAACGTTGCGAATGACACGACCCAGATAACGCGGGCACGCGGCAGGTGCCAGGACCTCTACCGAGCGCACTTCGTCGTGCACCGCCGGAACGGTCATCACCACCGGGCGAGTGACCGGAGCGTCGTACAGCGCGCCGACTTCACGAGCCAGACCGGCCAGAGACAGGCAGTCGCCACGGTTCGGAGTCAGATCGACTTCGATGCTGGCGTCTTCCAGGTCCAGAAAAACACGGAAATCTTCGCCCACCGGCGCATCAGCCGGCAGCTCCATCAGACCGTCATTGCCTTCGCCGATCTGAAGTTCGGCTTGCGAACACAGCATGCCGTTGGACTCGACGCCGCGAAGCTTGGCCTTCTTGATCTTGAAGTCGCCCGGCAGCTCAGCACCGATCATCGCGAACGGAATCTTCAGGCCCGGACGCACGTTTGGCGCACCGCACACGACCTGGAAAGTTTCCGCGCCATTGCTGACCTGGCATACGCGCAATTTGTCGGCATCGGGATGCTGCTCGGTGCTCAGCACCTCGCCCACCACCACGCCACTGAAAACACCGGCGGCCGGCGTAACGCTATCGACCTCAAGACCGGCCATCGACAGACGGGCAACCAGCGCGTCGCGATCTACCTGCGGGCTGACCCAGCCACGCAGCCATTGTTCACTGAATTTCATCCTGCTCTCCTAAGAATTCGTTACGACTAGCGAAATTGCGCGAGGAACCGCAAGTCGTTGTCGAAGAACAGACGCAAGTCGTTCACGCCGTAACGCAGCATGGCCAGACGCTCAACGCCCATGCCGAAGGCAAAGCCCGAGAACTCTTCCGGATCGATCCCGGACATGCGCAACACGTTCGGGTGAACCATGCCGCAGCCCATCACCTCCAGCCAGCCAGTCTGCTTGCAGACGCGGCAGCCTTTACCGCTGCACATCACGCACTCCATGTCGACTTCGGCGGAAGGCTCGGTGAACGGGAAATACGAAGGACGGAAACGCACGGCCAGTTCTTTCTCGAAGAACACCCGCAGGAACTCTTCAATCGTGCCTTTGAGATCGGCGAAGTTGATATCGCGATCGACCAGCAGGCCTTCGACCTGGTGGAACATCGGCGAGTGGGTGATATCGGAGTCGCTGCGGTACACACGACCTGGACAGACGATGCGGATCGGCGGTTTTTTCGATTCCATGGTGCGGACCTGTACCGGCGAGGTATGGGTGCGCAGCAACATGTTGGCGTTGAAATAGAAGGTGTCATGCATCGACCGGGCCGGGTGGTGGCCTGGGATGTTGAGCGCCTCGAAGTTGTGATAGTCGTCTTCGACCTCAGGGCCTTCGGCGATGCCGTAGCCGATATGGGTGAAGAACTGTTCGATACGTTCCAGAGTCCGGGTTACCGGATGCAGACCACCGGAGGTCTGACCGCGGCCCGGCAGGGTCACGTCAATGGATTCGGCAGACAGTTTGGCAGCCAGTTCGGCTTCCTCAAACAAAGCCATGCGCGCATTGAGAACGCCTGTGACACGTTCCTTGGCAACGTTGATCAGGGCGCCGACCTGCGGACGCTCTTCTGCCGGCAAATTCCCCAGGGTCTTCATCACCTGAGTCAATTCACCTTTTTTGCCAAGGTATTGAACCCGGATTTGCTCCAGGGCATTGATATCTTCAGCGCTTTGCACAGCCTCTAGTGCTTGAGAGACCAGCGCATCCAGGTTTTCCATGTACAGACTCCAGATACAAAATAGGGGAAGAGCTTGAAGGCTCTTCCCCTATTTATGACGTTTAACACCTGGCCCCACAGAGGTGAGGCCGGGTGACTGTCGGGGGTACTTAAGCCAAGGTGGCTTTAGCTTTCTCGACAATCGCAGCAAACGCCGCTTTTTCGTTCACTGCCAGATCAGCCAGAACCTTACGGTCGATCTCGATGGACGCTTTTTTCAGGCCAGCGATGAAACGGCTGTAAGACAGACCGTTAACACGAGCACCAGCGTTGATACGAGCGATCCACAGAGCGCGGAACTGACGTTTTTTCTGACGACGGTCACGGTAGGCGTATTGGCCTGCCTTGATTACCGCTTGCTTGGCAACACGGAATACGCGGGAGCGTGCGCCGTAGTAGCCTTTAGCAAGTTTCAGAATTTTTTTGTGACGTTTACGGGCAATGACGCCACGCTTTACACGAGCCATGAGTTACTTCCTCTATTCTTGATCCAAAAATTAACGAAGGCGCAGCATGCGCTCGACTTTTGCCACGTCAGACGGATGCAGCAAGCTGCTACCGCGCAGTTGACGCTTACGCTTGGTCGACATTTTGGTCAGGATGTGGCTCTTGAAAGCGTGCTTGTGCTTGATACCGTTAGCAGTTTTCAGAAACCGCTTAGCAGCACCACTTTTGGTTTTCATCTTTGGCATGTTCGGATACTCCGCATTCAGTTGATAAACATAATCAGAAGGCCTGCCGTGCCCTGTTGATTACTTCTTCTTTTTCGGGGCGATGACCATGATCAGCTGGCGTCCTTCCATCTTAGGATGCTGTTCGACCGAACCGTACTCGAGCAGGTCTTGTTCAACCCGCTTGAGGAGTTCCATCCCCAGCTCCTGGTGGGCCATCTCACGGCCGCGGAATCGCAAGGATACCTTGGCCCTGTCCCCGTCACTCAGGAAACGTACCAGGTTGCGCAGTTTTACCTGGTAATCCCCTTCCTCCGTCCCTGGACGAAACTTGATTTCTTTTACCTGAATCTGCTTCTGGTTCTTCTTCGCCGCAGCAATCTGCTTCTTCTTTTCGAAGATCGATTTGCCGTAGTCCATCACCCGGCAAACCGGTGGGACTGCGTCGGCAGAGATTTCTACCAGATCAAGCTTGGCTTCTTCAGCAATACGAAGCGCTTCATCAATCGAGACGATGCCAATCTGCTCGCCATCAGCGCCAATTAACCGAACCTCGCGTGCCGAGATATTCTCGTTGATCGGGGCTTTCGGTGCAGCTCGTTTATCTTGTCTCATTTCACGCTTAATAATAATTACTCCGAATCTGGGCGACCACGCCGGGAAACCGCTTGCGCGAGAAACTCAGCGAACTGGGCGACGGGCATCGAGCCCAGGTCAGCACCTTCACGAGTACGCACAGCGACAGTCTGCATCTCGACTTCCTTATCCCCAATAACCAAGAGATATGGAACCTTGAGCAAAGTATGCTCGCGGATTTTAAAGCCGATCTTTTCATTTCTCAAGTCGGACTTGGCACGAAACCCGCTTTCGTTGAGAGTTTTTTCGACCTGAGCGACGAAATCTGCCTGTTTATCAGTGATATTCATGATCACTGCCTGGGTTGGCGCCAGCCACGCAGGGAATGCACCTTCGTAGTGCTCGATCAGAATCCCGACGAAACGCTCGAACGAACCGAGGATCGCACGGTGCAACATCACCGGATGCTTGCGGCTGTTGTCTTCGGAGACGTATTCGGCTCCCAGACGCACAGGCAGGTTGAAAT
Organism: Candidatus Pseudomonas auctus; assembly: GCF_048654275.1. NCBI lineage: Bacteria > Pseudomonadati > Pseudomonadota > Gammaproteobacteria > Pseudomonadales > Pseudomonadaceae > Pseudomonas > Candidatus Pseudomonas auctus. The sequence goes on along the minus strand of NZ_JBJYZK010000004.1, from coordinate 370,867 downwards.
CGAGCTGCAAGGTACCACACTGCCACACGCGGCCGAGGCAATCTTTCAGCGAGAATTCGATTTTCGGACCATAGAATGCGCCCTCACCCGGCTGCAGATCGTACGGCAGACCAGCGCTATCAAGGGCTGCGGCCAGGGCCGCTTCGGCGCGATCCCACAGCTCGTCGGAACCAACGCGCTTTTCCGGACGAGTGGACAGCTTCATCTCGACGTCGGTAAAGCCGAAGTCGCGGTAAACATCCATGGTCAGCTTGATGAACGCAGCGGACTCAGCCTGCATCTGCTCTTCGGTGCAGAAAATGTGGGCGTCGTCCTGAGTGAACGCACGCACACGCATGATGCCGTGCAGCGCACCCGATGGCTCGTTACGGTGGCAGGCACCGAATTCGGCCAAGCGCATCGGCAACTCGCGGTAGCTCTTCAGGCCCTGATTGAACACCTGCACGTGGCACGGACAGTTCATCGGTTTGATGGCGTAGTCGCGGCTTTCCGACTCGGTAGTGAACATGTTGTCGGCGTAGTTGGCCCAGTGCCCGGACTTTTCCCACAGGCTACGATCAACGACTTGCGGCGTCTTGATTTCAAGATAGCCGTTGTCGCGCTGCACCTTGCGCATGTACTGCTCGAGTACCTGGTACAACGTCCAGCCATTCGGGTGCCAGAACACCATGCCCGGCGCTTCTTCCTGAGTGTGGAACAGGCCCAGGCGCTTGCCGATCTTGCGGTGATCGCGCTTTTCAGCTTCTTCGATACGCTGGATGTAAGCCGCCAACTGCTTCTTGTCAGCCCATGCGGTGCCGTACACGCGCTGCAATTGCTCGTTCTTGGCATCACCGCGCCAGTAGGCGCCGGACAGCTTGGTCAGCTTGAAGGATTTCAGGAAGCGAGTGTTCGGCACGTGCGGACCGCGGCACATGTCGACGTATTCTTCGTGATAGTACAGGCCCATTGCCTGCTCGTTCGGCATGTCTTCGACCAGGCGCAGCTTGTAGTCTTCGCCACGGGCCTTGAACACTTCGATCACTTCGGCACGTGGAGTGACTTTCTTGATGACGTCATATTCGGTATCGATCAGCTGCTGCATGCGCTGTTCGATGGCCGCCATGTCGTCCGGAGTAAAAGGACGCTCGAAGGCGATGTCGTAATAGAAACCTTCATCAATGACCGGCCCGATGACCATTTTTGCAGTCGGGTACAACTGCTTGACCGCATGGCCGACCAGGTGGGCGCAAGAGTGGCGAATGATCTCCAGCCCCTCTTCATCCTTTGGCGTGATGATTTGCAGCGTTGCGTCGCTGTCGATGATGTCGCTAGCGTCAACCAGCTTGCCGTTCACCTTGCCGGCCAGGGTGGCCTTGGCCAGACCTGCACCGATGGATGCGGCGACCTCGGCTACGGAAACCGGGTGATCGAATGAACGTTGACTGCCGTCGGGAAGAGTAATAGTTGGCATGGCGCCTCCTCTCCTAGTGGTGACCCCTACCAAAGGTCACGTGGGTTGGGATGAGCCAGTACAAGATCCGATCCAGGCCATTCAATGACGAACGCCTGCCTTACAGCGGCAGGAGCCTTGCGGCCAACCGGAAAACCGAACCAGAGTGACTGGGATTCAAATCAGAAAATTCGTGCACGGCCGCAACCGGGACTGAAGGTCATCCGGAGCCTGCGAACGCCCGAGCCAGGCATGCTAGCACAGATGAACGGTCGCCGATGCACTCTGGTTTTTACCGAGAGGCAAATCGTCTGTTTTATGCCAGAGTGCTGAACTTGATCGGCCTTTGAGCCCTCAGATAACAAGACATTGACCCACAAGGAGCATCCTCGCATGCGTCTTAATACCCTGCTTGCTGCAGTCGCCCCCCTCGTTTTGCTGCTGCCGCTGAGCGCCCACGCCGACTGGCCAAAGGGCGAGCGTGAGAAATACATGGCTCAGTGCACCCAGGCGGCCACTCCGCAAATCGGTGCCGCTGCCGCAAAATCCCACTGCGCGTGCGGTGCCGATGCCATCAAGTCTTATCCGGCCAGCGACATTCAGGCATTGATGGACAACAAGGCCACGCCTGAGCTGCAACAAAAAGCTCTGGGGCAAATTGCCAAATGCAAGGCCAACGTCCCGGCGAAAAAATGATGAAACAGGCCTTTTCACTGCCCCCAGCCCAGCTGAAAGGCATCTGATTCAGGCCTTTTCGTACGATTTATGCAGGTTTTACAGGTTTTTTTATTGTCTTTACTTTTCGCGAAAAGCCTTTTAAACCGGGGCCTCCAGCCGAAACAGGCAGTAAAGAAAACACGACTGATTGGCAAACAGCACGTCCGGGGGGCTACCAAAGCGAACATTTCGACTATGATACCCCGGTGTGCCCAGTTGGCCTGAGCAGCACAGTACTACTGAAAATATATGTTTCTTGGAGATACACCATGTCTAATCGCCAAACCGGCACCGTTAAATGGTTCAACGATGAAAAAGGCTTCGGCTTCATCACTCCTCAAGGTGGCGGTGACGACCTGTTCGTACACTTCAAAGCTATCGAAACTGACGGTTTCAAAAGCCTGAAAGAAGGCCAGACCGTCTCCTTCGTGGCTGAGAAAGGCCAAAAGGGTATGCAAGCTGCACAAGTTCGCCCAGAGTAATTTCCCGGCGCACTAAAAAAACCCCGTCCATGTGACGGGGTTTTTTATGGGCGATACGAAAGCCCGAAGGCTCAGCCGCAGTTGACGCGGGTGACCACCAGGTTCTGATCGGTATTCAGGTTGAGGCGATCAGAGCGGTACTCCAAAGTAATCATGTCATTGGGCTTGAGGAACCGGGCATTCTGCGCACCGGCTTTTTTGCGTGCCTGCTCCAACAGCTCCGGCGAAGCTTTCTTGCCGAGAGCGAACTCCGCTGCTGACGCCTCACAACGACCAAGGCCGGCCTCAGTCGTCACGGGATCCTTCTGCGACTCACTGGAGGTTGTGCTGCAACCCGCCAACACAGCAACGGCCATCAGTGCACCCAGTGACGCGAACTTCCAAGGCATGAAGCCTCCTTATTTCAATTTGAGCAGAGATCGTGCGACCGCCAATAAGGCGTTTGGTTTCACGGTGAGAGCCATCCCCCTGCCCCACGGTCGGAAAAACGCCGAGTGTGCCTGAGCAACGCCTGAAATCTCACCCCGTAAAACGTCACTGAATATTAATAACGCTCAATAGACATCAATGTAGTCGTAAGGCGGATTCGGCCAATTGTCTTTGAGCGCATTGAAAATCTGCATGACCCAGACTTCGTCGCTGGCCGCGACATTTCCCACATACCCCGAGCCTTTTGCCCAAGTCTCCAAGCGAAACAGCAGGCCATCGATGTCTTGACCGCCAGTGACACCCGAAGAGATATAGGCAATACCGCCCTTGGTCACGCGCAGTTGGGTATGTTCGTCATCACTGGCCGACGCCAGCAACCGGCGGACAGCATCAAGGGTCAGGCCGTCGAGGCTATTCAAATCGATCTGCACAGCTCAATCCTTGTTTTTTGCGGAACGACCAAGTGTCGCACAGCCCCGCGCTCATGCCTAAGTCGCAGTGCCAAACGCTCGACTTAGTGGTTAACTCAGAACTCCGATCCCGCGACCGAGCCTTGCCATGACCACCGTAAGCATTACCGCCGACATTAAGGCCACTTGGCGACAAGGGCATAGTTCCTACAGCCCGGGTAGTCCGGAGGAATTGGCATTGATCAGCATCGACCTGCTGGTGAAGACACTGGGGACGCAAGGCGCACAAAGCTTCATCGCCCAACTGTTCGAGAAGTATCCCGATGACTTCAAAGGGACATCGGACACCGAGAGGGAGTAAAAGCCCGCAAGCTGGCACCTGCGGGCGCATGCCTTACTTCAGACGTTTCAGCCGCTCGGTCAGCAGATCGAAGAAACCCTGAGCATCGCCGTTCTCCACCCAGAAGGCGTTCTTCGGCGCCTTGAGGCCGTCATACCAGTCGACAATGGTCTGGCCGAAGGTCGGGCCTTCACGGCTGTCGACCACCACATTCACCGAACGCCCCGTGAACAGCTCAGGCTTGAGCAGGTAAGCCACGACAGTGGCGTCATGCACCGGGCCACCCGGAATGCCGTAGTGCTCCATATCCCCTTTGATGTACTCGTTGAGGATGTCGCCAACAATCTTGCTCGCATTGTTGTTCAGCGCCGCAATCTGCTTCAGGCGCGCATCGCTGGTCAGGATCTTGTGGGTCACGTCCAGCGGCAGGTAAGTCAGTTTCACGCCGCTTTTGAGCACCACCTCCGCGGCTTGCGGGTCGGCGTACAGATTGAACTCGGCCACTGGCGTGATATTGCCGCCATTGAAGTGGGCGCCCCCCATGATCACTACTTCCTTGATTCCCTGAACAATCTCCGGCTCCTGGATCAGCGCCAGGGCCAGGTTGGTCTGCGGGCCGAGCATCGCAATAGTGATGCTGTGCGGCTTGGCTTTTTTCAGGGTGTCGATCAGGTAGTTGACCGCATTGCCCTCGGCCAGGCCTTTTTTCGGTTCGTGCACGGTGACACCCGACAGGCCTTCCTTGCCATGGATGTTTTCGGCGTAGATCGGCGTGCGCATCAACGGTTTTGGCGCGCCGGCGTACACCGGAATCTCTTCCCGCCCTGCCCACTCACGGGCCAATCGCGCATTGCGCGAAGTCTTGTCCAGACGCACGTTTCCCGCCACGGTGGTCAACGCGTGAATGTTCAGCTCCTCCGGGGAGGCCAGAGCAAACAACAGGGCGACCACGTCGTCGGCGCCGGGGTCGGTGTCGATGATCAGGTCGATCTTTTCCGCCGCCTGGGCGCCGGTCGCGGTTATCACGGACAAAAGCAGCAGACTCCGAATCAATTGGTGCATTTTTTGAGCATAGCGGTGCATGGCGCATTCCTTGTGCAGATGAAATCAATAGGGTCGAACCCTGTTAGAACGTAACCCCGGCTACCAGCACGATGTTGCAGTACGGCTGGCATTCGCCCGTGCGAACAATCGCTCGTGCCTGTCGGCTGAGTACCTTGAACTGCTCGTGACTGAGCAGGTCACGCCGCCCCAGCGAGCCTTCGTCATTCAGCTCGTCCAGCGTGGGCAGCGCAGTCGGTTGCTTGTCGAAAATCTCCTTGGCCAGTGCGTGGCTTTCCACCTGCATCTCGCTGAGCACGACTTTCAGGGTGCTGACGAAATCCGGCACGCCGTGCGTCAACGCCAGGTCGATCAACTCGACACCCGGCGGTACCGGCAGGCCGGCATCGCCGATCACGACCATGTCGCCGTGCCCAAGGGAAGCAATCAGCCGCGACAGGGCGACATTCAGCAGAGGAGTCTTTTTCATACGGGTTTGAATGCCTGTACGTCGGAGGTGGTAGGAATGGAGGGCTGGGCACCTGCCCGGGTGACCGACAGGGCTGCAGCGACTTGCCCGAAACGAATGGCCTCGTCCTCGGTTTTGCCGGCCGCCAGCGCAGCCGCAAATCCGCCGACAAAGGTGTCCCCGGCGGCGGTGGTATCGACAGCCTTCACTTTGGGGGCAGAAAAATACTGGTAACCCGTGCTGTTGGCGAACAATGAGCCTTGAGCACCAAGCGTGATGATGACCTTGCCGGCGCCCAGTGACATCAGGTGCGCCGCTGCTTTTTCAGCGGTCTCCAATGAGTCCACCGGCAAACCGCTGAGGGCGGCGGCCTCGCTCTCGTTGGGAATAAGGTAATCGATTGCAGCAAACCAGTCCGTTGGCAGCGGGCGACTGGCCGGCGCCGGGTTAAGGATGACCGTCTTGCCCAGTTCACGTCCGCGCTTCAGCGCGTGGCCTACCGTGGCATCGGGGATTTCCAGCTGGCAAATGATCACGTCGGCAGCCTGCAGCACGCTGTCAAACCGGTCGATAACCGCCGGGGTCATCGAGCCATTGGCACCGGCCACGATGACAATCGCGTTTTGACTGTTGTCATCGACCACGATCAGCGCCACACCACTGGAATCCTCGACCACGCTGACCGCCTGACAATCGATCTGCTCGGCCAGCAACGCGTCGCGCAATTGCACACCATAGTCATCGTTGCCGACACAGCCGACCATCGACACCTGTGCACCCAGTCGCGCGGCAGCTACGGCCTGATTGGCGCCCTTGCCACCGGACACGGTAGCGAAGGAATGACCGATCAGCGTCTCACCGCCCCGGGGCAAGCGCGGCGCCCGGGTGACCAGGTCCATGTTCAGGCTGCCTATTACCACTACATTTGCGGACATACATCACTACTCTTCAATTCGTTTCAGCGGTATTCGGTGAACACGCCGGACAGCGGTGCAGTCGATTCGCGCAGGACAATACTCGGGGTCACGATCCGCTGATCCGTCGCCAGACCCGGGGTGGCAATTCTTCGCAACAAAACTTCCGCAGCCATCTCGCCCAGTTGCAGGATCGACTGGCCCACAGTCGTCAGCGCGGGATACACGTAACGGCTCATCTGGATATCGTCGAAACCGATCACCGACAGTTCGGCAGGCACGCGCACGTTGCGCTCGGCCGCGGCTCGCAGCACACCAATGCCGATCATGTCGTTACCGGCAAAGATCGCGCTCGGCGGCTTGCGCTCAAGGAGGACTGAAGCCGCGTTGTAACCGCCAGTGCTGGTGAAGTCGCTTTCCAGCATGCGCGACGGGGACACCTCAACACCGGCCTCTTTCAGCGCGCGACAAAAACCGGCCTGACGCATTTGCGCAACACTGGTACTGGCCGGACCACCGATCGTGGCGATATCGCGATGACCGAGCTCAAGCAGATGCCGCGTCGCAAGGTACGCGCCATATTCGTGATCGATGCGCACCAGGTCGGCGTCCACGCCTTCGAGTCCACGGTCGACGATCACCATCGGCGTCTTCACGCCAGCCAGTCCTTGTGCCAGACCGCTGTCGCCACCCGCAGACGCGACGATCAAGCCGTCGATGCGCTTTTCGAGCAGCACTCGCAGGTAGCTGCGCTGCTTGTCCGGGTTGTCGTCGGAGTTGCAGAGAATTACGCAGTAACCGTTACGCTCGCAGTAATCCTCGATCCCTCGCGCCAGTTCGGCGAAGTACGGGTTGAGGCTATTGGGCACCAGCAAACCGATGGTGGCGGTGGTTTTCGCTTTCAGTGATCGGGCCACGGCGCTCGGCACATAGTCGAGACTCTTGATCGCCGCCTCGACCTTGAGTCGCACCTCTTCGCTCACCGGTCGGGTCTTGTTTACTACGTGGGACACGGTCGTGTAGGAAATTCCTGCAAGTGCCGCCACATCCTTGATCGTTGCCATTTATCAGCCCCGTCGACTTGCGCGTTGACTGCGATAGGTGTCAAGCACCACGGCGATCACGATCACCGCACCGGTGATGATGCGCTTGGTCGGTTCGGTCGCGCCAATCTGCGCCAGGCCGGCCGCCAGCACGGAGATGATCAACACGCCGAAAAAGGTACTGATCACCGAACCACGCCCACCCATCAGGCTGGTACCGCCGATCACCACCGCAGCGATGACTTGCAGCTCAAGGCCAGAACCGGCGTTCGGGTCGGCCGCTTCCAGCCGGGAAATCTGGAACAGCGCCGCAATACCGGCGAGCAGGCCCATCAGACTGAACACCAGGATCTTGTAGGGTTTTGGATTGATCCCCGCCAGACGCACCGCTTCCTCGTTGGTGCCAATGCCGATCAGATAGCGACCGAACACGGTACGGGTCAGAACGGCCTGGGCAACGAAAATGACCAGCAAGGCAATGATGAACGAGGGTGAAATGCCAAAGGCGATCGGGTTCGACAGCCACGCAAAGGAGTCACCGATGTAAGCCGTGCGCGAACCGGTCATCTGATAGGCCAGGCCGCGGGCCATCTCGAGCACACCGAGCGACACGATAAATGACGGAATTCGCCACGCCACGGTAATCGAGCCGGTAACCGTGCCGGCCAACGCCGCGACAGCCATACCCAACAAGGCAGCCGGCAACACGCTCCAGCCCCAGCCAAGAATCGCCACGCTGACAGTGGAGGCCGCGAGTGCCAGTACCGAGCCTACCGACAGGTCGATCCCGCCGATGATCAGCACGAACGTCATGCCCACCGCCAGAACCATCAGGTCGGGAATCTGGTTGGCCAGGGTGCTGAAGGTGTTGTACGAAAGGAAATGGCTGCTCATGACCGAGAACAGCGCAATCATTGCCAACAACGCGCCGGCCAGGCCCAGGTAAGTGCCGAGGCCGTAGAAATTGCCACTGGATTTGCCGGCGGAAGATGCAGTTTTCATGGGAGATCCCTAGGCGCTGCTTCGTTGAGCAACGCATCACGTTTCTGGTAGCCGGCGAATGCGGCGGCAAGCAAGTCATCCTGGGTCCAGCTGTCGCGCTCGAAGGTGTCGATCAGACGCCCTGCCGACAACACACCGATGCGGTCGCAGATCAGCATCAGCTCACGCAAGTCGCTGGACACCACGACCAGCGCTTTGCCCTGACGGGTCAGTTCGCCGAGCAAGGCATAGATATCGAACTTGGCGCCGACATCGATACCGCGAGTCGGCTCGTCGAACAGCAGCACCGAACAGTCGCGCTCGAGCCAGCGACCGATCACCACCTTTTGCTGGTTACCGCCGGACAGCTCGGACACCAGTTGCGTCGGGCTGGAACTGCGGATGCGCATGGCGTCGATCTGCCGCTGCGCGAGCTTCGTTTCATCGCCGTTGTTGACGAACCCGCCGCTGGAAATCTCCGGCATGTTGCCCAGGGCAATGTTGGCGCTGATCGATTGGCTCAGCAGCAGACCTTCGCCCTTGCGATCCTCGGTGATCAAGGCGATGCCATTGCGCACCGCATCGACAGGCGAGCGAATGCTCACCGTTTTCGCTGGCGAACCCAGTGCCACCGTGCCGCTGTCCGCGACGTCGGCGCCGAAGATCAACCGCAAAAGTTCGGTGCGCCCAGCCCCGATCAGCCCCGAAATGCCAAAAATCTCGCCGGCGCGAACCTCAAAGGAAACGTCGCGAACCTTGTCGGAGCGGGTCAGGCCTTTGACCGTCAGGGCCGGCGGGCCGATATTGCGAGCCCCAAGATCGATATGCTCGCCCAGCTCGCGACCAACCATCAGGGTAACCAGTTGCTCACTGTTGTAATTGGCCATCGGCTCGACGCAAACCAGGTTGCCGTCACGCAACACAGCAATGCGCTGAGCGACCCTGGCCAGTTCTTCGAGGCGGTGGGAGATGTAGATGATCGAGACGCCACGCGCCTGCAACCGGGTGATCTGCTCGAACAGCATCTCGACTTCGCGCGCGGTCAGCATCGCGGTCGGTTCATCAAGGATCAGCACGTGGCAATCGCCGATCAGGTTACGGGCGATTTCGACCATTTGCTGGTGACCGATCCCAAGCTCGCCGACCAGTGTGTCCGGGTCGATGGCGTCGAGGCCGACTTGAGCCATGGCTTCGATAGCGGCTTTACGCAGTTGCTTGCGACTGATCCAGCCACCATTGCTCGGCAGGTTGTCGAGAAAAAGGTTCTCCGCCACCGAAAGCGTCGGCAGCAGATTGAGCTCTTGCATGACCATGCGCACGCCCAGTTCTTCAGCCTGCGTGCGACTGCCAGGGCGATAATCCTTGCCCTGGAACTGCATCTGGCCGGTGGTAGGGGTGACCAGGCCACCGATGATCTTCGACAGGGTGCTTTTACCTGCACCGTTCTCACCGGTCAGTGCCAGCACTTCACCGCGCATCAACGTCAGATCGATGCCGGTCAGTACCGGTTGCGCATAGGTCTTGCCGATACCGCTGACCGAGAGGACAGCGATCGGAGCGGAAACTGACATAAAAATCTCCATGCGCTCGCCCGGACGGACGAGCGAGCGCCATTGTGTCGCCAAAGGACTTACTTGGTGACCAGCTCGACAGGCGTTTCGATCACGCCATTTGCACCACTGTCGACTTTCTCGCCCTTGATGATTTTCAGCGCGGTCTCGATGCCGAACACCGCTTGCTTCGCGGCGTACTGGTCGGCAGTCGCCAGAACGCGACCGTCCTTCAGCATGGGCTTGATGGCATTGATATTGTCGTAACCGACAACCTGCACCTGACCGGCCTTGCCGGCAGCGCGCACGGCGGAAACGGCGCCTACAGCCATGCTGTCGTTGCCGGCCAGCAGCGCCTTGACGTCCGGGTACTCGCTGAGAATCGAAGCGGCCACCTTGTTGCCCTTGTCGATTTCCCAATCGCCGGACTGCAGGGAAACAACCTTGATCTGCGCAGCCTCCATCGCATCCTTGAAGCCTGCAGTACGCTGCTGGGCGTTGGTCGTCGTGGAGACACCTTCAATGATGCCGACTTCGTCACCGGCCTTCAGTTGCTTGGCCAGGTACTCACCCACCAGACGCGCACCTTTGCGGTTGTCCGGGCCTACGAACGGAACGCTGATGTTCTTGCTTTTGATCACAGCCGGATCGAGCTGGTTATCGATGTTGATCACGGTGATACCGGCATCGACGGCCTTCTTGATCACCGGCACCATCGCTTTGGAATCAGACGGTGCGATAACCAGCGCGTTGACCTTCGCCAGAATCATCTGCTCGACGATGCGCGTCTGCCCCGCCGTATCGGTTTCGTCCTTGATGCCGTTGGAGATCAGGTCGAAATCGGCGGAATGTTCTTTCTGGTAGGCCTTGGCGCCGTCTTCCATGGTCAGGAAGAATTCGTTGGCCAGAGATTTCATGACCAGGGCGACTTTGGGTTTTTCAGGGGACTCGGCGAAAGCCGAAGAGACAGGCAGTGCGGCGGATGCGGCAGCCAGCATGGCGACAGCAAGAAGACGTCCAGCGAATGGCAGCTTCATGGGTTCACTCCGATCTTATGATTATTGTGAGCAACGCTTGCGCTGGCGTAAGCTCGCTGCACCCCACGACGAAATCAATTCACCGCGAAGACCGCGCAAACGTTTGCGTAGACCGAACTATGCGAATCCTGCCGACATTTGTCAACGACTGAAAATCTGCATTTTTTGTAGGGCGAATCACCGTCACCACCCCCTTCTCCTAGGCGGTCGTGTTGATCACACCGCCGCTGCCAGACCCCTTGGCCATCTCACGAACCAGATTGCCGGCCACTTCCATGAGTGCAGCGTTGGTGTCTGCAATCTGCCCCTGGATCGACATGACGACTGTCGTCTTAGCTTCTTCGGTCGGATAGCTGGCCGCCTGCGCCGCGGCCAATTGCTGTTGCTGCTCCTGCAATTGCTGCTGCAACTCCTTCATGCGCTTGAGCAGTATCTTGATCGTGATGCTTTGATTGCCACCGCTTTCGGCCGGCGCCTCCTCCTGCACTGGGCCGCCACCGGTTCTGACTTGCTTCGTATCGCCAGCGTCTTTGCCCAGCGCTTCGGCCGCCGCTTGCTCGTTGGCCTCGCTCAGGGCATTGATCGTAGCGGCTGTTTTTCCGCCGATGGTAACCGCGCCGGGGTTTGGCAAACCGATAGTCAATGACATTTGAACTCCTGAAAAATTGGATCCCTATCAAGGCGCATCGGCCAGTGCGCCGTTTTCTTTAGCACAGATCCGAAAACCGGCCAGCTCACCCTGCGGACGGAGCTCGTAGTCCTTTTCGGTGAGCCGAACGAGAAAACAGCCCGCGTTCGGAAACCCGGATGAGCGAGGGAGGATCAAAACCAATCATCGAATAAATCTTGATTTAAATCATGAGGTTAAACATTTCTCTCAAGCACAGTACGACTGGTACAGATCCTGCTCCCTCCCTGCACCCCTGGCATTCAGATCGGCCCGGGGCGCATCTAGATGAACCTGCATCAGCACCGTCTCACTACTAGAGAGAAAAATAATGACATCTGCTTTGAAGAATTTCGTTCCGGGCGCTTTGGCCCTCCTCCTGCTCCTGCCAACCGCCCTCCAGGCAAAAGAAGCCGAAACTCAGGCCAAGCTGGCCAATGTAGTGGTACTGGCCACCGGCGGCACCATTGCCGGCGCGGGCGCCAGCGCGGCCAACAGCGCGACCTATCAAGCCGCGAAGGTAGGCGTCGAACAATTGATCGCCGGCATTCCCGAACTGAGCAAGCTGGCCAATGTGCGTGGCGAACAGGTCATGCAAATCGCGTCGGAAAGCATCACCAACGAAAACCTCCTGCAACTGGGTCGTCGCGTTTCCGAACTGGCCGACAGCAAAGACGTCGATGGCATCGTCATCACCCACGGCACCGACACCCTGGAAGAGACCGCTTACTTCCTGAACCTGGTGGAAAAAACCGACAAGCCGATCATCGTCGTCGGCTCCATGCGCCCGGGCACCGCCATGTCGGCGGACGGCATGCTGAACCTGTACAACGCCGTGGCCGTCGCCAGTAGCAAAGAAGCTCGCGGCAAAGGCGTATTGGTGACCCTGAACGATGAAATCCAGTCGGGTCGCGATGTCAGCAAGATGATTAACATCAAGACCGAAGCGTTCAAAAGCGCCTGGGGTCCGCTCGGCATGGTAGTTGAAGGCAAATCCTACTGGTTCCGCCTGCCAGCCAAGCGCCACACCATGGATTCGGAATTCGATATCAAAAACATCAAGAGCCTTCCTGACGTAGAAATCGCCTATTCCTACGGCAATGTCAGCGACACAGCCTACAAGGCCCTCGCCCAGTCCGGCGCCAAGGCGATCATCCATGCCGGTACCGGCAACGGCTCGGTTTCCTCCCGCGTGGTTCCGACCTTGCAAGCACTGCGCAAGGACGGTGTGCAGATCATTCGCTCGTCTCACGTCAATGCCGGTGGTTTCGTTCTGCGCAACGCCGAGCAACCTGACGACAAATACGACTGGGTGGTTGCTCACGACCTGAACCCACAGAAAGCCCGCATCCTGGCCATGGTTGCCTTGACCAAGACTAACGACAGCAAAGAGCTGCAACGGATGTTCTGGGAATACTGATCTGCCTTCGACCGATCCATTCCTGATCGGGCACTGGTTTCACCCTTCGTCAACCTGACGGAGGGTGAAGCTCCCGCCTCCGCCAAAGAAAAATTACACCTGCGCGACACCAAAACCGGAAAACCGCTGTCAGAGGATTTTCTTGAATTTTAAGCAGTTGCGAAAATGCCTACAGTTAAATACTGTATGCACGTACAGCTTAATAAGGATAACCTCGTGGCCACTTCCCCTGATGCTCCTGACGCTTACGAACGCATGGGCATGCGCGTTCAAAAAATCATCAACTCCCCCACCGCACAAAAAGCCAAAGCCGCGCTGATCTTCCGACTTCCAGACGAGCCGGCGGATGAATGGGAGCGCTTGCTGGAAGAGATCGACGAGAACGACAACGTCACCCTCGCCTACCGCGACGATGGTGGCGTACAGATTTTCTGGGTTGTGCCGAAGGAAGATTGATTCAATGATTCTGCGTTTTGCTGCTGTGCTGCTGCTGTTCATATCCATTGGCGCGCAAGCCGGTGCGCCGCGTACGTTCACCGAGGCCAAGAAGGTCGCCTGGAAACTGTACGCCCCACAATCCACCGAGTTTTATTGCGGGTGCAAATACACTGGCAACAAGGTCGATCTGGCCGCCTGCGGCTATGTCCCACGCAAGAACGCCAAACGTGCATCCCGCATCGAATGGGAGCACATCGTTCCCGCGTGGCAGTTCGGCCATCAACGTCAATGCTGGCAGGAAGGCGGTCGCAAGAATTGCACCCGCTATGACCCGAGCTATCAGAAAGCCGAAGCCGACCTGCACAACCTGGTGCCGAGCATCGGCGAGGTGAATGGCGACCGCAGCAATTTCAGTTACGGTTGGTTGCCGGTCGAAAAGGGTCAGTACGGCTCATGCCTGACTCAGGTCGACTTCAAGGCGAAGAAGGTCATGCCCCGCCCTTCGATTCGCGGCATGATCGCCCGCACCTACTTTTACATGAGCAAACAATACGGCTTGCGCTTGTCGAAGCAGGATCGGCAACTGTACGAAGCCTGGGACAAGACTTACCCGGTGCAAGACTGGGAGCGCCAGCGTAATCAGAGCGTGGCGTGCGTGATGGGACGCGGCAATGAATTTGTCGGCCCGGTGAACCTGAAAGCCTGCGGTTGATATCCTGATCAAAAGAAAAGGCCTTGAGCGACAAACTCAAGGCCTTTTTTGTGCTCAACCGCCGGACTTGTTGTAGCGCCAGTAGCCCATCAGATTGAGTGATTCGCGAGGTATGCCACGCTCCTTGATCAGGTATTTGCGCAGACTCATGACAGCGGCGGATTCTCCAGCGATCCAGCCATAGAATCCCTCGCTGGCCGTTTCGGCGATCTCCCAAAGAATCTCTTCTTCGATGTCGACATCCGCCAGCTCGACCGCCTGCCCAACCGCCGATGCATCAACAGGCAACGTCGCCTGCCGCACGGCTTCCACCATCAACGTACCGGCAGCTGCCTGATCGCGGATCAGCCATTGCACCGAAAGCCCGGGCCAGTCAGGAACCGCCAACATGTCTTCACGACTGTCGACCTCAAAAAACGCCTGGGTCTGCGGCGGTTCAGCCAGTGTCGCCAGTTCTTCCAGAATCCCCATGGCGGCCGGCAACGCTGTGGAATCGGCGACCAGCAGAAGTTGCTTGAGCGTTTGCGGAGGTTTCCATTCAAATCCCCCCGCCTCTTGTGCCGTGAATCGGCTGTCGGGGGCGAGAATCTGCATCGACTCGCCAGGCTGTGCTCGCAAGGCCCAACGGGAGGCAGGACCGGTCTCGCCGTGCAGTACGAAATCGATATCCACTTCGCCTGCTTCGGCACGCAAGTGGCGGATGGTGTAGGTGCGCATCGCCGGGCGACGATCAACCAGCATCGAGCGGAAACGGGCGTACCACCCCTCCCCCTGAGAAAGCCTGGCGGGTGAGCCATCTGCTGCAGGGAAAAACAGCTTCACTCGCTGATCCGGCGCCCACGCAGCCATCTCGGTGACCGCCGAGCTTGCGAGGGTGATCCGCATCAAATGCGGGCTCAGTTGATGCTTGTGACGCAAAACAACGTCGAACAACTTGTAAGGATTGGCGGAGGCCATGCGGAGCTCCTTCTGGGTATCTTCAGTGATTGCTTTAAAAACGAATCACGGGGGACACCCTTTAGTCAGCTCCGCCGAATGGATCGCTTATTGAGCGACCGTGCGCTCGATCACCAGTGTTTCGATGTTCTGCTTCTTCGCCTTGATCAGCGCGGCGTTCACATCCGCCTGCCGTGCCTCGGCGTCAGCCTTCGAATTGAAAGGGCCAAGCAGGATCCGGGTCTTGCCGCTGGCGTCCTTGATGACGCTGGCCACAAAGGCATGCTCGATCAGCCAGCCGCTGAGGTCGCTTACGGCTTGGGGAGTTTCACCGCGCACTTCCAGATCCCACTGCGGCCCCACCGCAACAGGCGCCGCTACCACCGCCGGTTTCGCTTTTTGCGCATCCACACTCTTGCCTTCGCCACATCCTGCCAATGCCAGTGCCGCGACTACCCAGACCAATTTGCGCACAACGCTTCCCTCTGATTTTTCAAAGCGGCGATCTTAACATTCGAGAATACTTTCGGAGCCCCGCAAAATGGGCACAAAAGGACGAGATTGATGCTGACAGCCCCTGTATAGTTACGCGCTGGGAATTAATGCCGCTGCTGCGCGTCAGAAAGAGGCACCCAGACTTTAAGACTTCGCACTAATCTATACGTACCACCGACCTCTGCACTGTCTGAATCAGGTGCCCTACAAAGCAATCAAGGAGAAGACCATGCTGATACTCACCCGCAAAGTCGGTGAAAGCATAAACATTGGTGATGACATCACGATTACCATTCTCGGCGTCAGCGGCCAGCAAGTTCGAATCGGCATCAATGCTCCGAAGAACGTTGCAGTGCACCGGGAAGAAATCTATCAGCGGATCCAGGCTGGCCTGACCGCTCCGGACAAGCCACAAACGCCCTGAGCCCTACCGCAGTCAGTAGCCAGTTCGTTTGCCTGCGCGCAATGACTGGCTAAAGATTCAAGCGCCGTATTGCCATTCCCCCACCTCCCTGGTGACGGCGCGTGCCACGCCCCTTCCCGCCTCACCCTTCTCGCGACCGATACTAACTGTCATTCAAAGGGTTGGCTGTCGGATATTTCCGAATAGCGAATGGGAATCGCGCCGGCCTAGCCGAATGTAACGCCACGCGCCATTCCCGTGGCCGCCACGACCATCAATATCAATAGAAGCGCTTCAGCATGACTGATCCGCGCGAATACCTTCGCACGTCCTGTGTCAGGGACAGCACCGCGTGCCTTGGCCATGCGCCACTTGATCAGGGTGATCATCGGCACCAGTTCCAGAAGCAGAATCAGCACAAACAACGTCATCTTCAGATGGAACAGCGGCTGATGCAGGTAGTAGTCGGTTCCCTTCTCATAACCGGCAAAGGCGCGCATGCCGCCGGAGATGAGCAGCACCAGCGCCGAGAGCCCCCAGACATTGTCGGCAAGCAATACGCGCCCGACCTCACCCGAGCCGGACGCCAGGCGACTGAAGGCCGTCCCACGCGTCAACACCGCCCAGAAGCCCATGGCAAATGCCAATAGATGAATCGCTGCAAGAAACCAGTGAACCAGCATTGATGAACTCCTGTCCGGCAGAGGCGAAATCAGCCTGACAGTAGTAGTCGAAAAAATGAGGACTTGCCTGTCACCCCTCCCGGAAAAACGGAAGCGGGCGAGACGAGAGACTGGCAGAGGCGCGGGAAAGGCAAATCGCGGGCAAAAAAAATCCCAAGCAGCTGATGGAAGCTTGGGATTTAAAAATGCATAAACCGTGGTGGTGAACGCGGGGCGGATATTACTGATTTATTCGTCTTGTAACAACGTATTTTTGATAACCAAATGGTTAATAAAATCCGTAACCCATTAAATATCCACACTATTTAAAAGGTCGCTCACGAAAGTCGGCGACGAATGGATCAAAATCCATCGCAGTCAATACGCGCATGGCTCAAGAATTTTACAAAAATGAGTTCGGGATCCCCCGGGTCAAGGTTCTGCACCGTTCCGCTATGCTGATATCCAAGATTTGTCAGCAGCTGCCGCATCGGCAAGTTGGACGTATTGGTCGACGTGAAGATCTTGCCTGCAACAGCGTGATGCTCCAGACCACTCACGATTTGCCGACCCACGCCGGAACGCCTGCTCGCACTGGAGACGACCACGAGGGATATGAACCACTCACCGAAAAAACTTCGATCCAAACAGCCGTAGCCGAGAAGAACGCCAGGATTGTCAGTCTCGCAGGCAACCCAGCACTCCTGCGCCCCAACAGCCCTCGCGATGCACGCTCGACGGCGGCTATCTGTTTCAGCGACAGGATCAATCTTCAACAGGCTTTCGATATCGCCTGAACTGGCGCGCCTGAATTGGCGACTCATGAATACACCCCTGCAAATGTGCCGAAGTGTAGCTGCGGTCGACCAAACGGAAATTTGCAAAGGTTCTGAAAATCGCAGACAACAAAAAAGGGCCCACCTTTCGGTGAGCCCTTCCAGACCGCCCAGCAGAGCGGATTTTGTTTGGTAGGCGCGATTGGACTCGAACCAACGACCCCCACCATGTCAAGGTGGTGCTCTAACCAACTGAGCTACGTGCCTGCTGTGAGGCGGCATTCTACGGAATTCCGGAGGGGTGTCAACACCTTTTTTTCACCTAACCCTATGAATATGCAAAATATTTAATTTCGACCCGCCGCAAGAAGATTTCCCGGTGGCTGGCGGAGGTTTTTCAACTGGGGTAGGATCGCTGCACTCGTAAAATATATTAAACAGAGGCTGCAGGATGGCGAACACCCCTTACCCAGAGTCTTACTACGCGGCATCGGCCAACGCCGCACCACCACGTCCTGCCCTGCAGGATGACGTGGAGACGGATGTCTGTGTGATCGGCGCTGGTTATACGGGACTTTCCTCGGCGCTATTCCTGCTGGAGAACGGTTTTCGCGTGACCGTGCTGGAAGCCGCCAAGATCGGCTTCGGCGCCTCGGGGCGCAATGGCGGGCAAATCGTCAACAGCTACAGCCGTGACATTGACGTGATCGAACGCAGCGTCGGCCCGAAACAGGCGCAACTGCTCGGGCAGATGGCCTTCGAAGGCGGCCGGATCATTCGTGAGCGTGTCAGCAAATACAACATCCAGTGCGACCTCAAGGACGGCGGCGTATTCGCCGCCCTCACCGCCAAGCAGATGGGCCACCTGGAATCGCAGAAACGCTTGTGGGAACGCTTCGGTCATACCCAATTGGAACTGCTCGATCAACGCCGCATTCGCGAAGTGGTGGCTTGCGATCAATACGTCGGCGGCATGCTCGACATGAGCGGCGGCCACATCCACCCGCTCAACCTGGCCCTTGGTGAAGCCGCTGCCGTTGAATCCCTGGGCGGCACCATTTACGAACAGTCGCCGGCCGTGCGCATCGAACGCGGTGCCAACCCGGTCGTACATACACCGCAAGGCAAGGTCAGAGCCAAATTCATCATCGTCGCCGGCAACGCCTACCTCGGCAATCTGGTGCCGGAGCTGGCGGCCAAATCGATGCCGTGCGGCACTCAGGTCATCACCACCGCACCACTGGGCGATGATCTGGCGAAATCCCTGCTGCCGCAGGACTACTGCGTCGAAGACTGCAATTACCTGCTCGACTACTACCGCCTTACCGGCGACAAGCGCCTGATCTTCGGCGGCGGTGTGGTGTATGGCGCGCGGGATCCGGCAAACATCGAAGCGATCATCCGCCCGAAAATGCTCAAGGCCTTCCCGCAGCTCAAGGACGTGAAGATCGACTACGCCTGGACCGGCAATTTCCTGCTGACCCTGTCGCGCCTGCCTCAGGTCGGACGCCTGGGCGACAACATCTATTACTCCCAGGGCTGTAGTGGCCACGGCGTGACCTACACGCACCTGGCCGGCAAGGTATTGGCCGAGGCACTGCGCGGACAAGCCGAGCGTTTCGATGCCTTTGCTGATCTGCCGCACTACCCTTTCCCCGGCGGGCAACTGCTGCGCACACCGCTTGCCGCATTGGGCGCGTGGTACTACGGACTGCGCGACAAGCTCGGTTTCTGATGCGCAAAAAAAGGGGCCGCTGAAAAGCGGCCCCTTTTACATCCAGCTCCAATCACAACTGATCCCGCGCAATCCCGCTGCGAATCCGCAGGATATCCGCGAGCACCGCCAGAGCAATTTCCGCCGGCGTCTTGCTGCCCAGGTTGAGGCCGATCGGCGCATGAATTCGCGCCAGCTCGCTCTCCCCCAGCCCGCCAATCCGGCGCAAACGCTCGAAGCGCTTTTGTGAAGTCTGCAACGAACCCATCACGCCGATGTAAAACGCCTCGGTGCGCACAGCTTCCATCATCGCCAGATCGTCGATGCGCGGATCGTGGGTCAACGCCACCACCGCCGTATCACGGTGACAACCGCCATCGGCGATGAACACCGACGGCAATTGCCGGCGGATCTCCACGCCATTGAGCACCACGCCTTCCAGCACTTCATCGCGCGGATCGCAGAGAATCACTTCGAAGCCGAGACCAACCGCGAACTCCGCACAGGCCTGCGCCACGCTGGAATACCCCGCCAGCAGCAAGCGCTGAGCAGCCCCGATGCGGATCCGTACCCGGTCGATTTCACGCTCGATTCGCGCGCCCTGCTCGTGATCGGTAAACAGGCTACGCGCACCAGTAGTCAGATCGACTTCGCGAATCACCCGGCGCTGCCCGAGCAACGCCGATTCGAGCTCACGCAGGTGCGCCCGCACCTCGCAGCCGGCGTCAAATTTCTCTACCAGCACATCGAGAATGCCGCCGCATGGCAGGCTGACCCGCGAACGCGGATCGTCACCTTCGCCATAACGCACGACGTTGATCGCATCGAGAAACGCACCTTCGGCGACGCGCTCGAGAAAGTCTTCCTCGACGCAACCACCGGACAGCGACCCGATCCACTGCCCGCCGTCGTTCACCGCCAGCAGCGAACCTGGCGCGCGAGGTGCCGAGCCGTAGGTGGTCAGCACGGTGCAGAGCCAGATGCGTTGCCCCGCCGTCGACCACTCCAACGCCCGTCGAACCACTTGCAGATCGAGATGCTGCATGATCAGTGCGCCTTGTGCTCAACGGAAGGCGCATCAGCCTGCAGCTTCTGCACATCACCAACCGCCAGCTCGGCCGACTGACCACCCCAACCCTGACGCAGGTAGTTCAGCAGATCGGTCAGTTGTTCGGCACTGAGCTTGTCGGCAAAACCCGGCATCGGCTGCATGTGTTCGAACCCGGCGAATTTCTGTTCGCCGATGCCATCCTCGATCACGCGCAACAGGTTGCGCGGGTCGTCCAGACGCAGCGTGGTGTTGCCGCGCATGGCCACCGCGATGTGCGGCTTGCCCTCGCCACCGGCCGCGTGACAACCGGCGCAGACGTTCAAGTATTCCTGACGGCCGCGCTGAGCGCTGGCACTGAGTTTTTCCACCGGCACTTCGGTCAGCTCTTTCGCCGCCGGAGGCTTGTCGCCCAGCAGGAAAGTCGCCATCGCCGCCAGATCCGGATCATTCAGGCCCTGAGTGCTGTTGTGGAACACCGGGAACATCTCGTTGAACATCGTGCCCTGGGCGCTCATGCCGTGCTTGAGGAACGTGCTCAGGTCCTGATGGTTCCAGCCGCGTGCCGCCAAGTCGGTTGCCAGCAGGCTCGGCGCCAGATAGCCGTTAAGGATGCCGCCGGTCAGGCGCTTATCCAACTGCATCGCGCCCGGCAGGCCGCGTGGCGTATGGCATTCGCCGCAATGGCCGAGCACTTCGACCATATACTGGCCGCGTTTCCAGGCGTCGCTTTTGCCTTCGGCAGGCTCCAGCTTCAAGGCTTTGCCGTACATCATGTTCCAGCCAATCAAGCCCGGACGCACGTTGAACGGGAAGCTCAGACTGGTCACCGGCGCGGCGCGCTCGATCGGCTCGACGGTTTTCAGATACGCGTGAATCGCATCCGAATCCGCACGCGGCATCAAGTGATACGAGGTGTACGGCATCGCCGGGTACAGGTTGGCGCCGTCACGCCGCTTGCCTTCGGTGAGCGCGGCGAAGAACTCTTCATCGGTGTAGAGACCGATGCCGTGCTCCTTGCTCGGCGTGATGTTGGTACCGTAGATCGTGCCGAACGGCGACACGATCGGCAGGCCGCCGGCAAACGGCGCGCCGCCGGGCGCCGTGTGGCACGCCATGCAGTCAGCGGCGCGGGCAAGGTATTCACCGCGCTTGACCTGTTCATCCGCATGCGCCGCCAACACAGGCGCAGCCAGCCCGACCGCCAGGGTCAGGCGGGTCAGTAATTGCTTCATGCTTAACCCTCCTTGACCAGGCCGAGATCGGTCAGCACGTTGCGGGTGGCGTTGTAGTAACGCACGTACCCGGTGCAACGGCAGACGTGATGGCCGAGGCTGTCCTCGATGACTTGCTCCAGTTTGCTTTTGACGATTGGCTGGCGCTGCAGCTTCTCCACCAGCACGGTCGCGGCGTTGACGAAGCCCGGTGCGCAGTAGCTGCACTGGAAAGCGAATTCGTCGACGAACCGCTGCTGGATCGGGTTCAGCTCGGTGACCTGGCCTTGCTCGTCACGCTTGGCGTGGCCTTCGATGGTGCGGACTTTCTTGCCCTCGAAATAATGCGCGCCGGTGATGCAGGTGCGCACTTCTTCGCTGGTGCCATCCGGGTTGTCGACGATCACCACGCAGGCGTGGCAGATGCCCTGGCCGCAGCCCAGGCGCGAACCGGTGAGGTTCTTGTATTCGTGCAGGTAGTCGATCATCGGCAGGTCATCAGGGATGTCCACCGGGCCGACGGATTGACCGTTGAGGGTCAGTTGAAGCGGACGGTTAGCCATTGAGGGCCTCCTTGATGCGCGCAGCAGTGATTGGCAGATCGCGAACACGTTTACCGATGGCGTGGGCCACGGCGTTACCGATGGCACCGACCACCGGAATCATCACCACTTCGGCGATGCCTTTGGACGGGTCGCTTGGGGACAGCGGCGGCAGGATTTCCGACGTCTGCTTCCACACCGCCACATGGCGCGCCATCGGCAGGCGATAACGGTTGAAGTTCCAGTCCCCCTCCCCCGGCCCGCCTTCGTACAGCGGCATCTCTTCCATCAAGGCGTGACCGATGCCCATGGCGATCCCGCCTTCGAGCTGACCACGAACCAGTTCTTCGACCAGCACCCGGCCGCACTCCAGCCACGAGTGATGGTTGAGCACTTCGACTTCCGCCGAACCTTTGTTGACCTTCAACTCGACCAGCGTTGCGACCGGACTGTAGTAGGTCACGGCGGCGTTGTTCAGTTGAACCACCGGATAGGCGATGTTCTGCCGATCCAGCAGATGGAAGCCGGCGCTGGTCATCTGCGCCTTTTTCGCTTTCGGGGCGCCGTCGCCGTACTTCACCGCCAGACCGTCGAGCGGCAGACGCTCGCGCACGCCATCGATGCTGTATTCGGCCTCGGCCCAGCTCCAGCGGTTGAAACCGTGAACCGTGGCGCCAGTGACCAGACCGCGCTCGTGCGCACGCTTGGCCAGCTCTTCGAAGGTCAGTGGCTGCATGCCGTTGGCGGTGAGTTTGCCGTCGACCCAATGCGCATCTTCGCGACGCACCACGTAAGGGTTGGCCTGGCCGCCGTACGGACCCTGACGCCAGATCTCCAGCGCCGCCGGCCAAAGACCGTGGTTAAACAGCACGCGCGCCGCTTCACGGGTGGCGTGACTGAAGTAGTAGGCGGAGTTGGTCGCGGACGAGGCCGATGCCAGCTTGCCGACCCAGCGCGGGTTGCGCAGGAAGTTGTCCTGTTCGGCCTGGCTCATGATGTAAGGGTTGCCGGCGGTGACCAGCTGCATTTCATCCCACTCGGTTTCGCCGGTCTTCACGTCGTGAGCCGCGCTGCCGAGGAAATCAGCCACTACCAAGGCTTGCGAGGTGGACATGCCGGTACCGATCTCGATGCCGATGTGACGCAGGGAAATGCGGCCGTCAGCGGTGAACTCGATGCTGGCCATCGGTGCTTCGGAACCGGTGCCGAAGTCTTTCTGGCAAATGGCGAAACCCACGCCATACCAGTTGTCCGGATCCGCCGCTTCGCGCTGCTTCTTGATCGCGTCGCGGTTTTTCCAGACTTCGTGCAGCGAAGCCTTGTCGAGAATCTCGTGCAGGCGCAACGCACCGGCCGGGATCGCGCCCTGGGTGTTTTTCATCCCCGAGCGCAGCGCATTTTTGCGGCGCAGATCGATGGCATCGACACCAAGGCGATCGGCGATTTCGTCGACCATCATCTCGGTGGAGGCCATGCTCTGCAGCGTGCCGTAGCCGCGCATCGAACCTGCTTCAACGGCGCGGGAATGGTAAGCGGTGACCTGAAGGTCGTTCTGCGGCATATAGTAGATCGACTGCGCCGCCGTAGCGCCAACGGCCGCTACCGACGGGCTGTAGTTGATCCGGCCGCCACCGTCGACGCTCATCTCGGCACGGAAAATCTTGAAGCTGTGATCGGTCTTGTCCACTGCCAACTGGTAGCGGATGTCGAACGGGTGGCGCTTGATGCCGCTCTGGAACTGCTCGTAGCGGTCGTTGGCCAGGCGAATCGGCACACCTGCGCCGTACAACGCCGCCAAAGCTGCGTAGTAGACGAAAATATTGTGGTCCTTGGAGCCGTAACCGACGGTGTAACCCGGGTGCATGTTCAGGTTGGCCAGGCCGAAACGCGACGGCCCGATCATCTTCGCGGTCTCGGTGGCGGTTTCCAGCGGGCATTGGGTAGCGACGACGAAATGCAGGGTCTTGGTCGCCGGGTCGTACCAGCCGTTGCCGTTGTCCGGTTCCATCGCGGCCGGTTCGATCGACGGGGTCTTGTAACGTTCGTCAAACACCAGCCAGTTGTCCGGCGGGGTGTCGATCTCTTTCTTCATGCGATCGGCATAGAACAGGCCGCGTTCGGTCAGGTTGCCGTGCAGGTTCGGTTGGGAATTCCACACCGGACGACGGTTCTTCAGCATCGGGAACAGGATCGAGTCCTTGAGGCTAGCGAATTCGTCTTCGTCTGCCGACGTCGGGCCACCGACGCGCACATAGCGGAAACTGCCATAGGGATCGCCTTCGTAGAACGGCACTTTTGCGCCGTAACGAATCGCTTTGTCATTGAATTTGAGTTTGTTCTTGGCCTGGCGGAAACGCTCGAAGTCGTTCCAGATCAGGATCGCAACCGGGTGGCCGATGAACATCGGCACCTTGCCTTCCGGCAGCAGCGGATCCGGCGCGTGCTCTTCCGGGAACACGATGCCGTCCTTGTCCAGGTCGGCGGCGGTAACGATACGATCAGGCTGCAGATCGGCGCCGAGCCACGACAGGTCATAGCCTTCGTAGATACGGTCAGCCTTGATGGTTTTCAGCAACATGGCGTGGCCTTGCTGCTGGGGCCAGCCCGGCATGTCCTTGGAACGGATGTCGCGGGCAAACACTTTGCTGCCGCAGACCTTGGACAAGGCATCGTTACGCTGGCGCGCCTTGCCGTTGTTGCCGAGCCACTGCTCGGACGGCACGGTGACGCTGTTTTCCATCAAGGCACCGAGCGCCTGACTGCTGAGCGGCGTGAGCGTAACGCTCACACCCGCCACCAGCCCGCCCTGAAGGAACGAGCGCCGGGATATTTCACGGTTGGACATGGATCATCCTCTGGGCGGTTATGGATCCGCCCTTCTGGTTATCTACTGGGAATCTCGAGTCTTGCAGAAGCCCTTTTTGACGAAGCAAAGGGCGTGATGACAGTGCAAAGCTGACCGAAAGGTTAACTTTATAGGTTTCTGAGCTCGCAGCAAACAACCAGTTACAAAAAATTGACTAAAGAATCAAAAAATCAATGCGGCATTGCATCGCAGCGACTTGGAGACGCAGGTAGATTGCCCGGCAGCATCGAACGAGCCACGGCCAGGGTTCGTCGCCGGCTACAACGGAGGAATTTGGGAGAGGTCAAATTTCAGACACAAAAAACCCCGGTCTTTCGACCAGGGTCTTTGCTATCGATTCCGAATCAACCAGAGGTTGCGTTCGGTGTTTCAAGGCGTTCAGTGGTCCTTGAAACAGATATGGCGCAGCGGACGGGACTCGAACCCGCGACCCCCGGCGTGACAGGCCGGTATTCTAACCGACTGAACTACCGCTGCGTATCGCTTTGAGCTGACGCTCAAGTAACTCGTTTGACTGAAAGCTTCGGTGCTTTTCAATCGCGAACCAGACAGTGTCTGAATCGTTAAATATGGCGCAGCGGACGGGACTCGAACCCGCGACCCCCGGCGTGACAGGCCGGTATTCTAACCGACTGAACTACCGCTGCGCGTCGGTGCAGGCACTTTCAGCCTACGCTCTTGCTTACGCAAGTATCTCGGGAGTGGTGGGTGATGACGGGATCGAACCGCCGACATTCTGCTTGTAAGGCAGACGCTCTCCCAGCTGAGCTAATCACCCGTTTGCATCTCCGAGGCCGCGAAATTTACGCAGGTAGCGAACCTAAGTCAATAGCAGGATTGAAGTTTTTCTAAAAAAGACGAAATTGCTTCATTCCGTATAAATCATCTTCTTGGTCATGCCGCCATCGACCACGAATTCCTGCCCCGTCACAAACCCTGCATTCTTCGACAGCAACCACGCCACCATCGCTGCCACATCCTCGACCGTCCCTACCCTGCCCGCAGGATGCTGGGCATGATCGGTATCGGTCAGCGGTTCCGCGCGCCGGGCGGATGGATCCCGCGCATCGATCCAGCCCGGACTGACCGCATTGACGCGAATCTCCGGCCCAAGGCTGATCGCCAGTGCGTGAGTCAACGCCAGCAAACCGCCCTTGCTCGCCGCATAGGCTTCCGTATCAGGTTCCGACTGCGCCGCACGGGTCGAGGCCAGATTGACGATCGCCCCGTTGTGCGCACGCAGATACGGCGCGCAGTGCTTGGCCAGCAACATCGGCCCACCGAGGTTCACCGCCAACACCCGATTCCAGTAAGCCAGATCGAGACTTTCCAGCGTGATGTTGTGCGGATCGGCCACGGCAGCGTTGCACACCAGCGCATCCAGACGACCAAACTGCCCCAACACCTCAGCGACACCCAACGCCACCTGACTTTCGTCCGCGACGTCCATGGCGATGAACCAGGCGTTCTCGCCCAGCACCTTCGCCACTTTCGAACCACGGACACGATCAAGGTCGGTCAATACCACCTGCCAGCCTTCGCTGATCAGCCACGCTGCGATGCCCAGACCGATCCCCCGCGCGGCACCCGTGACCAATGCAACGCGGCCATGGGTGCCGATCTTCGGCGTAGACAACTCGATCACAACGCCGCCAGACCGCGCGACAGATCGGCTTGCAAGTCAGCCACGTCTTCCAGACCGACCGCGATGCGGATCAGGCTGTCACGAATGCCGGCAGCCTCGCGCTCCTGCGGCGCCAGACGGCCGTGGGACGTAGTGCTCGGGTGGGTGATGGTGGTTTTGCTGTCACCCAGATTGGCGGTGATCGAGATCAAACGGGTCGCATCGATGAAGCGCCAGGCGCCCTCTTTTCCGCCCTTTACCTCAAAGCTCACCACCGCGCCGAAGCCTTTCTGCTGACGCTGAGCCAGCTCGTGCTGCGGATGGCTCTTGAGACCGGCGTAATGCACCTTCTCGATGCCGTCCTGCTGCTCCAGCCATTCGGCCAGTTGCTGGGCGTTGGCGCAGTGCGCCTTCATCCGCAGGTTCAGGGTTTCCAGACCCTTGAGGAAGATCCAGGCGTTGAACGGGCTCAGGGTCGGCCCGGCGGTACGCAGGAAACCGACGATTTCTTTCATCTGTTCGCTGCGACCGGCAACCACACCGCCCATGCAACGGCCCTGGCCATCGATGAACTTGGTGGCCGAATGCACAACGATGTCTGCGCCCAGCTTCAGCGGCTGCTGCAAGGCAGGCGTGCAGAAGCAGTTGTCGACTACCAGCATCGCGCCCTTGGCGTGCGCGATTTCCGACAGCGCGGTGATATCCACCAGCTCAGCCAACGGATTGGACGGCGACTCGACGAACAGCAATTTGGTGTTGGACTTGATCGCTGCGTCCCAGGCCGACAGATCGGCCAGCGGCACGTAATCGACTTCCACGCCAAAACGCTTGAAGTACTTCTCGAACAGACTGATGGTCGAACCGAACACGCTGCGCGACACCAGCACATGATCGCCGGCACTGCACAGGCTCATCACCACTGCCATGATCGCGGCCATGCCCGTCGCCGTAGCCACCGCCTGCTCGGCGCTTTCCAGCGCGGCGATGCGCTCTTCGAAGGCGCGAACGGTCGGGTTGGTGTAACGCGAGTAGACGTTGCCCGGCACTTCCCCGGCAAACCGCGCAGCCGCATCGGCGGCGGTACGGAACACGTAGCTGGAAGTGAAGAACATCGGATCACCGTGCTCGCCTTCCGGCGTACGGTGCTGACCGGCACGTACGGCCAGGGTATCGAACGCTACGCCTTCGAGGTCGCTGTCCAGCCGACCGGCATCCCATTCCTGACTCATGCTGTCACTCCTTGCCCTGTTCTCGATAAATAAAAGTCTTTTGCCAGATACAAAACCGGCCCCTAAGGGCCGGTTGAAACTCAGTTGTTGTACAGATCGATGATCGCACTGACCGCCTGGGTCTTGACCTTCGAGGCATCGTTGCGTGCCTGTTCGATCTTGTTCAGGTAAGCCTCGTCGACGTCGCCGGTGACGTACTTGCCGTCAAACACTGCGCAATCGAAGTTTTCGATCTTGATCTTGCCGCCGCCGACCGCTTCGATCAAGTCAGGCAGGTCCTGATAGATCAGCCAGTCAGCACCGATGAGATCAGCCACGTCCTGGGTCGAACGGTTGTGCGCGATCAGCTCGTGAGCGCTTGGCATGTCGATGCCGTACACGTTCGGGAAGCGAACAGCCGGAGCCGCCGAGCAGAAGTAGACGTTTTTCGCGCCGGCTTCGCGGGCCATCTGGATGATCTGCTTGCAGGTAGTGCCACGTACGATCGAGTCGTCGACCAGCATCACGTTCTTGCCGCGGAATTCCAGCTCGATGGCGTTGAGCTTCTGACGTACCGATTTCTTGCGCGCGGCCTGGCCGGGCATGATGAAGGTGCGACCGATGTAACGGTTCTTGACGAAGCCTTCGCGGAACTTCACGCCCAGATGGTTGGCCAGCTCCAGCGCGGCAGTGCGGCTGGTGTCCGGAATCGGGATGACCACGTCGATGTCGTGCTCTGGACGCTCGCGCAGGATCTTCTCGGCCAGCTTCTCACCCATGCGCAGACGGGCCTTGTAGACCGACACGCCGTCGATGATCGAATCCGGACGCGCCAGATAGACGTGTTCGAAGATGCACGGGGTCAGGGATGGGTTGGTCGCACACTGACGGGTGTGCAGCTTGCCGTCTTCAGTGATGTAGACCGCTTCGCCCGGCGCCAGGTCGCGAATCAGGGTGAAACCGAGCACGTCCAGCGAAACGCTTTCGGAAGCGATCATGTACTCGACGCCTTCGTCGGTGTGACGCTGGCCGAACACGATCGGGCGGATGCCGTGCGGGTCGCGGAAACCAACGATGCCGTAACCGGTCACCATCGCCACAACGGCGTAACCACCGACGCAACGGTTATGCACGTCGGTCACGGCGGCAAACACATCTTCTTCGGTCGGTTGCAGCTTGCCGCGCTGGGCCAGCTCGTGAGCGAACACGTTGAGCAGCACTTCCGAGTCGGAGCTGGTGTTGACGTGACGCAGATCGGATTCGTAGATCTCTTTGGCCAACTGTTCAACGTTGGTCAGGTTACCGTTGTGCGCCAGGGTGATGCCGTACGGCGAGTTGACGTAGAACGGCTGAGCCTCGGCCGACGTCGAGCTGCCGGCAGTCGGGTAACGGACGTGGCCGATACCCATGTGGCCGACCAGGCGCTGCATGTGACGCTGTTGAAACACGTCACGCACCAGGCCATTGTCCTTGCGCAAGAACAACCGGCCATCATGGCTGGTCACGATACCGGCAGCGTCCTGGCCGCGGTGCTGGAGCACGGTTAGCGCGTCATACAGCGCCTGATTGACGTTCGACTTACCGACGATACCGACGATGCCACACATGCGACGCAACCCCTACTTAATGGATCTGAACTGAACAACACTCACTGAGGCGTTTTGGCCGACGGCAAGAGCTGCTCCTTGAACGGAATATCAGCGGGTACGCTGATTCCGCTGGCAAGCCACTGACTGCTCCACCCGAGAATCAGGTTCTTGGACCAGTCTGCGACCAATAGAAACTTTGGCACGAGCTGTGATTCTTTCCACCACCCGTCCTGCTGTACCGGCCCCAGGCTCAACAGCCCGACCGCCACGACCACCAGCAACACGCCACGCGCAGCGCCGAAGGCCATGCCGAGGAATCGATCGGTTCCGGACAACCCGGTGACGCGAACCAACTCGCCGATAAGATAATTGATCATTGCGCCCACGATCAGTGTGGCGACAAACATGATGGCACAGCCCGCGATCACGCGAGCCGACGGTGTTTCGATGTATCCGGCGAGGTACTCGGACAGTGAGCCACCGAACATCCAGGCAACAGCTCCTGCGATGATCCAGGTCACCAGCGACAATGCTTCTTTGACGAAGCCGCGGCTCAAACTGATCAAAGCGGAGATGGCGATGATTGCAACGATCGCCCAGTCAACCCAGGTAAATGGCACAGTGCAGCCTACAGACGGATAAGGCGGCGCATTTTAGCAGAGCGCATGGCTGTCGGTAAGCTGCGATTTTCAGTGCATTTCTATCGAAGTGATAGATATCAGCCGCGTTCAGGCTGGAAGCGCACCACAAACCCCTTGAGGTTCTGCTGGCGGCTCAACAGATCGCGCAGACGATCGGCTTCGGCGCGCTCGATCAGCGGGCCGACGAACACCCGGTTCTTGCCATCGGCCGAACGGATGTAAGCGTTGTAACCCTGGCTGCGCAGGGCTTTCTGCAGGCTTTCGGCGCTGGCACGGCTCGACAGGCTGGCCAGTTGCACTGACCAGCTCACCGACAGGCCATTGGCATCGACGCGGCTTTGAGTGGTATCCGGTTTGGCAGACAGCGCAGCGATCGGCTGCGCCGGAGCCGTGGTTGGCTTGGCCACGGGAGCGGGAGCCGGCGCAACCGGTTTGGCTACCGGCGCCGGAGCCGGAGCTGGTGCGGCGGAAGCAATCGGCGCCGTTGGCACAGCCTGCTCGGCGACTTCGTCATCGCTTGGCACTGGCTCTTGCGGCAGAACCTGAGGCTCAGGCACCGCCACGGTTTCCATCTGGATCTGCGCCACGGCGGGCGCTTGCGGCGCAGCCGGCGCCTCGACGGTCACCTGACGCTGTTCATCCTGACGGGAAAACAGCATCGGCAGGAAAATCACCGCCAGCGCCACCAGCACCAGGGCACCGACCATGCGCTGCTTGTACGCTTTATCCAGCAAAGCCATTTGCCGCTTCCTCCGTGGAGCGCCGAGACAGCCATTCGAGGGCCTCGGCGACACAATAAAATGATCCGAACAGCAAGATCTCGTCGTCGCTGGTGGCCACTGCACACTGCCCTTCCAGAGCGGCCGCCACGCTGTCATAAGACGTGACCGAGGCGCCAAGGTTCTGCAATGCCTGATTCAATTCATCCACCGGACGCGCACGTGGCGAATCCAGTGGCGCCACCGCCCAGTGCTGGACGCTGGCATTCAACTCACCGATAACACCGTCCAGATCCTTGTCCGCCAGCAGGCCGAACACCGCCAGACGCTTGCCGACCGGTGGACGCGCAGCCAGACGCCGGGCCAGATACTCCGCCGCATGCGGGTTGTGGCCAACGTCCAGCAACAGGTTCAGACGTTTGCCGTTCCATTCGAAGGAGCGACGATCGAGGCGACCGACCACGCGAGTTGCCTGCAGCGCCGCAACAATCTGCCCGGCATCCCACGGCAAACCGAGCAGCAGATAAGCCTGCAACGCCAACGCGGCGTTCTCCATCGGCAGATCAAGCAGCGGCAAATCACGCAGCTCGACGACCTGACCGTCAGCATCGGTGCCACGCCACTGCCAGAACTGATCCGTGATACCCAGGTCGAAATCCCGCCCGCGCAGGAAGAACGGGCAAGCAAGCTCGCGCGCCTTGTCCAGCAAGGGTTGTGGAGGATTCAGATCGCCGCACAGCGCAGGTTTGCCCTGGCGGAAAATCCCGGCCTTCTCGAAGGCCACGGATTCACGGGTATTGCCCAGATAGTCGGCATGATCGACACCAATGCTGGTGACCAGCGCGATATCGGCATCGACCACGTTGACCGTGTCAAGACGCCCGCCCAGCCCGACTTCCAGCACCACCGCATCGAGCCCGGCCCGTTGAAACAGCCAGAACGCCGCCAGGGTGCCCATTTCGAAGTAAGTCAGGGAAGTGTCGCCGCGCCCCGCTTCGACCGCCGCGAAGGCTTCGCACAGCTGCGCATCAGTGGCTTCGACGCCATTGAGCTGCACCCGCTCGTTGTAACGCAGCAGGTGCGGAGAATTGTAGACACCGACGTTCAGGCCCTGCGCCCGCAGCAAGGAAGCCACGAAAGCGCAGGTCGAACCCTTGCCGTTGGTGCCGGTGACCGTAATCACCCGTGGCGCCGGCTGGCCCAGTCCCATGCGGGACGCTACCTGTTGCGAACGCTCCAGCCCCATGTCGATGGCCGATGGATGCAACTGTTCAAGGTAGGCGAGCCACTCGCCAAGGGTGCGCTCGGTCATACGTTGGCAGGCACCGGCGGAACGACGATCGGCTCGATCGGCGCAGCAACGAATTTAGGCGTCGGCTTGCCGGTCAGTTGCGCCAGCAGGTTACCCAGACGCGGGCGCAGTTCGCGACGGTCGATGATCAAATCGATGGCGCCGTGCTCCAGCAGGAACTCGCTGCGCTGGAAGCCTTCCGGCAGTTTTTCACGCACGGTCTGCTCGATCACGCGCGGGCCGGCGAAGCCGATCAGGGCTTTTGGCTCGCCGACGATCACGTCGCCCAGCATCGCCAGACTGGCGGAAACGCCGCCGTAGACCGGATCGGTCAGCACAGAGATGAACGGAATGCCTTCTTCGCGCAGGCGCGCCAGCACGGCCGAAGTCTTGGCCATCTGCATCAGAGAGATCAGGGCCTCCTGCATGCGCGCGCCACCGGAAGCGGAGAAACAAACCATCGGGCAACGGTTTTCCAGCGCGTAGTTGGCGGCGCGCACGAAGCGCTCACCGACGATGGCGCCCATGGAACCGCCCATGAAGCTGAATTCGAACGCCGAAACCACGACCGGCATGCCCAGCAGGGTGCCGCTCATGGAAACCAGTGCGTCTTTCTCGCCGGTCTGCTTCTGGGCAGCGACCAGACGGTCCTTGTACTTCTTGCCGTCACGGAATTTCAGACGGTCAACCGGCTCCAGGTCAGCACCCAGTTCGGCACGGCCTTCGGCGTCCAGGAAGATGTCGATGCGCGCCCGTGCGCCGATGCGCATGTGGTGGTTGCATTTAGGGCAAACGTCCAGGGTCTTTTCCAGCTCCGGACGATACAGCACAGCCTCGCAGGACGGGCATTTGTGCCACAGACCTTCAGGGACCGAGCTCTTCTTGACCTCGGAACGCATGATCGAAGGGATCAGCTTGTCTACCAACCAGTTGCTCATGCTTTCTTTCTCCAGTACCGGCGGCCCGAACGCTCTGGTTCGCGGCCCCGCGTATGCCCTTCAGCTAAATTCATGTGTGGCGATGATCGGCCGGGCTGCCGGGTCAGCGGAACTGACCTGCGTACACCCCGAAAAGACCCTCAGCCTCTTTTCTACAGAGCTGTGGACGGCGGCAGTCTGCCAGCCGTCACATCAGCGTACGGCGTTGATGAATGCACGAATCTTTGCGTGATCCTTGATGCCCTTGCTCGCCTCTACCCCGCCGCTGACATCCACGGCATACGGCCGCACCCGGGCGACCGCATCGGCGACGTTCTCCGGCGTCAGGCCGCCGGCCAGAATCAACGGCTTGCTCAAACCCTGCGGAATCAGTGACCAGTCGAACGCCTCGCCGGTTCCGCCGGGCACGCCTTCGACATAAGTGTCGAGCAGCACGCCACTGGCGCTCGGGTAGGCATCGCAGGCGGCGGCAATATCATCGCCCGCCTTGACCCGCAAGGCCTTGATGTAAGGCCGGTGCCAGCCTTCACACTCGGCGGCGGTTTCGTCGCCGTGGAACTGCAACAGATCCAGCGGCACGGCATCGAGGATTTCCCCGAGCTCGCAACGGCTGGCATTGACGAACAGCCCGACCGTGGTCACGAACGGCGGCAATGCAGCGATGATCGCCCGCGCCTGCTGCACGGTCACGGCCCGGGGACTTTTAGCGTAGAACACAAAACCGATGGCATCGGCCCCGGCCTCGACGGCTGCCAACGCATCTTCTATGCGGGTAATCCCGCAAATCTTGCTGCGAACGGCTGACATGTCGATAAAAACCCCAAGGCAAATCCGAGAAAGTCCCGGATGGTAACAAATGCGTTCGAGGGCGTCAGCCGTCAAGTTCCGCGAAACCCGTAAGGAAATGTGGCCCGATGAAACGCTCGGGCAACGGGAACTCGTCGTGGTACTCGACCTGCACCAGATACAGGCCGAACGGATGCGCCGTGACTCCGCCGGAACGCCGCTCGCGGCTCTCCAGCACTTCTTTCATCCACTCCACCGGCCGCTCGCCGGCACCGATAGTCATCAGCACACCGGCGATGTTGCGCACCATGTGATGCAGGAACGCGTTGGCGCGGATGTCCAGAACGATCATTTTGCCGTGACGGGTCACGCGCAGGTGATGCATCTTCTTGATCGGCGACTTGGCCTGGCACTGGCCGGCACGGAAGGCACTGAAATCATGAGTACCGATCAGGTACTGCGCGGCCTCGGCCATGCGCTCGACGTCCAGCGGACGGTGATTCCAGGTGATTTCTTCGTTGAGATGCGCCGGGCGGATCTGATCGTTGTAGATCACGTAGCGATAGCGCCGGGCAATCGCCTTGAATCGCGCATGGAAATGCGCCGGCATGACCTTCGCCCAACTGACGCTGATGTCGTGGGGCAGATTGATGTTGGCGCCCATGACCCAGGCTTTCAGCGAACGGTCGACCTGGGTGTCGAAATGCACCACCTGCCCGCAGGCATGCACACCGGCGTCGGTGCGCCCGGCACATTGCAGTGAAATCGGCGAGTCGGCGACCTTCGACAGGGCTTTTTCCAGGGTTTCCTGCACGGTGAGCACACCGGTGGACTGGCGCTGCCAGCCGCTGTAGCGCGAGCCCTTGTATTCAACGCCCAGCGCGACGCGGAAAAAGCCTTCGGGTGCCATTTCGGCGGCCGGGTTATCTATGTTTGCCAAGTCGGTACAGCCTGCTGATCTACAAAGGCGGGCATTATAAGGCGGCGGGACGGGGAAACCAGACCCAAACAAAAACGGCAGCCTCATGGGCTGCCGTTTTGTTTACCGCTGAATGCCGACTTAGGCCAGATGCGACAGCATTTCGCTCGCTTCGCTTTTCTGCTTGTCGTTGCCCTCACTGATGACCTCATTGAGGATGTCGCGCGCACCGTCGTTGTCGCCCATGTCGATATAGGCCTGAGCCAGATCGAGCTTGGTCGCGGCTTCGTCAGTACCGGACAGGAAGTCGAAGTCATCCTCCCCCAGATCATCACCCAGCGCCGCATCGGCTTCGGTGAAGCTTGGCTCGTTGATGCTGCCCGACAAGCGATCCAGCTCGGCGTTGACGTCGTCCAGTTCGGCGGCGAACGCATCCGGCTCGGCTGGCGCCGCGTCCATTTCGTCAGCCAGGGACAGGTCGAAATCGGCTGGCAGCTCCAGATCGTCCTGCGGCACGTCGGCCACGGTTGGAGTTTCGACCAGCGGCAGATCCTTCACTCCTTCGTCCAGATCCAGCAGGAAATCATCGTCTGCCAGCTCGACCGGCGTAGGCGCAGGGTCGGCACCGAGATCCATATCCAGGTCGAAATCCGACAGGTCGTCGAGGTTTTCCTTGATGTCGGTCTGCTGTTGCAGCACCGACTCGAAGCTCAGATCGTCGTCCGATGGAAATTCGTCGAGTTCGACCGGCGCTTCCGGCTCGACAGCAGCCACAGGCTCAACCGGCGTGATGTTGTCGAGATCGTCGAGGCTCAGGTCGAAAGCGCTGTCCAGTTCAGCATCTGCCGCGGCAGGCGCTTCAGGCTCGTCGAGCAACAGCTCCTTGACGTATTCCGCGTCCAGCTCGGCAGCCATGGCCGCAGCCGCCAGACCGCTGGCCGCGACGACCGCCATGGCCGGGAAGCGGCTTTTCAGCTCTTCGACCTTGGCGAAGTTGTCGCCATTGGCGACCAGTTGGCGCTCCTGACCGACGAACGCATCGCGATCACCCTGACGACCGTAGACTTCCATCAGTTTCAGACGCAGATCGCTGCGCTGCGGCTCCAGGCTCACGCCCTCCTCCAGCAACGCGGCGGCTTGATTCAGACGACCGCCGTCGATGTGCGACTGCGCCTTGTCCAGCACGTCGTCGGAACGCTCGGCGGCCGGCGCCACCAGCGGCGCGGCGATCGGCTCGGCCATCACGACTGGCGCCACTACAGCAGCAGCGGCTGGGGCTGGGGCTGGGGCTGGGTTCAGCTTGACGCTGGCGGCTGGCACTTCCAGACCTTCGAAGCTGCTTTCAGGCAGATCGAGATCCTGGGAGAAGGATTGCTCCTCCAGGGCACGGGCCATGCGCAGGTGTTTTTCGGCTTCCTGCTGCGCCTTGCGGCGGCGGGCCAGCAGCAACAGCAGGAGCAGCAGAACCACCGCACCGCCACCGACCAGACCCAGCAGGATCGGATTGGTCAGCAGTTCGTTGAAGGTTTTCTCGTCATCGGCGGCCGGCGTGGTTTCAACCACAGGCTCGACAACCGGCTCGACTGGTGCCGGAGCGGCGGCTTCAGGCGCAGGTGCGCCCGGAGCAGCCTCTGCCGGAGTGGCCGGCGGCGTGGCCGCCAGTTCCGCGGTGATCGCCGGCACCACTGGCGCAGTGGCGGCGGTCGCGGGAGCAGCACCCGAACCTTCGGCCTGCATCTTCGCCAGTTGATTGTTCTTCAGCTCGATCAGGCGTTGCAGCTTGTCCAGCTGGCTTTGCAGATCGGCCATGCGGCTTTTCAGCTCTTCGTTGTCACGGCGGGTGGTGTCGAGACTCTCCTGGGTCACCGCCAGTTTGTTGCTCAGGGCCTTGGCGTCGCCGGCCGGACCCTTGCCACGCGCCTTGGCGCTTTCGGCGGACACCAGGCTCAGGTTGTCCTTGGCGTTTTGCGCAGCGCCGGTATTGGCGCGGCCACGATTGGTCGCATCGAGTTGCTGCTGACCGGTGCCCGGCTTGGCCACATAACGACGGCCCTGACGCCAGGCTTCGTTCTGCGCGGCCACTTCGGCAATCGCTTTGGACTGCGGCAGTGCGGTGCTTTGCACTTGGTCCGGCAGACGCAGCACCTGACCGGTTTTCAGGCGGTTGATGTTGCCGCCGATGAACGCGTCCGGGTTCAAGGCCTGGATCGCCAGCATGGTCTGCTGCACCGAACCGCCGGTGCGCGCCTTCGCGGCGATTTCCCACAGGGTGTCGCGCGGCGTGGTGGTGTGGGTCGAATGGGTGGCGCCGGTGGTCGGTGCGGTAATGGTTTGCGCTGGCGCGGGTTGAGCGGCGGCATCGGCGGTCTGCGGCGAAAACTTCGACGGATCCAGCAGCACGCTGTAGTCACGCAGCAGGCGACCGTTCGGCCACATTACCTGCACGAGGAATTTCACCATCGGTTCCGACAGCGGTTTGCTCGAGGTAACGCGCAGCACACTTTTGCCGCTGGCGTTGAGCACCGGGGTGAACGTCAGATCATTGAGGAAGGCCTGGCGATCGACGCCGGCCTTGGCGAAATCTTCCGGCGAGGCCAGGCTCGGCACCACTTCGGCAGCGGTCAGATCCTTGACATCGAGCAGCTCGATTTCCGCTACCAGCGGCTGGTTCAGGGTCGACTTCAGGGTCAGCTCCCCGAGCCCGAGGGCATGCGCCATACCGGAGGACAGCGCCGAGGCGGCCGCTATTGCTAACACCAGTTTGCGAACTTGAACCATAGCCTCTTCCTTTGTTTGAACGTTCCTCGGCCAGCGAGAAGATGTTGATAGTCGCTGCCGTAAGGCATTGCGCGCGACGACGACAGCATGCCGCGCGCGATCATTTCTTTGATGCCCCGGAAAGTCCCGGAGGGTGACACGTTGCCAACTGCTCCGGCCAAGCATAGCGCCCGGCTAGAATCAGTCGACAAATTGTTGCCAAGTATCTTTTACAGCAGGTCTTTTATCAACAACTCGGCGACCTGCACGGCGTTGAGGGCCGCACCTTTGCGTACGTTATCTGACGTCAGCCACAGATTAAGTTCCGACGGTTCGTCGACACCGGCACGTACCCGCCCGACGCAGACCACGTCCTGCCCCACCGCGTCACCGACGGCGGTCGGATAATCACCGGCTTCGACCAGCTCGATGCCCTCGGCCTCTTCAAGCGCGGCGTTAACCTTTTCCAGGTCGACCGCGCTCGCTGACTGCAAGGTCACGCTAAAGCTATCGCCAAAAAACACCGGGGCTTGAACACAAGTTGCGGAAATCTTTAATAAAGGCTTGGTCAGCACCTGACGCAGCTCGCGCACCAGGCGTTTTTCCAGCAGCGTATGACCTTGCGCATCCGGTGTGCCGACCTGGGCCAGCAGGTTGAAAGCCATCTGCCGGTCGAAGAATGTCGGCTCCAGCGGACGCATGTTCAGCAGCTCGGCGGTCTGGCGCGCCAGCTCGGTCACGGCTTCGCGGCCCTGGGCGGAAACCGCCAGATTGGCGGTGACATGCACGTATTGCAGTTCGATCAGATCGAGCAGCGGCGCCAACACCACGGCCAAAGTAGTGGCCGACGGGCTTGGACTGCTGACCTGGAACGGTACTTTCAAACCGGCCAGCACATCGGCATTGGCTTCCGGCACCACTTGCGGCGCCTGATCCGCCGGCAAGGCGCCGGACAGATCGACCAGCGAGCAAC
This sequence comes from Candidatus Pseudomonas auctus, assembly GCF_048654275.1. Lineage (NCBI taxonomy): Bacteria > Pseudomonadati > Pseudomonadota > Gammaproteobacteria > Pseudomonadales > Pseudomonadaceae > Pseudomonas > Candidatus Pseudomonas auctus. The sequence goes on along the minus strand of NZ_JBJYZK010000004.1, from coordinate 332,684 downwards.
CCGCCGCGTGAGCGCGGGCGGCGTAACTCAGGGTGATGGCCGGGCCGGCGGCGAAGAACGCCAGTTTGACCTTGCTGAAATCGAACTCGTCGACTTCACGCACGCGCACGTTCTTGTTGCGAAACAGCACTGAGCTGCCGGCGGATTCGCTGCTGGCCAACAGGTGCAGCGTGCCGACCGGGAAGTCGCGTTCTTCGAGAATCTGCACAAGGGTTTCGCCGACAGTACCGGTGGCGCCGATCACGGCAATATCAAGGGTCTGGGTCATGTTGCTACCTCTGGCGAAACGGGGGGAGCGGCACTTTACCGGGTGAGTCGCACGCAGGCAATTCGCGCCCGCCGCGAATAGCGGACGCGGAGCGTCCATGGCTGCATTCCCACGCAGAGCATGGGAACGATCAACAGGTACAAAAAAACCCGCGCCTCTTGCAAGGCGCGGGTTCTTTCATTGCATCAAGCGATCAACGCTCAAGCAGGATCCGCAGCATGCGACGCAGCGGTTCGGCCGCGCCCCACAGCAGTTGGTCGCCGACGGTGAAGGCACCGACGAACTGCGAACCCATGTTCAGCTTGCGCAGACGACCGACCGGTACGTTCAGGGTGCCGGTGACTTTCGTCGGGCTCAGCTCCTGCATGCTGATTTCACGGTTGTTCGGCACCAGCTTGACCCAAGGGTTGTGCTGGCTGATCAGCCCTTCGATGTCGGCGATCGGCACGTCCTTGTTCAGCTTGATGGTCAGCGCCTGGCTGTGGCAACGCATGGCGCCGATGCGCACGCAGATGCCGTCGACCGGGATCGGGCTCTTGAAGCGACCGAGGATCTTGTTGGTCTCGGCCTGGGCCTTCCACTCTTCGCGGCTCTGGCCGTTCGGCAGTTCCTTGTCGATCCACGGGATCAGGCTGCCGGCCAGCGGTACGCCGAAGTTTTCGGTCGGGTATGCGTCGCTGCGCATGGCTTCGGCCACACGGCGGTCGATGTCGAGGATCGCGCTGGCAGGATCGGCCAGTTGATCGGCGACAGCGGCGTGGGTCGCGCCCATCTGCTTGATCAGTTCACGCATGTTCTGTGCACCGGCACCAGACGCCGCCTGATAGGTCATGGCGCTCATCCACTCGACCAGACCGGCCTCGAACAGACCACCCAGGCCCATCAGCATCAGGCTGACGGTGCAGTTGCCGCCGATGTAGTTCTTGGTGCCTGCGTCGAGCTGCTGGTCGATGACCTTGCGGTTGACCGGATCGAGGATGATAACGGCGTCGTCGTTCATCCGCAGGCTCGAGGCCGCGTCGATCCAGTAACCCTGCCAGCCGGCTTCGCGCAGCTTCGGGAATACTTCGCTGGTGTAGTCGCCGCCCTGGCAGGTCAGGATCACGTCGAGGGTTTTCAGCTCTTCAATGCTGTAAGCGTCCTTGAGCGGAGCAATGTCCTTGCCCACGGACGGGCCTTGGCCACCGACATTGGAAGTGGTGAAAAACACCGGCTCGATAAGATCGAAATCCTGCTCTTCCAGCATCCGCTGCATGAGCACGGAACCGACCATGCCGCGCCAACCGATCAGACCTACACGTTTCATCGCAACTACACCTTCTTGAAAAGTGGGCCGCTGCTTTGTATTGAATTTCGCAGCGGGCCCGAGAGATTACAGATTCCGCAGCGCGGCGACTACTGCGTCACCCATTTCCTGCGTACCGACTTTAGTGCAACCGGTCGAAAAGATGTCGCCGGTGCGCAGACCCTGATCCAGCACCACGCTGACCGCTTTCTCGATGGCGTCGGCGGCTTCGTGCAGGTTGAAGCTGTAACGCAGCATCATCGACACCGACAGGATGGTCGCCAGCGGGTTGGCAATGCCTTTGCCGGCGATGTCCGGTGCCGAGCCGTGGCAAGGCTCGTACATGCCCTTGTTGTTGGCGTCCAGCGAGGCCGACGGCAGCATGCCGATGGAGCCGGTGAGCATCGACGCTTCATCGGACAGGATGTCGCCGAACATGTTGTCGGTGACGATCACGTCGAACTGCTTCGGTGCACGCACCAGTTGCATGGCGGCGTTGTCGACGTACATGTGGCTCAGTTCAACGTCCGGGTAATCCTTGGCCACCTGCTCGACCACTTCACGCCACAGTTGGCTGGACGCCAGCACGTTGGCCTTGTCCACCGAGCACAGCTTCTTGCCACGCACGCGGGCCATGTCGAAACCGACGCGGGCGATGCGGCGGATTTCGCTCTCGCTGTACGGCAGGGTGTCGTAGGACTGGCGCTCGCCGTTTTCCAGGGTGCGGGTGCCGCGCGGTGCGCCGAAGTAGATGCCGCCGGTCAGCTCACGGACGATCAGGATATCCAGGCCGGCAACGATTTCCGGCTTCAAGCTCGAAGCCTCGGCCAGTTGCGGGTACAGGATCGCCGGGCGCAGGTTGCCGAACAGGCCCAGTTGCGCACGGATTTTCAGCAGACCGCGCTCAGGGCGGATATCACGCTCGATGGTGTCCCATTTCGGGCCGCCGACGGCGCCCAGCAGCACCGCGTCGGCGGCACGGGCGCGATCGAGGGTTTCGTCGGCCAGCGGCACGCCGTGCTTGTCGATGGCGGCGCCACCGATCACGTCATGGCTCAGCTCGAAGCCCAGGCTGTACTTGTCGTTGGCCAACTCCAGCACCTTGACCGCTTCGGCCATGATTTCCGGACCAATACCGTCGCCTGGGAGAATCAGAATCTGCTTGCTCATGCTTTCCTCGTGTCTTCAGTCGGTGCGCCGTCGACGGGCGCGCCGGGAAAAATGCTTGTCGTTCGAAACTTACTTTTCGGCCCAGAGCACCAGTACATCTGTACTGAACGAACCATCGGCCTCAATCTCAAAATATTCGCGCACTTCGTTGCCCATCGACTGCTGCAACTGGCGGATCGCGGCGCGCATCACTTCGGGTGTGCGCATGCGCTCGACCCAGCTGTTGTACTCCAGACGCAGGCGCTGACGCGTAGTGCTGCGGGTGTGCAAACCGGCCTCGCTGACCTGGCGCAACCACTCACCGGCCGAATAATCGCGCACATGGCTGGTGTCGCGCAGCACTTCGACGCTCTGCAAATAGGTGTCGAACAGCGGACTGCCCGGCGACAGCACATCGATGAACGCCGCCACGCCACCCGGTTTCAGCACCCGGCGCACTTCGCGCAAGGCCACACCGAGATCGCTCCAATGGTGCGCCGAATAGCGGCTGAACACGAAGTCGAATTCGCCATCGGCGAACGGCAGGTGCTCGGCGGCGCCGTTGACCGTGGACACATTGCTCAAGCCGCGATCAACGGCCGCGGCGGCAACCACGTCGAGCATCTGTTGCGACAGGTCGTAGGCCACCACTTCCTTCACCAACGGGGCGACGTGAAAACTCACGTGCCCGGCGCCGCAACCCAGGTCCAGCACCCGCGCCTCGCCCTGCCCCGCCAACTCAGCCTGCAGCAGCGCAAATTCAGTGCCTTGAGCGTGAACGGCGCTGCTCAGGTAGGCGGCGGCCTGTTCACCGAATTGCTTTTGTACAACCTGACTGTGGGCGGTGCTGGTCATGGGTACGTCCTTTTCTGGGTCAAGTCTTGCGCTGCCTATGCCGGCCTCATCGCTGGCAAGCCAGCTCCCACAGTAAATGCAGCGTTCACAAAACCTGTGGGAGCGGGCTTGCCCGCGATGGGGTCAGCCCTGACTACATCAATCTCACGCGTCGCGGAACAACCACGGCTGGCTCGCGCGATGCTTGGCTTCAAACGCGGCAATCGCATCGCCGTCCTGCAGGGTCAGGCCGATGTCGTCCAGGCCGTTGAGCAGGCAGTGTTTGCGGAAAGCGTCGATCTCGAAGCGGTAGACCTTACCGTTCGGGCTGGTGACGGTCTGCTCGTGCAGATCGATCTGCAACTGATAGCCCGGCGCGGCTTCGACCTGCTTGAACAGCTCGTCGACTTCGGCGTCGCTCAGGATGATCGGCAGCAAACCGTTCTTGAAGCTGTTGTTGAAGAAGATGTCGGCATAGCTCGGCGCGATGATGCTGCGGAAACCGTATTCTTCCAGCGCCCACGGCGCGTGCTCACGGCTGGAACCGCAACCGAAGTTTTCGCGGGCCAGCAACACACTAGCGCCTTGATAGCGCTCGGCGTTGAGCACGAATTCTTTGTTCAACGGACGTTTGGAGTTGTCCTGATACGGCTGACCCACATCGAGGTAACGCCATTCGTCGAACAGGTTCGGGCCGAAACCGGTGCGCTTGATCGACTTCAGAAACTGCTTCGGAATGATCTGATCGGTGTCTACGTTGGCACGATCCAGAGGCGCGACGAGACCAGTGTGCTGGGTAAAAGCTTTCATGCTGCGCTCCTTTAGATCAATTCACGAACGTCGATGAAACGACCGTTCACCGCCGCCGCAGCGGCCATGGCCGGGCTGACGAGGTGGGTACGGCCACCGGCGCCCTGACGGCCTTCGAAGTTACGGTTGGAGGTCGAGGCGCAATGCTCGCCGGACTCCAGACGGTCCGGGTTCATCGCCAGGCACATCGAGCAACCCGGCTCGCGCCATTCGAAACCGGCTTCAAGGAAGATCTTGTCCAGACCTTCGGCCTCGGCCTGGGCCTTCACCAGACCCGAGCCCGGCACCACGATGGCCTGCTTGATGGTCGAGGCGACCTTGCGGCCCTTGGCGATGACCGCTGCAGCGCGCAAGTCTTCGATCCGCGAGTTGGTGCAGGAACCGATGAATACGCGGTCGAGCTGGATGTCAGTGATTGCCTGATTGGCGGTCAAACCCATGTATTTCAATGCACGGACGATAGAGTCGCGTTTGACCAGATCCATCTCTTTAGCCGGGTCCGGCACTTTCTGATCAACGGCCAGCACCATTTCCGGCGATGTGCCCCAGCTGACTTGCGGCTTGATCTGCGTGGCGTCGAGCTCGACCACGGTGTCGAAATGCGCGTCGGCGTCGGACACCAGGTCTTTCCAGGACTCGACAGCCAAATCCCACTCGGCGCCTTTCGGTGCGAACGGACGACCCTTGACGTAATCCACAGTCTTCTGGTCCGCCGCCACCAGACCCACGCGGGCGCCGGCTTCGATGGACATGTTGCAGATGGTCATGCGGCCTTCGATGGACAGATCGCGGATCGCGCTACCGGCGAATTCGATGGCATGGCCGTTACCGCCGGCGGTGCCGATCTTGCCGATTACCGCGAGGACGATGTCCTTGGCGGTCACGCCGAACGGCAACTGGCCTTCGACGCGCACCAGCATGTTCTTCATTTTCTTGGCGACCAGGCACTGGGTGGCGAGCACGTGCTCGACTTCGGAAGTGCCGATCCCGTGAGCCAGGGCGCCGAACGCGCCGTGGGTCGAGGTGTGCGAGTCGCCGCAGACCACGGTCATGCCCGGCAAGGTCGCGCCCTGCTCCGGGCTGATCACGTGAACGATGCCCTGGCGCACGTCGTTCATCTTGAATTCGACGATGCCGTATTCATCGCAGTTGTCGTCGAGGGTCTGAACCTGCAAACGCGAGACCTGGTCGGCAATGGCTTCGATGCCGCCCTTGCGCTCCGGGGTGGTCGGTACGTTGTGGTCCGGGGTGGCGATGTTGGCATCGATGCGCCACGGCTTGCGCCCGGCCAGACGCAGGCCTTCGAAGGCTTGCGGCGAGGTCACTTCGTGGATGATGTGACGATCGATATAGATCAGCGCCGAGCCATCGTCGCGCTGCTTGACCAAATGCGAATCCCAGAGCTTGTCGTAGAGCGTTTTGCCGGCCATCAGACGGTTCCTCATCAGCTTGTTTCTATGCCCTGGGCTTATCAATAACCCTTTGGCTTGTGAGGCCGATCCTATGGGGTTAGATTAAATAACTCAAATTCATATTTTTTATGCTTTGGATAACCAACTGGAATACGAACATGGACCTGGCCAACCTCAATGCTTTTATCGCGATTGCCGAGACTGGAAGCTTCTCCGGTGCCGGCGAACGGCTGCACCTGACACAACCGGCCATCAGCAAACGCATCGCCGGATTGGAGCAGCAATTGAATGTGCGGCTGTTCGACCGCCTCGGTCGTGAAGTGGGCCTGACCGAGGCCGGCCGGGCCCTGCTGCCAAGGGCTTATCAGATTCTCAACGTGCTGGACGACACGCGCCGCGCCCTGACCAACCTGACCGGCGAAGTCACCGGCCGCCTGACCCTGGCCACCAGTCACCACATCGGCCTGCACCGTCTGCCGCCCTTATTGAGGGAATACACTCGCCGCTACCCACAGGTGGCGCTGGATATTCAGTTCCTCGATTCGGAAGTGGCCTACGAGGAAATTCTCCACGGCCGGGCAGAACTGGCAGTCATCACCCTGGCGCCTGAGCCGCATACGCTGGTCAAGGCCACGCCAGTCTGGGATGACCCGCTGGATTTCGTGGTGGCCCCGGAACATTCATTGATCAGCAACGGCGCCGTCACATTGGCGGACATTGCCGGTCATCCGGCGGTTTTCCCCGGCGGCAACACTTTTACCCACCATATTGTGCAGCGGCTGTTCGAGGCTCAGGGCCTGACGCCGAACATCGCCATGAGCACCAACTACCTGGAAACCATCAAGATGATGGTGTCGATCGGCCTGGCCTGGAGCGTTTTGCCGCGCACCATGCTCGATGAACAGGTGGCGCGCATACCTTTACCGGGCATACAGCTCAGTCGCCAGCTAGGCTATATCCTGCACACTGAAAGGACGCTGTCGAATGCTGCACGGGCGTTTATGGCCCTGCTGGACGCTCAAATCGATCTGCCAGGGACTCTCGGCTAACTTGTGCTACTCCTATAGAGCTGCCGCCCCTGTGCCAAACGCCCAAATCAGCTCAAGGCCCCTTAACAATGCCGAAATCTGTTAACCGTATTCCGCCGATGCCGCGTATTCAGGCCATTGATCCACGGCGATCCGAGCAGAGCTGGGAGAGCGCGCCGCAATTGCTCGCGGCACTCAACGGTGCCCGGCTCGGCGCCTGGTACTGGGACATCGAGCGCGGGCAGATCAGCTGGTCGCGGGGCACTCAGGCCTTGTTCGGCTTTGATCCTCGGCAACCGCTGCCCGAAGACCTGGAATACCTCGATCTGCTGCCGCCGGAAGACCGGGCGAAAACCATCCGCGCCTTCCACGCGGTGATTGCCGGCGCACCGCTGGAGCAGGCAATGCACCACCGCATCCGCTGGCCCGACGGCAGCCTGCACTGGCTGGAGATCAACGGCAGCCTGCTCCCCGACAAACACGGTCGACCCCGAATGATCGGGGTGATCCGCGAAATCACCCACCAGCGGCAACGGGAACAGGCGCTCAGCAGTTCGGAGAAACGTTTTGCCACACTGTTTCATCTGTGCCCGAACATGGTGCTGCTGACCCGCCAGGAAGACGGCCTGATCAGCGAGGCCAACCAGTATTTCGAAAGCCTGTTCGGCTGGCCGGTACAAAGCGCCATCGGTCGCACCACCCTGGAGCTGGGGCTGTGGGTGCATCCCGAACAACGGGCGGAACTGGTCAAGAAGACCAAGGCCAAGGGCGAGTTGGTCAGCATGGAGGTGCAGTTCCGCGCCAGCAACGGCCAGATCCACGACGGCATCCTCAGCGCGCAAAAGGTTGAACTTGAAGGCCAGCCTTACCTGCTCAGCACCTTTCTCGACACCACCGAGCGCAAAGCCGCCGAACATGCCCTGAAAGACAGCCAGGAACGCCTCGACCTGGCGCTGGATTCGGCGCAACTCGGCACTTGGGACTGGCACATTCCCAGCGGCATGCTCTACGGCTCGGCCCGGGCGGCGCAATTGCACGGCCTGGAGCCGAAACCGTTCCATGAATCGTTCGAAGAATTCTTCGAAGGCGTCCCCGGCGAAGAGCGCGACAGCATGCGCGATGCCTATCGCAGCCTGCGCGAAGGCCCGGCGGGCAATTATCAGCTGACTTACCGCGTGCAACTGCCGGACGGCAGCTCGCGTTATCTGGAAAGCCGCGCCCGCCTCTATCGCGACGACAACGGCGTACCGCTGCGGATGGCCGGCACCCTGCTGGACATCACCGATCAGGTCGAGCGCGAACAACGGTTGGTGGCTTCGGAAGAGAAATTCGCCACGCTGTTCCAGGTCAGCCCCGACCCGATCTGCGTCACGCGCCAGGAAACCGGGGAATTCATCGAGATCAACTCCAGCTTTTCCCAGACCTTCGGCTGGAGTGCCAGCGATGTGATTGGCCACACCGCCGAAGAAATCGGCCTGTGGGACGCCTCGGCGAAAAGCCTGCAACGCATCGAACGGGTGATCCGCGAACAGGGCCTGAGCAACGTCGCGATCATCGTCCAGCACAAGGACGGCCAGTCGCTGACCTGCGTAATTTCCAGCCGCCAGATCAGCGTCGGTAACCAGCCGTGCATCGTCACCACGCTGCGCGACATCACCCAGCAACAGCGCTCGGAAGCGGCGCTCAAAGCCAGCGAAGAGAAATTCGCCAAGGCGTTTCACTCCAGTCCCGACGCGATCACCATCACCGAGCGCGACACCGGGCGCTATCTGGAGGTCAACGACGGCTTCTGCCGCCTCACCGGCTATCGCGCCGACGAAGTGGTGGGCAAAACCGTGTATCAGGTCGGTATCTGGGCCGAGGAAAAACAGCGTTCGGCACTGCTGGCCGAGCTACAGATCAAGGGCCGCGTGCACCATCAGGAAATGCTCGGGCGCAACAAGCGCGGCGAGATCCTGACGGTGGAAGTCTCGGTCGAGCCGATCACTCTCAACGAAACCGCCTGCCTGCTGCTCACCGCCCGGGACGTCAGCCTGCTGAAGAACGCCGAAGCGCAGATCCGCCATCTGGCCTATCACGACCCGCTGACCAACCTGCCCAACCGCGCGCTGCTGATGGATCGCCTGAGCCAGCAGATCGCCCTGCTCAAGCGTCACAACCTGCGCGGTGCGCTGCTGTTTCTCGATCTGGATCACTTCAAGCACATCAACGACTCGCTGGGTCACCCGGTCGGCGACACGGTGCTGAAAATCATCACCGCACGGCTTGAAGCCAGCGTGCGCATGGAAGACACCGTGGCGCGGCTCGGTGGCGATGAATTCGTGGTGCTGCTCAGTGGCCTGGAGGGCACGCGCAACGAAGTCAGCGCTCAGGTGCGCGAGTTGGCCGACACCATTCGCGAGTTGCTGTCGGAGCCGATGTTCCTCGACGGCCAGCGTCTGCAAGTGACGCCGAGCATCGGCGTGGCGCTGATTCCCGATCACGGCTCGACCCCGACCGATCTGCTCAAACGCGCCGATATCGCGCTATACCGCGCCAAGGATTCCGGGCGCAACACCACGCAGATGTATCACAACACCATGCAGAAAGCGGCCAGCGAACGGCTGCGCATGGAGACCGACCTGCGTCTGGCGCTGGCCCGGGGGGAATTCGACGTGCATTACCAACCGCAGATCGACGCCCAGGACAACCGCATCATCGGCGCCGAAGCCCTGGTGCGCTGGAATCACCCGGAACTCGGCGCGCAATCGCCTACCGAATTCATCAAGGTGCTGGAGGACAGCGGGTTGATTCTGGAGGTCGGCACCTGGATCCTCGACGAGGCGTGCGAAGCCTTCAAACAATTGATCGCCGAAAAGCTGATCGATCCTCTGGCCTTCAGCCTGTGTGTGAACATCAGCCCCCGGCAGTTCCGCCAGAACGACTTCGTCGAGCGCATCGAGCACAGCATGAGCAGCCACGGCCTGCCCTGCTCGCTGTTGAAACTGGAAATCACCGAAGGCATCGTCATTCAGAACCTGGAAGACACCATCAGCAAAATGCGCCGCCTGAAAAAACTCGGCGTGAGTTTTGCCATGGACGATTTCGGCACCGGCTATTCATCGCTGACATACCTGAAACGATTGCCGGTGGACACGCTGAAGATCGACCAGTCGTTCATCCGCGACGCCACCACCGACCCCAACGACGCCGAAATCATCCGCGCCATCGTCGCCATGGCCCGCAGCCTGGAACTGGAAGTGATCGCCGAAGGCGTGGAAACCCCGGAACAGCTGGCCTTCCTGCAAGGGTTGGGCTGCCATTTGTATCAGGGCTATCTGCACAGCCGACCATTGCCGCTGGAGGGGTTGAAGGGATTGCTGGAATGACGGACATCTGCGGTTACTACCCCGAGCATTGACCCCTGGCCGGTAATTGCCAGGGTTGGCGGCAACCTGTAGGGTCGCGTTTTTTTCGCGCTGTTTCGAGATCGATCATGCAGGATGCATCCCTCCCCCGCCCGGCCCTGCTGGGCATTGACCTTGGCACCACCAACAGTTTGATCGCCGTCTGGCAGTACGGTCAGGCCCGATTGATCCCCAACGCCCTCGGCGAGGTACTGACCCCGTCGGTGGTCAGCCTCGATGAAGATGAGACCATTTTGGTCGGCAAAGCCGCACGCGCACGCCTGACGACCCACCCGGAACGAACAGCCGCCGCGTTCAAGCGATTCATGGGCAGCGACCGGCAGATCGAACTCGGCACCAAAACCTTCAGCCCCGAAGAGTTATCGGCACTGGTGCTGGGCTCACTCAAGCAGGACGCCGAAGCCTTTCTCGGCCACCCGGTGGCTGAAGCGGTGATTTCCGTGCCGGCGTATTTCAGTGACGAACAACGCAAACGCACCCTGTTTGCCGCCGAACTGGCAGGCCTGAAGGTTTCCCGACTGATCAACGAGCCGACCGCCGCCGCGATGGCGTATGGGCTGCACGAGCAGAAATTCGAACGCACGCTGATCTTCGATCTGGGCGGCGGGACGTTCGATGTCACTGTGCTGGAATATGCGTTGCCGCTGATTGAAGTGCATGCGTCCACCGGTGACAACTTTTTGGGTGGGGAGGACTTTACCGCTGCACTGCTGAATGCCTGTCTGAAAAACTGGCGACTGACTCCGTCGATGATTGATCCGCAAGGCATGGCCAGCCTGGGCGATGCCCTGGAACAACTCAAATGCAAACTCGGCGAAGGCCCTCAATCTTTGAGCTGGCACCATGCCGACAAACTGCACGAATGGTCGCTGGACGAAGCCGCTGCCGTGAAGATCTGGGAACCGCTGCTGGCACGATTGCGCGCGCCGATCGAACAGGCCCTGCGCGATGCGCGCCTGAAACCACGGGATCTCGACAGTCTGGTGCTGGTCGGTGGGGCGACGCGGATGCCTGCGGTACAACAGTTGGTCGCCACACTGTTCGGACGCCTGCCATACCGGCATCTTGATCCCGACACCCTCGTTGCACTGGGTGCGGCCACGCAAGCGGCCTGCAAGGCGCGCGATGGCGCGATCGAAGAACTGATTCTGACCGATGTCTGCCCGTATACACTGGGCATCGCAACCATGCGTGGCAAAGGCATCGACGGCGCCTTTTCGCCGATCATCGAACGCAACACCATCATCCCGACGTCACGGGTAGAGCGCTACCACACAACCCATCCCCGACAGGAGCTGCTGCGCATTGCCGTTTATCAGGGTGAGCGGCCGTGGGTACGTGACAACATCCTCATTGACGCTTTCGATGTCACCTTGACGCCCACCGATAACATTCAGGAGCTGGACGTACGCTTCAGTTACGACATCAACGGTCTGCTCGAAGTCGATGTCACGCTGCTAGAGACCGGCGAACGCCACAGCCACAGCATCGATCGCAGCCCCACCGGGCTGGATGAACAAGCGCGCAGAGACAGCCATAACCGACTGTCAACGCTGAAGGTCCATCCGCGCGACGCATTACCCAACCGCACACTACTGGCCCGCCTGGAGCGGGCATGGATGCAGAGTCTGGGCACGCAGCGCGAACACATTGCAGAGTGGCTGCACAACTTCACCACGGTACTCGGCGGACAGCAGCCGGCAGAAATCGCCAGCCACCGCTCAGAGCTCAACAAGGCGCTGGACCAACTGCGCCTCTAACCGTTGAGCCGCCGCAGAGCAGCCTGCAAACCACCGGACAGCATCTCGCCAGCGCCGCTGTCCGGTGGCACGCCATATCGGTTGGGCAACTTGTCACCGGGAAAGCCGAACAGCAGCAGCGGCAGGAACGGCAAGATCGGCGACAAGGCCATGAATATCAGCAATGTGGGCAGGCCTCGTCCCATATCATGCAAACGACGCAGAGTGGCGCCGAATAACAGCAGAACACCCAGTAACAGGATCAGAATGCCAAAGAATGTGGTGCCGCTGATCAATCCTGCCACCGGCGTAATCACCACGCACCCCAGGACCTGAGCGATAAAAGCCTCGCGCCCCAGCCGCGACCCCAGGCGCCAGATCGCCAATGCCGGCACCGGCTGAATATCACTTTTGGCCAGCATCAAACGCTCCGACCAGGACAGCAAGGCACACAGCGCCAGGCGCAAGCCGATACTGTTCTGCACGTCATCCTTGCCCTGCTGCAATTGGCGCAGCACTCGCGTTTTCGGCACTCCGGCAGCGCCATAGCGAACCATGGCCTTGAGCGAATCGAGGGCCTCGTACGCCAACAGTTTGTCGACCCCAAAATCCGTCAACACCTTGCGCGGCGGCCACATCGGCTCGCCCTTGATCAAGCCGTCACGAAACCCTTCGAACCAGTCGTCCTCGCAACTGACTGCTGCGATGGATTGCAGCAAGGCACGATGCTGCTCGGCGCTCAGGCTCGGGTCGTGATAGAGCACGCTCCAGAACATCAACAAACCCAACAGATCATCGCCACACGCAGCGCGGTCGCTTTCGATGCAGGTGTAAAGCAGGGTGTTGGCAGGCAATCGGGCGCTGTCGAGCGCCTGCTGCACGCTGAACAATTGCTGCACCAACAAGCCGTGCACCGGATCGTTGCCTTGCAGCCAGCCCAGTAAACCGTCGCAATTGCCTTGCTCGCGTTGCAACCGCCGCAACAGTGGCTGCAGTCGGCTCAAAGGATGAGCCGGACTGAACGGCAGACGCTCCAGGCACTGCCCATCGATCATTGGCAGCCAGCGCTCCGGCTGGTCCAGCAACGCCAGCAAAAACACGGTTTGAGCGTGCCACTCCCAGGCAGCCTCGCCCAGCCCGGCCGGCGGCAACCCTATCCCGCGACGGCTCAATTGAAGAAGCAGATCGAGTTCGGATAAGTCACAGTCGTCTTTGACGGCGCCCAATTTGAACGCTTCAGCGATGCGCTCCAGGGCGGTGTCACTGTAGGGCCGCAATCGACGCAGCCACAGGCGACAGACCTTGTGCAGCTCGCCTGTTGTCAGTGCCTGCGGCAATTGCTGCGATATTGAATCCGCTTCGCTGAATACGCTCATAGCCTGCGCAATCGGCGCATTCTCCAACCAGCGCAGATGTTGTCCGGCCTGAACTTTGAACCCGCTCAACACCAGGCATTCGAGCGCATCGACCGGGAGCGGCTGATCCAGAATCCGCTGCAGCAAGACCGCATCACCGCGATGCAGCGCCCAGGCATGCCGGTACAGTTGCAGCAGCCGGCTGTCGGCATTCTCACCCAGCAGTTGGGCAAGCAACGGGAGCTCATCGCCTGTCATGCGCCAATCGACAAAGCTCTGCGCCAGGCTATCAAGCTTCAACCGCCCGACACCCAACCAACGGTTCAGCGTCTCGGGGCGTTGTGACGGACTGCCGTATACCTGCGCGTCATCCCCGAGATCCGCAGGCCAGTCAGAAAACTCGTCCAGACAATCGAACGCCTGAATCAGCAGGGGCAGAAAAGTCGGTTGCCGCTTGGCGCACAATTCCAGCAGACGACTTTCGGCCATCGGATGGCGGAACTCGTTCCACAGTCGGATCCAGCAAGGCAATGCCTGATCGTCCCGCCCCAGCAGACTGCTCTGACACGCCAACAGGTAGAGCCAGTCCACGTCATCCGGTGCTTCCAGCTGTTTTTCGATACAGCACTGCAAAAATATCGGCGCACCGATGCCCGCCTGGGTGAACTGCACCAGCAAACGCTTCATGAACGCAGCATCATCCGGCAACGGCAGACACGTGTGCTGGCTGGCGAAGTCGGCAAACTCATGGAGGGGACGCTGGGTGAAAATAAAGTCGAGGCTGCGGGCGTACCAAAGTGATTCGGTCTGCGCAGCCACTGACCAGGCGCTCATCAGATCGGTATCGAACGGGTCAGGCGTTTCGATTCGCTGCAAAAAGGCTTCCACCCGATGCGCGTCGTTGAACTCCAGATCCAGTAACTGCTGATGCCACGCCATACGCTTGGCCAACAGATTCGCGCAGCGGTAGGACAGCGGACCGGCGTCGGCCATCCGGTGGTAGAGCCCCCAACTGAGTTCATCAAGCTGCTCCAGCGACAGCTCATCAAGCGCCCCGACAAATTCCTGCCATGCCGCGACATTGAACCGCCGCGCGGGATCGTCAAGCAATTCGCAGAAATCCGCGAACGCCTGCGGGATCTCGACAACCTCCTGCTCTGACTCTTCAGTTTCTTCCTCGAGCACTTCTTGCTCGTCTTCACGCGCCAGGCGCAAGGCATTTTCGTAGGCCATGCGCAGCGCCTGAAAACCTTCCGGATCGGTTTCCGGATGATGCGACGGCAAACGTGCGCGGTAGGCATCACGAATCCGGGTTTCGTCGGAGGTGGGCTCGATGCCCAGTCGAATCCAGCAACTCATGACCAGTCGAACTCCTTGAGCGATGCAGGGCGGGGCAGCAGATCAATCTCCATGTGCCAGGGCAGGTCGGCCAGAAAATGCGGGATGTTCCGGGCGAGGCCGCGGGTGATCCGCAGGTTATGAGCACTGTCACCCTGCCGTTCCAGCTCCCAGGCCAACTCGTCATCGCTTGTGTTCAGGCAGCACCAAAAGCTGCGACCCACAACAAAGCCATTGAAGTAGGACATCCAGTTACCGTAGTGAAACTGCGCCCTGACGGCCAAACGACTGTGCAGCCAGTTGCTTTCGGCCAGATCAATCCACTGATTGCGCACCGCGCAACGCAGGAGAAATCCCATCCGCCCGTAGTCCCAGGACAAAATTCCCCCGGGACCACAACCGCCGAAAGTGCGACTGGCAAACTCATGCAGAACACGCTCGCGAGGGCTCAGCCCTTCGAGCAGGCGTTGCCATTCACTCGGCAGACAACGTTGCCATGCCGAGTAGGCTCCACTCAGGTGCTTGGCATGTCCGTCGTCCGTCATCCATTGGAGCATGTCGAACAATTGCCGCCGGTCATCGATACCCCAGCTGT
Source organism: Candidatus Pseudomonas auctus (assembly GCF_048654275.1). Lineage (NCBI taxonomy): Bacteria > Pseudomonadati > Pseudomonadota > Gammaproteobacteria > Pseudomonadales > Pseudomonadaceae > Pseudomonas > Candidatus Pseudomonas auctus. The sequence continues at coordinate 317,464 of NZ_JBJYZK010000004.1, read as the reverse complement.
CTTTCAGATCGATGTAGCGGTCGTCGCAGAAAGCGGGGTCGTCGTACCCGGCGCCGGTGTTGAGCGCTGCCATTGGCGCAGAAAGGGCGCACAGCCAGCGCTGTTGAATATCGTCCATGAAAAAAGGCTCCAGGCCGACCGATTAGGATGAGGTCGGCAAACTGCGGCGGATTGTAGAGAAACCGTCGCTGGGGGCAAAGTCGAACAGCCGTTTCTTGCGCACATAAAAAAGGCCCCGACGTATCGGGGCCTTCATTCAGCGGCTTATCGCCCGTTCAGACGATTTGTTTCTGCAAGTGACTCAGTGTTGCAGTGCCGGCTGCGCTCCGTTGATCGGGATGCGCTTGGCTTTCGCCTCTTCCGGAATCACGCGCAACAGGTCGATGCTCAACAGACCGTTGCTCAGACCGGCAGCCTTGATCTCGATGTGATCGGCCAGGCGGAAGGACAGCTTGAATGCACGCTGGGCAATGCCCTGGTGCAGGAACGTGACGCCTTCGTTGGCATCACGCTTGCCGCCACTGATGGTCAGCACGCCCTTTTCGACTTGCAGTTCCAGGTCCTCTTCCTGGAAACCGGCCGCCGCCACGACGATGCGGTATTGATCGTCACCGTGTTTTTCCACGTTGTAAGGCGGATAGGTGCTGCCTGGCTCGTTGCGCAGGGCGGTTTCGAACAGGTCGTTGAAACGGTCGAAACCCACCGAGGAACGGAACAGTGGAGCGAGGGAAAATGCAGTACTCATGATTCAAATCTCCTGAAAACAATCAGCAAGTTTTTTTGTCTCCGCGACCCGAATTCGGCATCGCGTAACCCTTAGATAGGGACCTGCGTTTTGTTTTCAAGAGCGTATTTACAGATTTTTTTCAGGCCGCTTCGGCGACCGGCAAACCCAGTAAACGCGAGACCTGATCCGGCTCAGTTTCACGCCGAAGCACGGTAAACAGCTCAACGGCCTCAGGGTAATTGCGGGTCAGCATGGCCAGCCACTGCTTCAAACGGCCCGGCGACTGGCGCGCGGTCATTTGCGCTTTGGCTTGCAGCCAGAAGTCCTGGATCAGTGGCATCAGTTCGGTCCAGGTCATCTCGACGACTTCCTCGCCAGCACGGGCGGCGGCGATCTGACGGGCCAGATCCGGGCGCGACACCAGACCACGACCGAGCATGATGTCTTCGACGCCGCTGATTTCCCGGCAGCGGCGCCAGTCTTCGACGCTCCAGATATCGCCGTTGGCAAACACCGGCACCTTGACCACGTCCTGCACGCGCGGGATCCACTCCCAATGCGCCGGCGGCTTATAGCCGTCGACCTTGGTGCGGGCGTGAACCACGATGTGCTCGGCGCCGCCCTCGGCCAGCGCCGTGGCGCACACCAGCGCGCCGTCCGGGCTGTCGAACCCCAGGCGCATCTTGGCGGTGACGGGAATGTGTGCGGGCACGGCGCGACGCACGTGCTCGACGATCCGGTTGAGCAACTCCGGCTCCTTGAGCAGTACCGCACCGCCGCGGGATTTGTTGACGGTCTTGGCCGGGCAACCGAAGTTCAGGTCTATCACTTCGGAGCCCAGCTCGCAGGCCAGTGCCGCGTTTTCCGCCAGGCACACCGGATCGGAACCCAGCAACTGCACGCGCAGTGGCACGCCGGAAGCGGTGCGGGCACCGTTGAGCAGTTCAGGGCCGAACTTGTGGAAATAGGCCGGGGTCAGCAACTGGTCGTTGACCCGAATGAACTCGGTCACGCACCAGTCAATACCGCCGACACGGGTCAGGACATCGCGCAGGATGTCATCGACCAACCCTTCCATCGGCGCCAGAGCAATTTGCATGGGAAACACACACTCAAGGAAAAACGTGCGGCAGTTTACTGGGTTTCGCGGGTTAAACCCATGTCTGCCGTCTGTATGGCCGGGCCGTAGCCTTCGATGAACTCGGCGGGCATGCGCTTGGGCCTGCCGGTGGACAGCTCGATGCAGACGAAGGTGGTCTGGGCGCGCAGCAGCGTGGCGTTGTCGCTGGGGCGGATCAGCTGGAAGTGACGGGTCATTTTCAGGCGCTGATCCCAATCGACGATCCAGGTCGCCAGTTGCAGCTCATCGCCTTCGTAGGCGGCGGCCAGGTAATCGATTTCGTGTCGCACCACGGCCATCGCCCGATCCAGACGCCGGTACTCGACCAGATCCAGGCCCAGGCGCTGCGAGTGGCGCCAGGCACAACGCTCGAGCCAGGTCACGTAGACCGCGTTGTTGGCGTGGCCCAGCCCGTCGATGTCCTCGGCGCCCACTTGCAGATCAATGGTAAATGGCGTTGCCCGATCCCAGCCCATGCCCTACTCCCGGTCAGATGATTCAACCGGGGCAGTGTAACGGATGACTACGCCGATTGCCGCGCCTGAAGGCTGCGCCCGGCCAGCAGTGATAACACGCCATCAATCACTCGGGGGTCGGCCAGCACGCGCTGATGGCCGCCGGCTTCCAGGCGCAGCAGGCGACTGTCGAACCAGGATTCGTGGATCAATTGGGATTCCTTGACAGAAACGAACGTGTCGTCCTCGGCATGCACGATCAGGCCTGGCATATCCAGTTGATAGTGGGCGACATCGAGGGTGGCGGCGCGCATACCGACATCCTGTTCAACCTCACGAATGAACGCGGAACGAGCTCTGGGTGGCATACCGACGTAACGGGCAAATCCGCGCAAAACACCAAGAATTCGCGCCGGAGCGGCTATGCTCACGAGGGTTTCGGTGCGTAATCCTAATTGCACCGCCAGCATGGCGCTGGCGCCGCCCATGGAGTGACCGATGACAGCCTGCAACGGGGGCAATTCGGCAGCGGCTTCAAGCATCGCCCGAGCGAACAGCACCACGTTGGCTTCACGCCCCGGCGAGCGACCGTGGGCCGGGCCATCAAGCGCGACAACGGTGTAACCCGCTTCAACCAGCGCAGTGATCAACGCGGCAAACTGGGTGGGCCGCCCTTCCCAGCCGTGCATCAGCAAAACAGTCGGGCCTTGCCCCCAGCGCAGGGCCGAAAGACCGAAGCGCAAGGTGATGCGTTCGGATTTCGCCAGCAGCGGCAATTCCCAGTCCCTCGGTTTATTCACGCGCGGCGTCATGAACGCCAACCGCATTTTGCTCGCCACCAGTTTCGGTGCGAACCAGCCCAAGGTGCCATTAACGCCGCGAACCCACTTCAACGTGCTCATCGCTCTCTCCCCGGGCTTGTAGCCTTCAGGTCAACGCACCGCCGACTTGGCGGCGCGCAGCAATCGATCGGATAAATCCCCAGGCCCCAACGCCCTCGCGAGCGCCAGGCCACCCACCATCAAGGCCACGTCGGCCAACGCTTTGTCGGTGTCTTCCGGCGCTGCGGCCAACTGCGCAATCATCAATTCCAAGTGTTCGTTCAACGCGATCCGAAAGGCCTCCGGCAGACGGCCCAGCTCACCAATGGAGGCCGGAATCGGGCAGGCCGAATCGCTGGAATCGCGATGCTTGCGCGACAGATAGAACGCGGCTACCAGGGCGCGGCGCTCTTCACCGGTCAGCTCGCTATCCATGTCGGCAATCAGGTCGCGACGGCGACCGAGCAATTGCTTGAACGCCTCAAGCATCATGGCGTCCTTGCTTTCGAAGTGGGCATAGAAGCCGCCGACGGTCAGGCCGGCCGCACCCATCACTTCGCCCACGCTCGGTTCAGCCGGACCGCGCTGGATCAGTGCAGCACTGGCGGCCTTGAGAATGCGTTCGCGGGTTTGAGCTTTCTTGTCGTTCATCGTCGCCTCCGAATATTACGATAGCAATATTATTCTCATAATAATATTCCGCAAGTCACACGCGTGACCGCTGGTCTGAAGCACAGTGTTAAGGAAAAAGAGGATTTGGCCAAACGCCAGACAAACAAAAGGGCCATTCAATAATTGAATGACCCTTATAAAATCCCGCAGAGCGGGTAATCGTGGCGTCCCCTAGGGGACTCGAACCCCTGTTACCGCCGTGAAAGGGCGGTGTCCTAGGCCACTAGACGAAGGGGACACAAACCTTCTGTACAACTGATCAGCGCTGAGTACTGATCGATTCAAGGCCGGTGTGGCCAGACCTTGAACTGTAAATTGGTGGAGCTAAGCGGGATCGAACCGCTGACCTCCTGCATGCCATGCAGGCGCTCTCCCAGCTGAGCTATAGCCCCGGATTTTTCGCCTCTCGGCGGAGCGACATCTTGCAAAATCGCTTCTGTAAAACTGGCGTCCCCTAGGGGACTCGAACCCCTGTTACCGCCGTGAAAGGGCGGTGTCCTAGGCCACTAGACGAAGGGGACGCAAACCCTTCTATACAACTGATCAACGCTGAGTGTTGATCGCTTCGAAGCCGGTGTGGCCAGGCTTCGAAGTGTAAATTGGTGGAGCTAGACGGGATCGAACCGTCGACCTCTTGCATGCCATGCAAGCGCTCTCCCAGCTGAGCTATAGCCCCTCATCGTTGATGTCATCGCTGAGGACGGGGCGAATCTTAAGGGCGTATCGAAAGGCTGTCAAACTTATTTTTGAAAAATTTCAAAATTTTTTGTCGGCATAACAATCACTTACCACCCTCCCCCCGTGAATTCAGGAGAAAACGCCGCAGGCCGGGATCAAAAGATCCCGGCCTGCGGCGCGTCCTGCAGAGTCAAACGCAATCAGGCGATGGCGCCCAACAGTTTTTCCCACTCTTTGTTTTCTTTCTTCGACACGCCGCCCAGCAGGTCAATCGCCTGGCGCAGACGGAAACGGGTCAGGTCCGGCCCAAGGATTTCCATCGCATCGAGCACCGACACCGAACTCGCCTGCCCGGTGATCGCGGCAAACATCAGCGGCATCGCGTCACGCAGCTTCAGCTCGAGGGATTCAACCACCGCCTGAATCGTCGCGGTGATGCTGTCCTTCTCCCACTGACGCAGGCTCTCAAGCTTCCACAGGATCAACTGCATCAGTTGACGAACCTGATCGCCCGACAGCTTTTTCGATTCGAACAGCTTGGCATCCGGGTTCACGCCACCGGCGAAGAAGAATCCGGCCAGCGGTGCAACCTGGCTGAAGGTTTCGACGCGGCCCTGAACGTGCGGCGCGATCTTCATCATGTATTCGGAATTGAACGCCCACTTCTGTACGCGAGCGGCGAACTCTTCCACCGGCAGATCACGCAGCCACTGGCCGTTGAGCCACGACAGTTTCTCGATGTCGAAAATCGGCCCGCCCAGCGACACGCGCTTGAGGTCGAAGTTGTCGACCATTTCCTGCAGCGAGAACTTCTCGCGCTCGTCCGGCATCGACCAGCCCATGCGGCCCAGGTAGTTGAGCATCGCCTCAGGCATGAAGCCCATGCGCTCGTAGAACGTCACCGAAGTCGGGTTCTTGCGCTTGGACAGCTTGCTCTTGTCCGGGTTACGCAGCAGCGGCATGTAGCACAGTTCCGGTTGTTCCCAGCCGAAATACTCGTAAAGCAGGATCAGTTTCGGCGCCGACGGCAGCCATTCTTCGCCACGCAGCACATGGGTGATACCCATCAGGTGATCGTCGACCACGTTGGCCAGGAAGTACGTCGGCAGGCCGTCGGTCTTCATCAGCACTTGCATGTCCATGCGATCCCACGGGATCTCGACATCCCCACGCAGCATGTCCGGCACCACGCAGACGCCTTCGCTCGGCACCTTCATGCGGATCACGTGCGGCTCGCCGGCAGCCAGGCGACGGGCGACTTCTTCCTTGGACAGCAGCAGCGCGCGGCCGTCGTAACGCGGGGTTTCGCCGCGAGCCATTTGCTCGGCGCGCATCTGGTCCAGCTCTTCAGCGGTGCAGAAGCACGGGAAGGCGTGGCCCATGTCGACCAGCTGCTGGCAGTACTTCTGGTAGATATCGCCGCGCTCGCTCTGACGGTAAGGACCGTGCGGGCCGCCGACGTCCGGGCCTTCGCTCCAGTCGATACCCAGCCAGCGCAGGGCGTCGAAGATCTGCTGTTCGGACTCGCGGGTCGAACGCAACTGATCGGTGTCTTCGATCCGCAGGATGAACTCACCGCCGTGCTGCTTGGCAAAGCAGTAGTTGAACAGTGCGATGTAAGCGGTACCTACGTGGGGATCCCCGGTAGGCGATGGCGCGATGCGAGTGCGGACGGTGGTCATGGCATGTCTCGAAAAGAATGAAAAGCAAAGAACGATCAAGCGGCGAATGGTAACAGGCGACACCCGCCCCGCTCCAGCGGGCAGGGCATTTAAGCCAAGGTTGCGTCTGGAACGCCCGTTGGCCGTGGTGAATGGCCGAATATCAACAGACGGCATTTACCGCTCATCGGCTGTGTGCCAGATTCGCCTGCTGATAACTTTCCTTACAATTCCTCGACTACAGTTTGCCCATGCCTGCCCAACTCAAGCGTCGCCTGTTCATTTTCCTGTTGCTGGTCCTGCTGATTGCCGGGGGCTTTTTCGCCCATTGGTTTTTCAAGGGACGCTTTTATGAAAGCACCGACAACGCCTATGTCCAGGGTGAAATCACCCGCGTGTCGAGCCAGTTGAGCGCACGCATTGAGGAAGTGCTGGTGCAGGACAACCAGCATGTGGAAAAAGGCCAGTTGCTGATTCGTCTCGAACCGAATGATTTCCGTCTCGCCGTCGATCGCGCCAATGCCGCCCTCGCCACCCGCGAAGCCGAACGCCTGCAGGCCCAGAGCAAATTGACTCAGCAATCGAGCCTGATCGCCGCCAGCGATGCGCAAGTGGCAACCACGCAAGCCACCCTCGGGCGCTCGCAGATGGATTTGTCGCGGGCAGAAACCCTGCGTAAACCCGGCTACGTCTCCGAGGAGCGGGTCACCACCCTCTCCGCCGACGCTCATATCGCCCGCTCGCAAGTGGCCAAGGCCCAGGCCGATGCCCAGAGCCAGCGCCAGCAGGTCAACGCGCTGACCGCCGAGATCAAACGCCTCGATGCGCAGATCGCCAACGCCCGCGCCGACCTCGCCCAAGCCGAACTGAACCTGACCCGCAGCGAAATCCACGCACCGATCAGCGGCCTGATCGGCCAGCGTGCCGCGCGCAATGGTCAGGTGGTGCAGGCCGGCGCCTATCTGCTTTCAATCGTTCCGGACGAAGACATTTGGGTGCAGGCCAATTTCAAGGAAACCCAGATCGGCCACATGCAACCCGGACAAAAAGCCGAACTGACCTTCGACGCCTACAGCGACACTCCGATCGAAGCCCGAGTCGAAAGCCTGTTCGCCGCCTCCGGCGCGCAGTTCAGCCTGTTGCCGCCGGACAACGCCACCGGCAACTTCACCAAGGTCGTGCAGCGGATTCCGGTCAAGCTGACCTTCAAGGCCGATAACCCGCTGCACGGCAAGATCCGTCCGGGCATGTCCGTCACCGCCACCGTGAATATCAAAGACACCGCCGACAATGGCCGGTGATTCGCTGATCCGCCCGGTCGGCGAACCGACCCGGCGGGACTGGATTGCGGTGATGAGCGTGATGCTCGGCGCCTTCATGGCGGTGCTCGACATCCAGATCACCAACTCCTCGCTCAAGGATATTCAGGGCGCCCTGTCGGCGACGCTTGAAGAAGGCTCGTGGATTTCGACGTCTTATCTGGTGGCGGAAATCATCATGATCCCGCTGACCGCCTGGCTGGTGCAGTTGCTGTCGGCACGGCGGCTGGCGGTGTGGGTGTCGCTGGGGTTTCTGATTTCGTCGCTGCTGTGCTCAATGGCCTGGAGCCTGGAGAGCATGATCGTGTTTCGCGCCATGCAGGGCTTCACCGGTGGCGCGCTGATCCCGCTGGCCTTCACCCTGACCCTGATCAAACTCCCCGAACACCACCGGGCCAAAGGCATGGCGATGTTCGCCATGACCGCTACCTTCGCCCCATCCATCGGACCGACCCTCGGCGGCTGGCTCACGGAGAACTGGGGCTGGGAATACATCTTCTATATCAACATCCCGCCGGGCCTGATCATGATCGCCGGGCTGATGTACGGCCTGGAGAAAAAAGAAGCGCATTGGGAGCTGCTGAAAAGCACCGATTACACCGGCATTCTCACCCTGGGTATCGGGCTTGGTTGCCTGCAGGTTTTCCTTGAGGAAGGCCATCGCAAGGACTGGCTGGAATCGAGCCTGATCGTGACGCTGGGCAGCATCGCCCTGCTGAGCCTGATCACCTTTGTGATCGTGCAGATTTCCAAGCCCAATCCGCTGATCAACCTGGGCATCCTGCGCAACCGCAATTTCGGGCTGTCGAGTATTTCCAGCCTCGGCATGGGCGTTGGGCTGTACGGTTCGATCTATCTGCTGCCGCTGTATCTGGCGCAGATCCAGAACTACAACGCCCTGCAGATCGGCGAAGTGATCATGTGGATGGGCGTGCCGCAGCTGTTTCTGATTCCGCTGGTGCCGAAACTGATGAAATTCGTCTCGCCGAAATGGCTGTGCACGATCGGTTTCGGCCTGTTCGGGCTGGCGAGTTTTTCCTCCGGCGTGCTCAACCCGGATTTCGCCGGGCCGCAGTTCAACCAGATCCAGATCATCCGCGCACTGGGCCAGCCGCTGATCATGGTGACCATTTCGCTGATCGCCACGGCGTACATCCTGCCGCAGGACGCGGGCTCGGCATCGAGCCTGTTCAACATTTTGCGCAACCTCGGCGGCGCCATCGGCATCGCTCTGCTCGCCACCCTGCTGGATGCGCGCACCAAGACCTACTTCGATTACCTGCGTGAAGCGGTGGTGCCGACCAATCCGCAGGTGGCCGAACGCCTGGCGTCGATGACTGATCGGTTCGGCAGTGACACGGCGGCGCTGGGCAAGTTGAGCGAGATCGTGCATCAGCAGGCGCTGATCATGGCCTACAACGATGCGTTTCATTTTGTCGGGATTGCGCTGGGGATCAGCATGTTGGCGATTTTGCTGACCAAGAAATTGCCCGCCGGACTGAAGGCCGGCGAGGCACATTAACCTTGAGCGGACGCAGAGCGTCCAGGGCTGCATTCCCACGCAGAGCGTGGGAACGATCCGTTAAACGGCCAACAGCCGCTCACGCAGCTTGGCGATTTCGTCGCGCATCTGCGCCGCTGCTTCGAATTCCAGGTCGCGGGCCAACTGGTACATCTTCTCTTCCAGTTGACGGATGCGCTTGGTGATCTCGCTCGGTGAGCGCAGTTCGGCTTCGTACTTGGCGTTTTCTTCGGCGGCCTTGGCCATGCCTTTGCGCTTCTTGCTGCGCGAACCGGGCACGGTGGCGCCTTCCATGATGTCGGCGACGTCCTTGAACACGCCCTTCGGCGTGATGCCGTTGGCCAGGTTGAAGGCGATCTGCTTTTCGCGACGACGCTCGGTTTCGCCGATGGCCCGCTCCATCGAACCGGTGATGCGATCCGCGTAGAGAATCGCCCGGCCATTGAGGTTACGCGCCGCCCGGCCGATGGTCTGGATCAGCGACCGCTCGGAACGCAGGAAACCTTCCTTGTCCGCGTCGAGAATCGCCACCAGCGACACTTCCGGCATGTCCAGACCTTCACGCAGCAGGTTGATCCCCACCAGCACATCAAAAGTACCCAGACGCAGGTCGCGGATGATTTCCACCCGCTCGACGGTGTCGATGTCCGAGTGCAGATAACGCACGCGCACGCCGTGATCGGCCAGGTAATCGGTCAGATCTTCGGCCATGCGCTTGGTCAGCGTGGTGACCAGCACTCGCTCCTCTACCGCGACGCGCTTGGTGATTTCCGAGAGCAGATCGTCGACCTGGGTCAGCGCCGGGCGCACTTCAACCTGCGGGTCGACCAGACCGGTCGGGCGCACAACCTGTTCGATCACCCGGCCGGCGTGTTCGGCTTCGTAGTTGCCGGGCGTGGCCGAGACGAAAATCGTCTGCGGGCTGACCCCTTCCCACTCGTCGAAGCGCATCGGCCGGTTGTCCAGCGCCGATGGCAGGCGGAAGCCGTATTCCACCAGGGTCTCTTTACGCGAGCGGTCGCCCTTATACATCGCGCCGACCTGCGGCACGCTGACGTGGGATTCGTCGATCACCAGCAAGGCGTCGGCCGGCAGGTAATCGTAGAGCGTCGGCGGCGCCGCACCGGCCGGACGACCCGACAGATAGCGCGAGTAGTTTTCGATGCCGTTGCAATAACCGAGTTCGAGGATCATCTCCAGGTCGAATCGGGTGCGCTGCTCCAGGCGCTGGGCTTCCACCAGTTTGTTGTTGTTGCGCAGGTATTCCAGGCGCTCCTGCAACTCGACCTTGATCCCTTCGATGGCGTCGAGCAGGGTTTCCCGAGGCGTCACGTAGTGGCTTTTCGGATAGAAGGTGAAGCGCGGCAGCTTGCGAATGACTTCGCCAGTCAGCGGATCGAACGCGGAAATGCTTTCCACCTCATCATCGAACAACTCGATGCGGATCGCTTCGAGGTCGGATTCCGCCGGGTAGATGTCGATCACATCGCCACGCACCCGGAAGGTCGCACGGGCGAAATCCATGTCGTTGCGGGTGTATTGCAGGTCGGCCAGCCGCCGCACCAGCGCACGCTGGTCGAGCTTGTCGCCGCGATCGACGTGCAAGACCATTTTCAAATAGGTTTCCGGACTGCCCAGACCGTAGATGCACGAGACCGTGGTGACGATGATCGCGTCCTTGCGCTCCAGCAACGCCTTGGTCGCTGACAGGCGCATCTGCTCGATGTGGTCGTTGATCGACGCATCCTTCTCGATAAAGGTGTCGGACGACGGCACATAGGCTTCGGGCTGGTAGTAGTCGTAGTAGGAAACGAAGTACTCGACGGCGTTGTTCGGAAAGAACGACTTGAACTCGCCGTACAACTGCGCGGCCAGCGTCTTGTTCGGCGCCAACACCAGGGTCGGGCGCTGCACCTGGGCGATGACGTTGGCGATGCTGAAGGTCTTGCCCGACCCGGTCACCCCGAGCAGCGTCTGGTGCGACAGCCCGGCTTCGATGCCTTCGACCATCAGGCGAATGGCTTCGGGTTGATCGCCGGCGGGGTCGAAACGGGTGACGAGCTGGAATTCAGACATAAACACCTCTGGAATCGCGACGCTGCTGGCAAACCGCAGCACCACGAGAATGACCGCAAACGACCGATGTCGCGCAAGAAAAAACGAAGATTGTGCTGAATGTGGAGCCGATTGCCTCGCCTTTCAAGGCAAACGTCCTACATCCGGTAAAGTCTCCGACAGATGCATTCGACTAACGGTCGAGAAATAATCGGAAAAACTTACCTTAAAAGCCGATTCGCCTGTCGCCATTGATCGATGATGGCCTCTATACTAGCTCCCCGTTTGTGCACCGCTCTAGTGCATTCGGCTGGAGCGCCACACGTCCCTCCACTCTCCAATAGAGCTGCCGTAAAAATGAGCCTGTTCTCCGCTGTCGAAATGGCACCCCGCGATCCAATCCTGGGCCTCAACGAAGCATTCAACGCCGATACCCGGACCAATAAGGTCAACCTCGGGGTGGGTGTGTACTGCAACGAAGAGGGGCGAATTCCACTCCTGCGCGCCGTTATCGAAGCCGAAACCATTCGCGCCGCTCAGCATGCCTCCCGTGGCTACCTGCCGATCGACGGCATCGCGGCCTACGACCAGGCCGTGCAAAAGCTGCTGTTCGGCAATGATTCGCCACTGCTGGCGGCTGGCCGCGTTGTCACCACCCAGGCCGTCGGCGGGACCGGCGCACTGAAAATCGGCGCCGACTTCCTCAAGCAACTGCTGCCAAATGCCGTTGTGGCGATCAGCGACCCGAGCTGGGAAAACCACCGCGCGCTGTTCGAAACCGCCGGTTTCCCGGTGCAGAACTACCGCTACTACGACGCCGCCACCCACGACGTGAACCGTGCCGGCCTGCTCGAAGACCTCAACGCCCTGCCGAATGGCTCGATCGTCGTGCTGCACGCCTGCTGCCACAACCCGACCGGCGTCGACCTGAGCCCGGCGGACTGGAACAACGTGCTGGAAACGGTCAAGGCCAAAGGTCACGTGCCGTTCCTCGACATGGCTTACCAGGGTTTCGGTGACGGCATCGCCGAAGACGCCGCTGCCGTGCGTCTGTTTGCCGAATCCGGCCTGACCTTCTTCGTATCGAGCTCGTTCTCCAAGTCGTTCTCGCTGTACGGCGAGCGCGTCGGTGCGCTGTCGATCATCAGCGAATCGAAAGAAGAAAGCGCGCGCGTACTGTCGCAAGTCAAACGCGTGATCCGCACCAACTACTCCAACCCGCCGACCCACGGTGCAAGCATCGTTGCTGCGGTATTGAACAGCCCGGAACTGCGCGCCCAGTGGGAAGCCGAACTGGCTGAAATGCGCCTGCGCATTCGCGGCATGCGCGAGCAGATGGTTGCTCTGCTGGCCAAGAAAGCCCCGCAGCGTGACTTCAGCTTCGTCGGTCGTCAGCGCGGCATGTTCTCCTACTCCGGCCTGACCACCGAACAGGTTCATCGCCTGCGCAACGAGTTCGGCATCTACGCCCTGGACACCGGCCGCATCTGCGTCGCTGCGCTGAACCAGAGCAACATCGAAGCCGTGACGGACGCCATCGTTCAGGTCATCTGATCCGGCGCCGCACTGAAAACGGGAAGCCTTCGGGCTTCCCGTTTTTTATTTGTCTGAAGAAAAACCGCTACACCCTCTAGACTGCACCCAAACGATATTTCAGAGAGACGACATGAAAAACGATGACCTGCGCGCCGACCGCGACGATCTGGATGACTTCATCCCCCGCGCCCCGGCCAAACGCGGCAACAACCTGGTGCTGCAAGTCGCGGCCGGGGTGTTTCTCGGCGGGCTGGCGCTGTGGCTGGTGCAACTGGGTGCGACGATGCTGTACGCCAAACTGATGCTCGGCACCTTCACGTTCGGCGGTTAAGCCAGTTCCGCTGCACGCTGAGTCGCCGCATCGTCATAAACGACGTAGAGCGATTCGGCGATCTGGCTCTTGATGGCCTTGGTGCTTTCCAGGCCGAGGACAAAACCTTCGGCCTTGCCGCCTGCGCGGTTCAGCTCTTCAGCCGTACCGGCCTGAGTGATCGCGTCGAAAAGCTTTTCGGCATGTGGGCCAACGCCTTTGGGCAGGCTGATTTGCGCGGTGCTCATGCGAACACCTCGACAGGATGATGGGTAAGGATGGGACTATTCATGACGCGTACCTTTTCGGCGAATGGCCGGCAGCGCGTGTGACCACTTCCGGGCGGCCATGGTAGACCTCTGGTGGAGTTCTGGTAACCGCCAATCGCCGATAAACCGCCACCCGTCCTGACCTTTCCAACAAATTTATATCTCGCGCTTGACTAGTCTTTTTAAATCAGTAACATACGCACCAATTCCGCAATAGCTCAGTTGGTAGAGCAAGTGACTGTTAATCACTGGGTCCCTGGTTCGAGTCCAGGTTGTGGAGCCAAATACAGAGCCCCTGAATCGAAAGATTCAGGGGCTTTTTAGTGGGCGCTGAAAAAAACGGCGACATAGAAAAAGGGCCGATCATTTTTCCAGCTGATCGGCCCTTTTCATTCAACCACAACGGTCAGACGTGCTCGCTGCTCTTGGCATGTGCCTTCGGTACGCCATGACCGTGATCCGAATCCGGATCGATCACCGGTACTTCGTTGCCGTCGCAGTCATGCAGCTTGCCGTCGCTGAAGTAGTCGCCTTCACGCAGCGCTGCCAGATCGCGATAACGCAGGGTCCGCTCTTCTGCTGCCGCGAACACCGACTGCTGATCCGAGTTACCCGCCGTGAAGTGGTTGAATGCCAGGTTCAGCAGGATCGCCATGATTGCCGACGAGCTGATGCCCGAATGGAAAATGGTCGCGAACCAGCTCGGGAAGTGATCGTAGAAGTTCGGCGCGGCAATCGGGATCATGCCGAAGCCGATCGAGGTGGCGACGATGATCAGGTTGACGTTGTTGCGGTAATCGACCTTGGACAGCGTGCGGATACCGCTTGCCGCCACGGTGCCGAACAGCACGATACCGGCGCCGCCGAGTACCGACGTCGGCACGGCTGCGATGACCCGGCCCATGAACGGCAGCAGACCGAGGATCACCAGGAAGATACCGCCGGTCGCCACCACATAGCGGCTCTTGATCCCGGTCACCGCCACCAGCCCGACGTTCTGGGCGAAGGCACTTTGGGTGAACGAGCCGAAGATCGGCGCAAACATGCTCGATAGCATGTCCGCCCGCAGGCCGTTGCCCAGACGCTTGGAGTCGACCTTGGTGCCGATGATTTCACCGACCGCCAGAATGTCCGCCGAGGTTTCCACCAGGGTCACCATGACCACGATGCACATCGACAGGATCGCAGCGAAGTGGAAGGTCGGCATGCCGAAATGGAACGGCGTCGGGAAGCCGAACATCGGGCCCTGGGTGACGCTGGAGAAGTCCGCCATGCCGAGGAACACCGCCAGCACCGTGCCGATCACCATGGCCAACAGGATCGACAGACGCGAGATGGTGGAGCTGCCGACCTTGCTCAGCAGCAACACCAACACCAGCGTGACCGCCGCCAGACCGATGTTCTGCATGCTGCCGAAGTCAGGCGCGTGGCTGTTGCCGCCCATGGCCCAGCGTGCGGCCACCGGCATCAGCGTCAGGCCGATGGTGGTGATCACAATGCCGGTTACCAGCGGCGGGAAGAACTTGGTGATTCGCGAGAACACCGGGGTGATCAGCAAACCAATCAACGACGCGGCTATAACCGCGCCGAGCACCGACTGGAAGCCGCCCTCCCCGCCACTGCTGACAATCGCCACCATGGTGGCAACGCCAGAGAACGACACGCCCTGCACCAGCGGCAACTGACAGCCGAAAAACGGTAAACCCAGGGTTTGCAGCAACGTGGCCAGCCCCCCCGCAAACAATGAAGCAGCAATCAACAGACCGATGTCCGCCGGCGAAAGCCCGGCGGCCTGACCGATGATCAGTGGCACCGCGACGATACCGCCATACATGGTCAGAACGTGTTGCAGGCCGTAAGCCATATTCGCGCCGACCCCGAGATTCTCGTCCTCGGGCCGTTGGTGTGAAACATGGGGCGTTTTCATGGTGGGGGAGTTCCCTGGTTTTTGTTATGCACACACTGTATGCAAGAGTCAGGACAAATGTCCATAGACTTGTATACAACTTGTCAGTCACATAATGGTTAGCTAGCCACCCAACCTTCTATCCCGCTGCTTTCATCCCCCCACAAATCCGGCAACCCATCCCTAATCGAGTCCACGTTTTATCCGCCTAGGCTGAAGTATTCACGGCGACCGACGGCGCGGCCGCACTCTTTTTTATACATATAAAGTATGCATAATTAAGTCATTCAAGATTCAGTTCGACAAAAGCAAGAATGCTGCCAACAAACTCAAGCACAGAGGGATCAGCCTCGCCGAGGCCGAACCGGTCTTCTACGACGACCGAGCACTGACCATTGAAGACAACGACCATGACGAGCAACGCTGGATCACACTCGGCAACGACGGCAAAGGACGTTTGTTGGTTGTTGCGTACAGTTACCGCGAACCGAATTTCGTTCGAATCATTTCCGCACGTTTCGCTACACCGAGTGAACGTCGCGAATATTTTCTGGAGGCTGACCGATGAAAGACGAGTACGACTTCTCTCAGGGCAAACGCGGCGCATTGGCGCCCACCAAGGGCAAAACGCGCATCACCATCATGCTTGATGATGCGGTCATCGAAGCGGCACGTACGGTCGCCGAAGATGAAGGGTTTGGGTATCAGACGGTGATCAACAACACCCTGCGCCACGCATTGCTTAACAGCCGTGGCGCAACCGATGAACTCGAACATTCAAGCGGGCAATTCAAGCAAGGCATCACCGCCACCGACCTCAAGAGCCTTGAGAAAAAACTGTCGGCGGCCGTGAACGAGATCCGGCGGGTGCTGGAACCGGACGTCAAACCGTAGCGTTCAAACTGGCTGAATCAAGCGCGCCAGAGCCTCTCGTGCACCGGGCTGGTGCGGCAAGTTCAGGCCAAATTCCCGTTCCAGCAATTCGATCAGTTCATCAACATCTGTCACTTCGCGCCGCTCGCTCTCGGCGCCGATGCGGTGAATGGCGAAACTGCCGTTGTTCAGCGTACGCCGCCAGCCGTCGCCGGTACGCGCCACCATCAGGCGCTGGGCGAATGGTGAGTCCGGGTGGGTCGAGACGTACCAGTTGCCGAGGGTGTAATCGATGTCTTCCTGGCGCTGCAGGTCGAACAGGTACATCGGCCGCCATTCGCCAGCAACCTTGGCCCGCAGCATGTAGCCATCGGCCTGCACTTCGATGCGATACGGTTCGTGCGGGGTGGATTGCTCGGCTTCGGTATCCAGCACCAGCGGCGCGGTCGGCACCATGCCGCCGAAGCCGACGTCGGTGATGTAGCGCACGTCGTCAATGGTCACCAGGCTCAAGCGATGAGTGCGCGCCGCCCAGCTGCCCTCGGGCTGATTCATGACCACGCGCCCGCTGATCCCCCGCGCATCGAACCCGAGCTCCAGCAGCAAGGCCAGAAACAGGTTGTTCAGCTCGTAGCAGTAACCGCCACGGGCGTCATTAAAGACTTTGCGTTCGATGGACGGCAGATCGATCAGGACGGGCTCGCCACTGAGCGTCGACAGGTTTTCGAAAGCAAAGGCGCCGGTATGGCGTAGTTGCAACAGGCGCAGGGTTTCAAGGGTCGGTGTCGGGGGCACATCGAATCCCAGGCGTTGCAGATACTGTTTCAGATTCGTCAGGCGTGGCTCGCTCATGGCTGGGTCCTTTTGCATGGGGGCGCGGATCGTTCCGCCGATGGTCGCCATGTATACGGGATCCGGGCCTCGAATCGACAATTGAATTAACCAATCACCGGCTAGCGTCTTTTACGCGAATCGATACGAATCCACGTTGGTGCGTGATCACTGGCATGCGGTTCATTACGCACCCAGGCATCCACACCGGCCTCGTGCAGATAAGGGCTCAGCGTCGGATTGAGCAGCAGATGGTCGATCCGCAGCCCGGAGTTCTTCTGCCAGTGCTGGCGGAAGTAATCCCAGAACGTATAGAGCCGATCCTCGGGATACAGATGCCGCAACGAATCGGTCCAGCCCTGATCCAGCAGACGCTGATAGCACTCGCGGCTCTCCGGTTGCAACAACGCATCCTTGAGCCACGAACGGGTGTTGTAGATATCCAGATCGGTGGGCACCACGTTGTAATCGCCGGCCAGCACCACCGGGTGATCGCTGCTTTGCAGATCCTTGGCGTATTTGATCAGGCGCTCGAACCAGGCCAGTTTGTAGTCGAACTTCGGCCCCGGTTGCGGATTGCCATTGGGCAGGTACAGGCATCCCACCAACACCCCGTGCACCGCCGCTTCGAGGTAGCGGCTGTGTTTATCGTCGGGATCGCCGGGCAAACCGCGCCGGCTCTCCAGCGGTTGCGCATCGCGGGCAAGAATCGCCACGCCGTTCCATGACGCCTGGCCGTGCCAGATGGCGCCATAACCCGCAGCCTCCAGATCGGCGGCGGGAAACGCGCTGTCCACCAGTTTCAGCTCCTGCAAACAGGCGATGTCCGGCTGCTCGCGCTTGAGCCATTCCAGCAGGTTCGGCAGTCGGGCCCGCAGGCCGTTGACGTTGAACGTGGCAATGCGCATTTTTTTCATCGTCCGGACTCCCGCCATTGACCGATAAAAACTGTGACATCCGCCCACCGCGACGGTTGCGTCGGATCCTTCCCGTACGGCGTAATAAGCCCTTGCCCGATCGCCGAGAATCCCCACATGCAAACCACGCTGCAAGGCCAGGGCATCATCCTGCGCCCGCTCCAATACACCGACGCCGATGCCCTGCTCCGCGCTGCCGCCGACGGTGAACTGTGGAACCTCACGGTCACCGTGGTGCCGTCGGCCACCACCGTCGACGCTTACCTGAAGAAGGCCCTCGACGGCCGTGAGGCAGGCACGGTCATGCCGTTTGTCATCGTGTTGAAGGAAACCGGCGAGGTGATCGGCTCGACCCGGTTCTGGAAAATCGACCCGCTCAACCGCAAGCTGGAGATCGGCAGCAGCTGGATTTCGGCACGTTTTCAGAAGACCTTCGTCAACACCGAGGCCAAGTACCTGATGCTGCGCCACGCGTTCGAGGTGCTCGACTGCGTGCGGGTGCAGTTCACCACCGACGAGAACAACCAGAAGTCGCGCAACGCGATCCTGCGGCTCGGCGCGCAACAGGAAGGCATCGTCCGCCACGAACGCATCATGCCGGACGGCCGCAAGCGCAACTCGGTGCGCTTCAGCATCATCGATGACGAATGGCCGCAGGTGCGCCTGAAACTGGAACGCAAACTGGCGGATTACGGCCTGCGCTGAAGGCTCAGACGCGATTGCGCAGCCATTGCAGGAACCCTTTTTTCGGCGCCAGCACCGGCGTTTCTTCCGTCAGGGATTGCGCCTTGTGCAGGCGGAAATCGAGCAGCGCCTGCATCGCGTCGTTGATGTCGTGACGAGCGTCCAGGCACGGCTTGAGATAAGACTTCTCGATGCGGTACAGCGCGCAGAAGGTCTTGGCGGAGAAGTCGGCCGGCAACGACGTATCGGACAGAATCCCCGCCTCGCCGATCACCTCACCCGGCCCCATCCGTCCAGACTCGAACGGCGTGCCATGGCGCTTGAGCGTCACCGAGACCACGCCGGATTCGATGATGAACAGGTGATCGCTGACCTCGCCGCCCGCGAGGATCATCTCGCCGGCCCGGAAAGTTTGCAGGGTCATGTTCTGGCTGAAGGTTTCTTTCTCTTCCTGACGCAGGGTGGAGAAAATCGGCGAGCTGTCGAGCAACGCCCGTGGCCGCGAAAGATTGCTCGCCACGCCGGGCTCATCGCTCGATAGCAGATTGACCCCGGACGCTTGCAAGTGCCGGAACGCCAGGTCGAACAGTTGATTGCGCACCACGCGCTTTTCGCTCATCGAGGCGACGAACCCGCTGATTTCATATTCGGCGCCGGCGCTGTTGGAGTTCTTCAGTGCGACGCTCGGCGCGGGACTCTCCAGCAATTGGCGACAGCCCTGCATCGCCCGCTCCAGGGCCTCGATCACCGAACTGGGCCGCGCATGGGGGCTGACCTGCACGCTGACGGCCACCCCGAACATATTGCTCGGCCGGCTGAAGTTGATGATCTTGGCCTTGGCCGCCAGCGAGTTGGGAATCACCGCCATGCTGCCCTGACTGGTTTGCAGGCGCGTGGCGCGCCAGTCGATGTCGGTGACCCGACCTTCGGTGCCGTCGATGGAAATCCAGTCATCCAGTTGATAAGGCTTCGTGGTGTTGAGCACGATCCCGGAAAACACGTCGCTCAAGGTGCTCTGCAACGCCAGACCGACGATGATCGCCAGCGCCCCGGAGGTTGCCAGCACGCCCTTGACCGGCAGATCCAGCACATAGGCCAGTGCCGCGATAATGGCGATCAGGAAAATCACCGCACCGAGCAGATCCTGCAACAGCCGCCCGGTGTGCCCGACCCGCTGCATCATCACCGCGCCAATCAGCACCGTCAGGGTGCGCGCGCCGAACAGCCACCAGCCGATCTGCAACCCGGTCGCCGCCAGGTGCAACGGTACATTGTCGGCCCACGGCGCAGGCTCCATCGGGTTGAGCCCTTCGTTGAACAGCAGGATGCTGAACAGGGCAAAAATCAGCACCCGCACCAACAGTTTCCACGCGCTGCCGTGGGCGCTGATCAGGCGCCACAGACCGAGATCGACCAGGATCAGGATCAGGGCACAAAACAACGGATGATCGGTGAGCAGAGACAGCATCAAACAACTCCGACAGGGGCCAGTCGCGAGAAGATCGCACAGATTGGGCTCAGTGTAGGAGGAATTGATTTGGCGGGATGAGCGCCACTGCACGCGCTCAAAAAAAACCGGCAGGCGCACGTGGCGCCTGCCAGGATTTTCAGCCGTGCATCTGGCCGAAGCGGCCGGACTGGAAGTCGGCGAAAGCCTGGTGGATTTGCTGCTCGGTGTTCATCACGAACGGGCCGTGGCCGACAATCGGCTCGTCGATCGGCTCGCCGCTGAGCAGCAGCACCACCGAGTCCGCGCTGGCTTCAAGGGTGATGCGATCGCCATCACGCTCGAACAGCGCCAACTGGCCTTCGCGCATCGACTCCCCACCGTTGATCTGAACCGAACCCTTCAACACCACCAGCGCCGTGTTGCGGCCTTCGTGCAGATCCAGCGAGAGCAACTTGCCAGTGTTCAGTCGCAGATCCCACACGTCGATAGGCGTGAACGTGCGGGATGGACCTTTGTGGCCGTCGAATTCACCGGCGATCAGCCGCAGGCTGCCGGCACCGTCCTTGAGCGCGATTTGCGGAATATCACTGTCCAGAATGGTCTGGTAACCCGGCGCGGCCATTTTGTCCTTCGCCGGCAGATTCACCCACAGCTGCACCATTTCCAGATTGCCGCCGGTTTTGGCGAAGTTTTCCGAGTGGAATTCCTCATGCAGGATGCCGGAAGCCGCCGTCATCCACTGCACATCGCCCGGGCCGATGGTGCCGCCACTGCCGGTTGAGTCGCGGTGCTGCACTTCGCCTTCGTAAACGATGGTCACGGTTTCGAAGCCACGGTGCGGATGCTGCCCCACGCCGCGGCGTTCAGTAGTCGGGGTGAAATGCGCAGGCCCGGCGTGATCCAACAGCAGGAACGGGCTGATGTGCTGGCCCAGGTTGTCGTAGGAAAACAGGGTGCGCACCGGAAACCCATCGCCGACCCAGTGGCCGCGAGGGCTGGTGTAGAGACCGATAAGATTTTTCATGGTGGACTCCGCAATTGGGTTGATCATGGGCCGATCATAAATTCGCCACGTATTTAGTACTAGTCAGCCAAAACCGTCCTCATCGTTCTACCGGTGGAACGATACCGATTGCGGTGATTCGTGACTTTCAGTCAACAGTACTTTGTCCCGACAGCGGTTTTTCCCGGGGAATCAGACGCGGATACTCTTGCCCATTCCCATTGCAATCCTGGAGTCCTGCATGTCTGTTCCCGCTTTCGGTCTTGGTACGTTTCGCCTGCAAGGCCAGGTGGTCATCGATTCGGTGAGCACTGCCCTTGAACTTGGTTACCGAGTCATCGACACCGCACAGATCTACGAAAACGAGGCCGACGTTGGCGCAGCCATCGCTGCCAGCGGCATTGCCCGTGAAGAGCTGTTCATCACCAGCAAGATCTGGATCGCCAACTTCGCCGGGGATCGTCTGATCGAAAGCCTCAAGGAAAGCCTGCAAAAGCTGCAGACCGACTACCTTGACCTGACGCTGATCCACTGGCCGTCGCCGGAAGATCAGGTGCCGGTGGAGGAATTCATGCGCGCGCTGCTGGAAGCCAAACGCCTGGGCCTGACCCGGCAGATCGGCGTGTCCAACTTCACCATCGACCTGATGAAACAGGCGATTGCTGCGGTCGGTGCGGAAAATATCGCCACCAACCAGATTGAACTGCACCCATACCTGCAAAACCGCAAGGTCGTCGAGTTCGCGCAGAGTCAGGGCATCCAGATCACGTCGTACATGACCCTCGCCTACGGCGAAGTGCTGAAGGATCCGCTGATCGTGCAGATCGCCGAGCGCCTGCATGCCACCCCGGCGCAGGTTACGCTGGCGTGGGCGATGCAATCGGGTTACGCGGTGATTCCGTCGTCGACCAAACGCGCCAACCTGCAAGGCAACCTCGGTGCCACGGCGCTGACCCTGAGCGACGCCGACATGGCGCTGATCGCCACACTGGAGCGCGGCCATCGCCTGACCAGCCCCAAAGGCATCGCGCCGCAGTGGGACTGATCGATCAGGCTTGAAGCTGCTGCGCGAGGTCGTGCATGGCCTCGCGCAGCGAATCGATGGCGGCCATCAATGCCGCTTCGGGCTGATCGGCCCGGCAGGCTTGTTCGAGCACCCGACACGCCGAGACCACACGCTCGGCACCGATCATGTGCGCCCCGCCCGTGACGTGATGCGCCAGATCACGCAAATCGGCGCGGTCATTTTTGCGGCCTGACTCATCCAGACGCTTCAGGTCAATGCGCAGACTGCTCAGCACCTCCTCACGCAATTGCCCGATCAGCGAGTTGTCCGCGCCTGCCAGTTGCAACAGCGCGCTCAGATCGAACTCGGCCTCTACCGGATCGTCCACGCTTTCGATCTGCGCGCCTTCGGATGTTGCGGCCATCAGGGCCTGGCTCAATTCGCGCAGCAGAACCGGTTTGAACAGACAGTCGTCCATCCCGGCTGCCCGGCATCGCTGCTTTTCTTCCATTTGCGCATTGGCGGTAAATCCAAGGATCAGACAGGGCGCCCTGCCCGTCGCGGCCTCTTCCTGACGCACCGCGCGCGCCAGCTCGTAACCGTTGAGCCCCGGCATGTTGCAGTCAGTGATCAATGCATCGAAGGAGTGCCCGCGCCACAGCGCCAGCCCGCTCCCACCACCATCGGTTTCAACGGGGCGATGGCCGAGTTCACTCAACTGTCGGCACAACAACAGGCGATTCACGGGATGGTCATCCACCACCAGCACGTTCAGCGACTTGACCGCCGTCGCCACGGGTGCCGGTGCAGCCTCCTGCACCAGCGGCTGCAGCACTGGCAGTTCCAGTCGAAGCATGACCTGAGTGCCCCTGCCCGGCTCGCTGGTCATCCACAAATCACCACCCATCATCCGGCACAGGTTGCGGCTGATCACCAACCCCAGGCCAGAACCGCCCTGCGCCGCAGTCTGATGATCGCCGACCTGCACAAACGGGCTGAACAAGCGTTGCTGATCCTCGGCGCTGATTCCCCGGCCACTGTCTTCAATGGCTACACCCACTTCAATCAGCCCGTCCTGTTCGCCGAATACGCGCAAGCGCAGGCTCACCTCGCCGTCATCGGTGAACTTGATGGCATTGCTCAACAGATTCGACAGCACTTGTTTGAAACGCAGGGCATCGATCATCACCTCGACGTTGCTGCGTTCATCCAGCTCCACATGCCACAACAATTGCTTCTGCCGGGCCAGGCCTTCGAAAATCCGACACACCGACTGCACCACCTCGCGCAGATTGACCCGTTCGGGAACCAGCGACAAATGCCCAGCCTCAATGCGCGCGATGTCGAGAATATCGCCGATCAATGCCAGCAATTGCTGCCCGGCACTGGACGCCACCTCGATCGCCTGGCGATCGGTCACGCCTTCATCGGCACGCTTGAGGGCCAGTTCAAGCATGCCGATCAGGGCATTCATCGGTGTGCGGATTTCATGACTCATGGTCGCCAGAAACGTGCTCTTGGCACGATTGGCTTCATCGGCCGCCTCCTTGGCCTCCTGCAACTGTCTTAACCATCGTTGACGCTGACGGATCTGCCGACGCTGAAAGGCGATCCAGCCCAACGCCAGCAACAGCAACCCGGCAGCAATGGCAAAGCCGCGCAGGATTTGCTCTCTATGACGCTGCCAATAGCTGTCCTGCAGCACCACGTTACGACTCCAGCGCGCGACCAGACCATCAATTTCCTGGGGGGCAATGGCCAGCAGCGCCTTGTTCAGAATCGATTGCAGTTGCGGGGCATCGGGCGCCGTGGCCATGGCAATCCGGGCCGGTTGATCACCCAGCGTGGAGACAATCCGCAAGCGCTCACGGTACTGGTGATCGATCTGATAACGCGCCACCAGCAACGAGCTCAATGTCGCATCAGCCCGACCATCAAGCAGCGCCCGCGTACCGTCCGCCGGACTCGGCAACTCGATCAGGTTGATCTGCGGCACGTGCTCCAACAGATATTCGCGCAGCGGATTACCGCGATAGAGCGCCAGTCGTTTACCCGCCATCTCCTCGAGACTGCGCGGCGCCTGTGCCTTCGAATCGGTGATCAAGACGAAGGGGCTGTTGGCGTACGACCGGGTGAACCGCATTTCAAGTTCACGCTCGCGGCTCGGTGTCAGCACCGGCAACAGATCCAGCTCCCCGCTCCTGAGCTGCTCGACCTGACGATCCAGAGACTGACCGCGCACCACCTCGAATGTCAGGCCACTGCGCTGACTGATCAGGTTGAGCAGTTGTGCAGTCAGGCCGCTGAACCGGCCATCGGCATCAAAGAATGCCAGCGGCGCAAAATCGTCGATAGCACCGACTCGCACCACCGGATGCTGATCCAGCCATTGTTGCTCGCTGTCGCTCAGACTTACCCGCGACTGTGCTGCCCTGTCGGCGCGCCCGGCACTCCAGCGCAGCTCCATCGCGAGGCGCTGTTCCATGGGAATCGCCAGCAGGGCCTTGTCGACCAGACGTTTCAACCGCGTGTTGCTGCGGGTCAGGGCGAAGCCGAACGGGTTGGCGTCAAGGCCCGAGGGGCCCGCCAGTTGCAGGTCGTTATAAAAATGAGTGTTGATCAGATAGCTGGCGCTGATGAAGTCGCCAAGGTAGAGCGCATCCCGACCGAACGCCACCGCGCCGAGGGCATCGAGAATCGAGCGATAACGCTGCAGGGAGGCTTGCGGGTAAGCCTGCTCGATGGTCGAGGCTGGCAGGTAGTCGTCCACCATGGCGATTCGCTTGCCGGCCAGATCGTCGGGCAACGGTTCGTCGAGCCGGGTCACCCACATCGGCTGATCTTCGGCGTAGGCACGGGACAGCATCAGTTCGGGGTCGGCGATCTCGAAGTTGTTCGACGTGCCCAGCAAATCCAGATCACCGGCCTTGAGCGCGGCCATCGCACTTGCGCGGTCGGGATAGCACCAGACTTCAACGGCGAGATTGAGTACCTGTGCAATCGCATCGGCGTAATCGGCGGTGAGGCCTTCCAGCTCATGGCGCTTGCGGGTCAGTTCAAAGGGCGGGTAATCCGGCCAGGAGGCACCGATGCGCAATACCGGATGCGCGCTCAGCCACTGTTTATCCTGATCATCAAGGCGAACCTGCACGCCTTCCAGGCGGGTGCGGGAAACGATTTCCAGTCTTTGCGCACTCGTCGCCGCCTGAACTGTGCCTGCAAACAAAAGTGCCAACAGAAACACCAACCGCAACGGTCTCATCATGGAAAGCCTCTCAGAACAGATCGTTGCGCACGACCAGCTCTCGCAACGTCACTGAGGACGTTATTCCCAGTTTGAGCATCAATCGGGTCTTGTAGGTGCTGACGGTTTTGTGACTCAGGTTCATTTCCAAGGCGATGAGCTTGTTGGACTTGCCGTGAGCCAGTTGCACCAGAATATGCAGTTCGCGGTCGGACAGCCGATCAATCAACTGCCGCTCATCACTCAGTGCATCGAGTTGTCCTGAACTGACACCGTGCATTTCAGGAAAAAAAGTGTAGCCCGAACGCACAGCCTTGATCGCATTCTCGAGCTGTTTCAGGTCGGCAGACTTTTCCACGAAGGCCATCGCTCCGGCACGCCGGCAGCGCATCAGGAAACTGTCCTGGGGAGCCGAGGTAAAAATCACGACTTTGCAAACCAGCCCGATAGTCCTGATACGCTCCAATACATCCAGCCCGCCCATACCTGCAAGGTTCAGGTCGAGAATCATCAGATCCGGCGCATGTTCACGAATCATCGGCACGACGTCGACGCCGCTCGACACCACGTGAATCTGCTTATAGCCCAACCCATGCAACAGCATACGGATGGCAGAGACGACCACCGGGTGATCTTCGGCAAGCAATACTCGACCCATGACCACTCCCGGTGCGATTACATAGTGATGAAGCCACCGATCTTGCATGAACGGGACTATTGGTAGCTGCGCTACAACTGTTGCACAGACTTTACGATGAAGCACCTGTCAGATCTGACAGGTGCGCGCCAGACCGATCTGTGATAGCGCACGCGATGACCGCCCAAGCGATGCCTCGACCGAGGTCATCAGCTGTTCGATTTCGTCGAATGAAGGCAGCGCTGCAGGGCTGGTGATGACCTTTGCCCCAAAATGCCCGGGAACACCTGTGGAATCCGCCGGCTCACCATAGACCAGGGCCCGTCGGACTTGTGGGTGATCGAACAGAACACCGGGCAGATCCGCGATCCCGCTCGCCAGTTCGGCATTAACCACCAGGACATCGAACGGCTGACAGCCGTAATCGACCAGGGTCAACAGTTCGGCAAGACTTTGCACCGGTGCAATGCGGTAATAATCAAGGCCATTGAACAGGCGCTCGATCTTCATCCGATGAAAATGCTGCAAGTCGGCGATCAGGATGCGCAGGGTTTTGTCGGTCAATGTGGAAGTCCGGGTAGTCGCTTCAAGTGGCGGCAAGACTACCCAAGCATCGGGATACACTCTGTAGGACTTTTCCGAAAAACACGGTCACTCATCGGGATTGAAAAAGTTACTCCGTGGTGCTCGGACTCCAGAACGCCTGCACCACCAGCGTCGACGTCGAGATTCGCGCCACCAGCGCATCCAGTTCATCACCGTCCACCGAGGTGGTGGCCAGCGTCGCTTCGATCTCGATTTCATCGGCACCGAAGGCATGTACATCGACATCGCTGGCCGGGTAATTGCTGCGTTCCAGCTCGGCCTCGAGCAAGGCGAAAACGGCTTTCTGCTGCGAACGCCGAGCGATGACATAAACAATGTTGGTGACTTCCGCCGAGACCACGTCCAGCGGCTGACGGTTGATGTTGTTGACGATCGGCCGCAACAAGGTATTGGCGGCCAGCACAAACAAGGTGCCCAGCACCGCTTCGGCCAGCAGGTCGGCACCGGCGCAGGCACCAACCGCCGCCGAGGTCCAGAGCGTGGCGGCGGTGTTGAGCCCACGCACGTTGCCCTCTTCGCGCATGATCACCCCGGCACCGAGAAAACCGATGCCGGAAACCACGTAGGCAACCACTCGCACCGCGCCTTCGGCCCCGGCGAGACGGTTGGCCATGTCGACGAAAATTGCCGCGCCGACCGCCACCAGCACGTTGGTGCGCAAGCCCGCCGTGCGCTGCCGGTACTGGCGTTCGAAGCCGATCAGGCCGCCGAGAATGAACGCCGCGCTGAGGCTGACCAAAGTGTCGAGCAATGAGGTGAGGTTGAGATTGTTGATCGCTTGCATGTCGAACTCCTTGAAACCGCCCCCCTTGCTCCCACAAGGGGGGAATCTTGCCTGTTACTGCCAGCCGAACCGGCGGATGTAGAAGCCTTTGACGGCCTGGGTCAGCGCCATGTACGCCAGCAGGATCACCGGCAGAAACACGAAGTACATCGACGGCAGCGCCTGCAATTTGAAGTAGTGCGCCAGCGGCCCCATCGGCAGGAAGATGCCCACGGCCATGATGATTGCGGTCATCACCAGCAGCGGCATCGCCGCGCGGCTTTGCAGGAACGGAATCTTCGGCGTGCGGATCATGTGCACGATCAGCGTCTGGGTCAGCAGCCCCACCACGAACCAGCCGGACTGGAACAGGGTCTGGTGATCCGGGGTGTTGGCATCGAACACGTACCACATCAAGGCGAACGTTGTGATGTCGAAGATCGAACTGATCGGGCCGAAGAACAGCATGAAGCGCCCGACGTCCCCTGGCTGCCAGCGTTGTGGCTGCTTCAGCATCTCGTCGTCGACGTTGTCGAACGGGATCGCGATCTGCGAAATGTCATACAGCAGGTTCTGCACCAGCAGGTGCATCGGCAGCATCGGCAGGAACGGAATGAACGCACTGGCGACCAGCACCGAGAACACGTTGCCGAAGTTCGAGCTGGCGGTCATCTTGATGTACTTGAGCATGTTGGCGAAGGTCCGACGCCCTTCCAGCACGCCCTCCTCCAGCACCATCAGGCTCTTTTCCAGCAGGATGATGTCGGCCGCTTCCTTGGCGATGTCCACCGCGCTGTCCACGGAAATCCCGATGTCTGCGGTGCGCAGCGCCGGTGCGTCGTTGATGCCGTCACCCATGAACCCGACCACGTGGCCGTTGCCCTTGAGGATGCGCACGATGCGTTCCTTGTGCGACGGCGTCAGTTTGGCGAACACGTTGGTGGTTTCTACCGCCACGGCCAGATCGGCGTCGCTCATGCGTTCGATGTCGTTGCCCATCAACAGGCCTTGCTGGGCCAGGCCCACTTCGCGGCAGATCTTGGCGGTCACCAGTTCGTTGTCGCCGGTCAGCACTTTCACGGCCACGCCGTGCTCGGCCAGGGCCTTGAGTGCCGGGGCGGTGCTTTCCTTCGGCGGATCGAGAAACGCCACGTAACCGATCAGCGTCAGTTCCTGCTCGTCGCTCAGGCTGTAGGTGTCGCGCCCCTGCGGCATCGACCGTGCCGCCACCGCGACCACACGCAAGCCTTCAGCGTTGAATGCTGCGGTGACCTGACGAATTTTCGCCAGCAATTCATCGCTCAAGGCTTCGTCGACTTCACCGTGACGCACCCGGCTGCACACCGCCAATACTTCTTCCACTGCGCCTTTACAGATCAGTTGATGCGGCTGGCCGCGCCCTTCGACCACCACCGACATGCGCCGGCGGTTGAAGTCGAACGGGATTTCATCGACCTTGCGAAAGGCCGTACCGACCTTCAGCTCACGGTGGATTTCCACGTGCTCCAGCACCGCCACATCCAGCAGGTTTTTCAGCCCGGTCTGGTAGTAGCTGTTGAGGTAAGCCATTTCCAGCACGTCGTCGGAGTCTTCGCCCCAGACGTCGACATTGCGCGCCAGGAAGATCCTGTCCTGGGTCAGGGTGCCGGTCTTGTCGGTGCACAGCACGTCCATGGCGCCGAAGTTCTGGATCGCATCCAGGCGTTTGACGATGACTTTCTTGCGCGACAGGAACACCGCGCCCTTGGCCAGGGTCGAGGTGACGATCATCGGCAGCATTTCCGGGGTCAGGCCCACGGCGATCGACAGCGCGAACAGCAGCGCTTCGGTCCAGTCGCCCTTGGTGAAACCGTTGATGAACAACACCAGCGGCGCCATGACGAACATGAAGCGGATCAACAGCCAACTGACTTTGTTCACCCCTTGCTGGAACGAAGTCACCGCACGATCCGTCGCCCCGACCCGCTGCGCCAGCGCACCGAAATAGGTGCTGTTGCCGGTGGTGAGAATCACCGCCACCGCCGTCCCGGACACCACGTTGGTACCCATGAACAGGATGTTGTCGAGCTCCAGCGGATTGCGCGTGTCGCGATCGGCCTGACGCGGGAATTTTTCCACCGGCATCGATTCACCGGTCATCGCCGCCTGACTGACGAACAGGTCCTTGGCGCTGAGCACCCGGCAATCGGCAGGAATCATGTCACCGGCCGAGAGCACGATCAGATCGCCGGGCACCAGTTGCTTAATCGGCAGTTCAGCGCGCGGCGCATCCCGGCGCAGCACGGTGGCGGTGTTGCTGACCATCGCCTTGAGCGCGTCGGCGGCCTGGTTGGATTTGCTTTCCTGCCAGAAGCGCAGCAGCGTCGACAGCACCACCATCGAGAAAATCACGATGGCGGCCTTGAGGTCTTCGGTCAGCCACGAGATCACCGCCAACAGGGTCAGCAGCAGGTTGAACGGGTTTTTGTAGCAATGCCACAGATGGGTCCACCACGGCAGCGGTTGCTCGTGTTCGACTTCGTTGAGGCCGTGCTGCGCACGCAGTACATCGACTTCGAAATCAGTGAGGCCATCGGTGTGGGTGCCGAGGTTCGACAACAGCACGCCGCTGTCGCAATGGGCGGCGTCCACCAGTGTATTGGCCAGGGTGGGCGGCACTTCACGGCTGACCGTGGTGTCGCTGAGGGTTTCCAGCAAGGCCAGGCGACGGAAGTGCCGGGCGATGTGACGGGTCCGCAGGAAGCCTGCGAAAAATTCCTTGAGCGTAAGTTTCATGGCTGTTGCCCCTATGGTCAGCCGGGAAACCGTCGAGCAGGTACGTCCTCGTCCTGGGCACCGGAAAACCGGCACGGCAAGGCGTGGCGCGCCGGTCAGAAAAGACAGGCGTGTCGATAGGTCTGTAATGACGACGATGAAGTCGACTTCACAGGCTTTTCAGTGTCGATGAGAAGGACGTCGGGACATGACCGGGACCGGTCATGATCGGGATGCCGCTGCTCGCTGTTCGGCGAGACAACGGCACAAAGGAATGCGCGTTATCTTGCCGAGAATCCGCCGGTTACAAGGACCGGCCGACAACTGTCACTCGAACAAGTACCCACTGTGGGTCTCCGCTATTGATGAAAACGCGCGAAGCTTACGCCCCGATTTCAGGAGAGTAAACCCGCAAAAGGAAGTGTGTCGGGGAATGTGGCGGGTGTTCAGGAAGGGTTCAGGATTGAGTTTTTGCGGTTTACTTGAAGGCCTCTTCGCGAGCAAGCCCGCTCCCACAGGGGATCTTCATTGAACACAGATTTTGTGGTCAGCAGAGATCCACTGTGGGAGCGGGCTTGCCCGCGAAGACGATTTGGCAAACGCCGCAGGTTTAGCTGGCAGTCGCCAACAACAGATCCATCACCGAACGGCTGTGCCCGCGGTTCTTGCCATGCTCATACAGCGAGCCGGCAATCTCGTCCGCGCGGATCGGCAGGATCGACAACAGCGTATCGCTCAGACCGTGGCTGGCCTGGCAGAAGCCCTGCATGTACAGACCGGCCTTGCAGCGCTCGTCGGTGATCAGCTTGTAATTGCGATCGACCTCGAAGTCGCCCAGGTACTCCTCCAGCGGCGCCAGCAGTTTGCGATGCATCTGACGCTCGTAACCGGTGGCCAGCACAACCGCGTCGTAGGCACGCACGGTGACTTCGCCGGTGGCGTTGTTGCGCACGGTCAGTTCGATACCGCGTTCGGTGGCGGTGGCTTTCTCGACCGTGGTCAGGGTGCGGAACGCATGACGTGCGACGCCGGAGACTTTCTGGCGATAGAAGATGCCGTAGATACGCTCGATCAGGTCGATGTCGACCACCGAGTAGTTGGTGTTGTGGTACTCGTTGACCAGACGCTCACGCTCGCTGCTGTTCTGCTGGAAGATCAGGTCAGTGAACTCCGGCGAGAACACTTCGTTGACGAACGGGCTGTCGTCCGCCGGCTTCAGGGCCGAGCCACGCAGGATCATGTCCACCTGCACCGACGGGAACGAATCGTTCAGGTCGATGAAGGCTTCCGCCGCACTCTGGCCGCCACCGATGATTGCGATGCTCATCGGCTGGTTGTTGATGCACGGCTGCTTGGCCATCTCGGCCAGGTATTGCGAGTGATGGAAAACCCGAGCGTCACCCTTCAGCGCCTTGAACGCCTCGGGAATGCGTGGAGTGCCACCGGCGCTGACCACCACCGAACGTGCGGTGCGCACCAACTGCTGGCCGTCCGTACCACGGGAAATGACCCGCAGCGCTTCGACCTGATGGTTGTGCAGCACCGGCTCGATGGTCAGCACTTCTTCGCCGTAGCGGCTCTGCTCAGTGAACTGCGCGGCCACCCAGCGCAGATAGTCGTTGTACTCCATGCGGCACGGATAGAAGGTGCCGAGGTTGATGAAGTCCACCAGACGGCCGTGGTGCTTGAGGTAGTTGACGAACGAGTACGGGCTGGTCGGATTGCGCAGGGTCACCAGATCCTTGAGGAAGGAAATCTGCAACTCGCTCTGGGTCGACAGGGTGTTGCCGTGCCAGCTGTAGTTGGGTTGTTTATCGAGGAACAGCACATCCAGCTCGCCCTGGGTCGCGCCGCGCTCTTGCAGAGCGATGGCCAGCGCCAGGTTCGAAGGGCCGAAACCGACGCCGATCAGGTCGTGAACGATGGGCGATGCAATTGCCTGTGTCATTTCCAGTGTCCTCTGGATGAACCCCCGAACAGCGCGGAGGAAGAGCTTGGGTGACCGGCCGGCCCGGAGCAGGACAGCAGATC
Organism: Candidatus Pseudomonas auctus; assembly: GCF_048654275.1. Lineage (NCBI taxonomy): Bacteria > Pseudomonadati > Pseudomonadota > Gammaproteobacteria > Pseudomonadales > Pseudomonadaceae > Pseudomonas > Candidatus Pseudomonas auctus. The sequence goes on along the minus strand of NZ_JBJYZK010000004.1, from coordinate 285,614 downwards.
GTCTGTTGAGTAGGAACGAGGACAGTGAAATAAAATTTAACGGCGACGGCTCAATGGGCATCCCATTGTTTGATTCGCAGGCGGCAATGTTTCATGGCGTTGACGATGTGCTTTTCCACCAGGGCCTTGGAAATACCAAGGTGCTCGGCGATCTCGGGGTGCGACAGGCCTTCGATCTTGCGCAATAAAAAACTCTCGCGGCACAGCGGCGAAAGCTCGGCCAGCGCACGCTGCAACATGTCCAGACGCTGGCAATGATCGAGGGTGCTGTGGGGGGACGGGGTGAAATAGCGCTCTTCGCTGTCGAGCACTTCCAGCGATTCGACCTGACGCAGGGCATTGCGCCGATGGTCGTCGATCACCAGGTTCAGCGCGGTGCGATAAAGGAAGGCCCGGGGCTGTTCGATCGGCGTATCGCTGGAACGCTCCAGGACCCGTACATAAGCGTCATGCACCACATCTTCGGCCACCTGTCGGTTGCCGAGCCTGGCGTTCAGGAAACACACCAGCTCACGATAGTAGTTTTCCAACATGACTCCCGGCCGCTCGAGTGCGGGTTTTGTCCTTGAGCACACTGTTCTGCCGAGCCGCCCGAGGCAGTAGCAAGATAGTGGCAACTTGAGGTGCGTAATTTATAGTAATTCTCATATAGATTTAAAGTAGTGTTTGTCGTTGCCCGACAAATAGTGGCCGGCTATACCTTCAGATTGCTGTAACAACCTGTGTCGCCACTTAAATTCCGTTCCGCTTTCTTCGTTTACAGGACAGCTCCCCGTGTCTGTCGCGCCCTGCGGCAGCGTTCAACGGTGCCTGACCCCGCGCACTCCTCTGAACGACGGGCCGATTTCCACTGGCCGGAACCCTGCATGAAACGTCCCCGCCCCGCCCGACGCGCCCTGCTCGTAGTCCTTTGCTTGATCCCCGTTATCGCCTACGCCGCCTGGCAGATCCTGCCTCCCGGGCGGGACAGGTTCGCCACCGTACAAGTGACCCGCGGCGATATTGAAAGCAGCGTTACCGCACTGGGCACCCTGCAACCACGGCGTTATGTGGACGTCGGCGCCCAGGCGTCGGGGCAGATCCGCAAGATCCATGTAGAGGTCGGCGACGTGGTCAAGGAAGGTCAGCTGCTGGTGGAAATCGATCCGTCGACCCAGAAAGCCAAACTCGACGCCGGGCGTTTTTCCATCGAAAACCTCAAGGCCCAATTACAGGAACAGAAAGCCCAGCACGAACTCGCGCAGCAGAAATACCAGCGCCAGCAGCATCTCGCCGCTGGCGGCGCCACACGCGAAGAAGACGTGCAGACCGCCCGCGCCGAACTGAAAGCCACCCAGGCACGCATCGACATGTTCCAGGCCCAGATCCGTCAGGCCGAAGCCAGCCTGCGCAGCGATCAGGCGGAACTCGGCTACACCCGCATTTATGCGCCGATGGCCGGCACCGTGGTGGCCCTCGATGCCCGCGAAGGCCAGACCCTTAACGCACAACAACAGACACCGCTGATCCTGCGCATCGCCAAGCTGTCGCCAATGACCGTGTGGGCGGAGGTTTCCGAAGCCGACATCGGCCACGTCAAACCGGGCATGACCGCCTACTTCACCACCCTCAGCGGCGGCCAGCGGCGCTGGAGCAGCACCGTGCGGCAAATCCTGCCGGTGCCGCCCAAGCCGCTGGACCAGACCAGCCAGGGCGGCGGCAGCCCTGTCAGTTCCAGCAAAAGCGGCAGCGCCCGCGTGGTGCTCTACACCGTGCTGCTGGATGTCGACAACGCCGACAACGCACTGATGGCGGAAATGACCACCCAGGTATTCTTCGTCGCCAGTCAGGCAAAAGACGTTCTCACCGCACCGGTTGCCGCCCTGCAAGGCACTGCCACGACAAACCGGCAGACCGCGCAGGTGATCGCCGCCAATGGCGACATCCAGTCCCGCGAAGTACACACCGGCATCAGCGATCGCTTGAAAGTCCAGGTGCTGGAAGGTTTGAACGAGGGCGATCACCTGTTGATCGGCCCGGCCGACGGCAGCGGAGGCTGAATGCAGACGCCCCTGATCGACCTGCAGAACATCCGCAAATCCTACGGCGGTGGCGACGCCCCCGAAGTGCATGTGCTGCGCGGGATCGACCTGTCGATCCACGCCGGTGAGTTCGTGGCGATTGTCGGCGCTTCCGGCTCCGGCAAATCGACGCTGATGAACATTCTCGGCTGCCTCGACCGACCCACCTCTGGCGAATACCGTTTTGCCGGGGAAAACGTCGCCGGCCTCGACACCGACGAACTGGCCTGGCTACGGCGTGAAGCCTTCGGTTTCGTGTTTCAGGGGTATCACCTGATTCCGTCCGGCTCGGCCCAGGAGAATGTCGAGATGCCGGCAATCTACGCCGGCACACCCGCCGCCGAACGCCACGCCCGCGCGGCCGCCCTGCTCGATCGCCTCGGCCTGGCCTCGCGCACCGGCAACCGTCCACATCAGTTGTCGGGAGGCCAGCAGCAGCGGGTGTCGATCGCCCGGGCATTGATGAACGGCGGCCACATCATCCTGGCCGACGAACCCACCGGCGCCCTCGACAGCCACAGCGGCAAGGAAGTCATGGCGTTGCTCGACGAGCTGGCGAGCCAGGGCCACGTGGTCATCCTGATCACCCACGACCGCGAAGTCGCAGCGCGGGCCAAGCGCATCATCGAGATCCGCGACGGCCTGATCATCAGCGACAGCGCCCGGGACGACCCCGAAGCCCAGGCCACGGCCAACCCCGGCGCCCTGCAAGCCGTCGATCTGCGCAAGCGCCTGAGCGAAGGTGCGCAAGCCTCCGGTGCCTGGAAAGGCGAGCTGGTGGACGCTCTGCATGCCGCCTGGCGAGTGATGTGGATCAACCGCTTTCGCACGGCGCTGACCCTGCTCGGGATCATCATCGGCGTAGCCTCGGTGGTGGTCATGCTCGCAGTGGGCGAAGGCAGCAAACGTCAGGTCATGGCGCAGATGGGCGCTTTCGGTTCGAACATCATTTACCTGGGTGGCGTCCCTCCGCACCCACGTGCACCGCAGGGCATCATCACCCTCGACGACCTCGCAGTGCTCGCCACCCTGCCGCTGATCAAGCAGATCATGCCCGTCAACGGCGCCGAAGCCGTGGTGCGTTACGGCAATCTCGATCACAACAGTTACGTGGGCGGCAACGACACCAATTTCCCGAAGATTTTCAATTGGCCGGTGGTTGAAGGGGCTTACTTCACCGCCGCCGACGAAGCCAGTGGCGCTGCGGTTGCCGTCATCGGCCACAAAGTCCGAAGCAAGTTGCTCAAGGACGTCGCCAATCCCATCGGGCAGTACATCCTGATTGAAAACGTGCCCTTTCAAGTGGTCGGGGTTCTCGCCGAAAAAGGCTCCAGTTCCGGCGATTCAGACAGTGACGACCGCATCGCCATTCCCTACTCCGCCGCCAGCACGCGCCTGTTTGGCACGTATAACCCGGAGTACGTCGCCATCGCTGCCGCCGATGCACGCAAGGTCAAGGAAACCGAACAGGCAATCGAGCGCATGATGCTGCGCCTGCATAACGGCAAAAAGGATTTCGAACTGACCAACAACGCCGCCATGATCCAGGCCGAAGCGCGCACGCAAAATACCCTGTCGCTGATGCTCGGATCGATTGCGGCGATTTCGCTGCTGGTCGGCGGTATCGGCGTGATGAACATCATGCTCATGACGGTGCGCGAACGTACCCGCGAGATCGGTATTCGCATGGCCACCGGCGCTCGCCAGCGCGACATCCTGCGTCAGTTCCTCACCGAAGCGGTGATGCTCTCGGTGGTCGGCGGGATCGCCGGTATTGCCCTGGCGTTGATCGTCGGTGGCGTGCTGATCCTCAGTGACATCGCCGTCGCCTTCTCGCTGCTGGCAGTGCTCGGCGCTTTTGGCTGCGCCCTGATCACCGGTGTTGTCTTCGGCTTCATGCCGGCCCGCAAAGCTGCCCGGCTCGACCCGGTCACGGCCCTTACCAGTGAATGATCGATCTATGAAACCGCGCTTCAGTTTGTTGACCGTGTGCCTGATTCTCAGCGCCTGCGCCAATCCCCTTCAGCGTCCGGACAGCGGCTTGCAGCCTCCCGCCGCATGGCAGTCAGCGCAGGCTGACAGCACTGCCCGCAACAACCCGCAATGGTGGACGCAGTTCGGCAGCCAAGAGCTCGATCGCCTGATCGAACAGGCTCGCACTGGCAGTTTCGACCTCGCCGCCGCCATGGCTCGGGTACGCCAGGCCCAGGCCGGCACCGTGATCGCCGGCGGCTCACAATTGCCTGAAGTGCAGGCCACGCTCAATGCCAATCGGCAGAAACTGTTACGCGGCAAGGGCTACAGCCAACTGGATGCCGACAGCAGTAACAAGGCCGTGGATTACTTCGACGCCAATCTGAATGCCAGTTACGAAATCGACTTTTGGGGTGGCAAACAAGCCTCTCGCGACAGTGCGCAATTCGCCTTGCAGGCCAGCGAGTTCGATCGTGCCACGGTGGAGCTGACCTTGTTCGGCAGTGTCGCCGACACCTATGCGCAAACCTTGTCGCTGCGCGAGCAGAGCCGCATTGCCGAGCTCAATCTGGCCAACGCGCAAAGCGTTTTGAAACTGGTGCAGACACGTTTTGACTCAGGCTCAGCCACCGCCCTGGAACTGGCTCAGCAGAAAAGCCTGGTAGCGGCCCAGCAACGGCAATTGCCGCTGGTGCAACAACAGGCCCGGGACGCTTCGATCAGCCTCGCAGCCCTTCTGGGTCGCCCGGTTCAGGCTCTCGTGCTGAACCGGGAATCGTTCGATCAACTGCATTGGCCGGAAATCGCCACTGGCGTGCCAAGCGATCTGCTCAATCGCCGCCCGGACATCGCGCGCGCCGAAGCGCAACTGGCCGCCGCCGAGGCCGACGTCAAGGTTGCCCGCGCTGCCATGCTGCCGACTGTCAGCCTCAGTGCCGATATCGGCTCCGGGGCCGACCAGTTCCGCGACGTTCTGCGCAACCCCTTCTACAACCTGACCGCCGGATTGATCGGGCCGATCTTCAATAACGGTCGTCTCGGCGCAGAGCGCGACAAAGCCACTGCGCGCCAGGAAGAACTGCTGCAGAACTATCGCGGCGCGATCATCAATGGCTTCGCCGATGTCGAAAAAGCCTTGAACAGCATTCGCCGCCTCGACGAGCAACGGCAATGGCAAAGCGAGGAGCTGCGGCAAGCGCAAACGGCGTTCGACATCGCCCAGAGTCGCTACCAGGCCGGCGCAGAGGATTTGCTGACGGTACTGGAAACCCAACGCACGCTCTATGCCGCGCAGGATTTGAATGTGCAGTTGAGATTGTCACGAATGCAGGCAAGCATTGCCTTGTACAAGGCATTAGGCGGCGGCTGGCAGGTACTGGCATCGCGCTGACCTGCAAGTGCAATCGCCAGCAGGCCGGGCCCCACCACATTCATCGGTGCAGCTGAATGGGTGGGGGGGGGGGGCAAGCCTGCTGGCGATGGCAGTGAATACCGTCTCAGACCGGAGTCTGTCTGGGCTTCAGATGACGCGCATACCACGGACGCTGCGGCACCTTGCGCAACAACGACGACAACACTTTCTCGTCATCGCTGAAGGTGATGCGCAGGGCCAGCTTCATGGTTTCCGGATCCATCTCCACTGACTTGCCTGGCTGCAGGCCCGGTACCGTGCTGCAGCCGTGGGTGCTCGGCCCAAGCCATGGGTCGGCGACTTCCACCCAGCGTCCCGGTGCAAACCACGGCACGCCATTGACCTGCAAGCGACTGACTTCGCCCGGATGAAAGCGCTCGTGCGCGCGGAACCAGTCTTCCAGACGATCATCGATCCAGCCATGGAACGCCCAGAACACCGGGCTCACATGAGAGGAGAACGGATCGCCCAGGAAATCGTTTTCAGCGGCGTACCAACGCGCGGAAAAATCGGCCGGATCACGCGCAAACGGCACCGGGTGACCGTTGGAGGGATCGCGCGGCACAGACGCCCAGCGCATGTGCAGCCAGTCGTGCAGCCCCAGCTCAACCTCCGAGCCGAACTGCCCCAAGGTCAGTTTGGCCAGGTAGCGCGGGTCACGGTAGCGCGATTCCCACACCAGGAAATTACTGTGATAAGTCTCGGCCGTCTTGATGTCGCTGACCCATTGCGAGTATTCGTCATCGTCCTCGGCCAGCCAGGTCGGCGGCAGCGAAGTGCCGTCGTGATTGTCGAAATAATCGGCAAAACCCTGGCGATCGCGGATCAATTCCGGCTGCGGCAGGGGAAAATGCTGCCACGACGGCAGATCCTGCATTGATCGCGCCGTGCCCAGCATGTGCCGGTGCATGAAGAAGAAATCGATACCCGAGCCATTGCGATCCTTGCGCGGGCCACGGGCGTCGCGCTCCTTGCCACGCGGGCCAGGCTGCCAGCCGATACCGCGCAGGGCGCCGCGTTTTTCCTCGCTCAAGGTGTGCCACTTGTCGCGGCTGGCGTGCCAGAGTTGGTGGAACAGGCGGTGCTCGGGGGAGATCAGCCAGGCCAGCAGCGTCGGGTTCAACCCGGCCCGCTCGCGTGCCTCGGGGAACATGCGTTTTACGGCAATAAAACGATTGTCCTGCGCCGGCAGCATCAACGGCCGATCCAGTCTGAGGACGCGCCCGCTGAGGCTGCCGCTGCCGGCGTTGCCGAAGCCGCCCCAGACTTCATCCAGCGCCATGTTGAATTCGTAGTCCGGTGCACCGTCGGCCGCCGATGCGCTGACCAGACGCCAGCTCAACTGCGAGGCTTTGACATCGGCGAGGTCCGCGAGAATGCGGTAGCGCGGCGCCTGAGGCGAGCGCAAACGCTCGGCCGTGTCGAGAAAGCCGATAACGCCGCGCCCTTTGTGGGCCACATCGAGAAACACTTCCAGACCGTCCCTGGGCAAACCCGCGATACCGGCGTCATGGCCCTCGAAACGAATCTGCCAGATACCGCGCAGCGCATCCGCCAGGCGTTGCCCGGCAACATCCGCGATGTCGAACGACGCCTCACCCGGGGTGATCGTCGGATCCGGCTTCGTCCATTCACGATGCCCAAAATACGCTGCTGGCACAGCGGCGCCGGTCAGTGCCAGGCCCGCCATGAACCATCGTCGAGAAATCTTCATTGCCCTACCTGTGTCAGCCATGAAGCAGGCTTTATCCAAGCTAGAACGTTTGTTGCAGAGGTAAATTTATGGCGCCCCGAAAAGTTCGCAGCCTTCGGCAGTGCCTGAATCGGGCTGCGTTCTTTTCAGCCAGGCCTAAATTACCCGGCTGCCCAGTCGTTCCACCCAAATAGCGAAGGCCCCTGCGCCCGCAACTCGACGGCGAACCTGACTGAGATGGCAATGACAACACCACGTTCGAAAAAGGCTCTTTACATTGGCCTGCCGCTGGCCCTGGCGATCAGCGCTGCCGCAGGCTTTGCGGTCTGGGAACACTGGTTCAAGGACAATCCCGGCTACCCGGTCAAAGTCATGCAGCAAGCCGATGAGTTGCAGGATCGGATCATTTCGTTCGATAGCCACATCACCGTGCCGCTGGATTTCGGCACAGCCGGCAACGAAGCCGACAAGGATGGCAGCGGCCAGTTCGATCTGGTGAAAACCGCCCGCGGGCGCCTGTCCGGTGCCGCCCTGACGATCTTCGGCTGGCCGGAAATCTGGAACGGCGCCAACGCGCCACACCGTCCCACCGCCGGTTTTGTAGAAGAGGCCCGCTTCGAACAGGAAACCCGCTACAAGATCATCAGCACCCTGGTCCGCGATTTCCCCAATCAGGTCGCCATCGCCTACACCCCGGACGATTTCCGCCGCCTGCATGGCGAAGGCAAGTTTGCGATTTTCATCAGCATGCTCAACGCCTATCCACTGGGCAACGATCTCAACGCCCTGGACAAGTGGGCCGCACGGGGCATGCGAATGTTCGGCTTCAGTTACGTGGGCAACAACGACTGGGCCGACTCTTCGCGCCCCCTGCCGTTTTTCAATGACACCCGCGATGCGCTTGGCGGTCTGTCGGACATTGGCAAACAGGCCGTGCATCGGCTCAACGATCTGGGCGTGATCATCGACGTCTCGCAGATGTCGACCAAGGCCCTGGAACAAGTCGCACAGCTGAGCCGCGCACCGATCGTGGCCTCCCATTCGGCTCCCCGGGCGCTGGTGGATATCCCGCGCAATATCAGCGACCAGGAAATGCAACTGATCAAGAACAGCGGCGGCGTCGTGCAGATTGTCGGTTTCCCGACTTACCTGCGCCCGTTGAGCCAGGCCACCCAGGACAAGCTCAACGCGTTGCGTGCGAAGTTTGATCTGCAGCCGCTGCAGGGCCTGGAAATGGCCTTGATGCCTGGCGACCCGATCATCACTGTGTGGCCGGAACAACGCTTTGGCGAGTACGCCGGCCAGCTCTATTCAATCGTCGACGAAGAACCCAAGGCCAACCTCAAGGACTTCGGTGACGCCATTGATTACGCCGTGAAGAAAATCGGCATCGACCATGTCGGCATCAGTTCCGACTTCAACGATGGCGGCGGCCTGGATGGCTGGAAGGACGTCAGCGAAGCGCGCAACGTAACCGCCGAGCTGATCTCGCGTGGCTACAGCGAGGCCGACATCGCCAAATTGTGGGGCGGCAACTTCTTGCGGGTCTGGGAACAGGTACAAAAATCCTCCAGGCCTGTGGTCAACCGCTGACACCTCTTCGAACAAGCGATCTGATCTCATGACCAACCGTCGTTCTTTCCTCAAACAGGCCGGCATCCTTGCCGCCGGCCTGCCCTTGGGCGCTGCCGTCAACCTGCCGGCCGGCGCCGCCAATCCACAACCGCCCGCCGGAAACAAATGGGCGCAATTGCGCCAGCTGTTCGATCAGGACCCGGATTACCTGCATTTCGCCAACTTCCTCGTGACCTCCCATCCGCGCCCGGTGCGCGAAGCCATCGAGCGTTACCGCGCAACCCTCGACCGCAACCCCGGACGTGCGATGGATTGGGATCTGGGTGAAAGCGAAAAGCGCGAGCAAGCCGTGCGCGAATGGGCCGGTCGCTACCTCAAGGCCAAGCCCGAGCAGATTGCTCTCACCGGCAGCACCACCGAAGGTCTGGCGCTGATCTATGGCGGCATTCATGTACGCGCCGATCAGGAAATCCTCACCACCGAACACGAACATTACTCGACAAATTACACCTTGGGTTATCGCCAACAGAAAGATGGCGTAAAGGTGCGCAAACTGAAGTTGTTCGACAGCAGCGCCAAAGTGTCCGTCGACGAAGTGCTGAGCAACATCGACAAAGGCATTCGCCGCGAAACACGCGTATTGGGCATGACCTGGGTGCAATCGGGCAGCGGCGTGAAACTGCCGATCGGCGAGATCGGCAAACTGGTGGATCAGCACAATCGCCAGCGCGAGGAAAAGGATCGCATCCTGTACGTCGTCGACGGCGTGCATGGTTTCGGTGTCGATGACCTCGACTTCCCCGACATGCATTGCGACTTCTTTATCGCCGGCACCCACAAGTGGATGTTCGGCCCCCGCGGTACCGGGATCATTTGCGCACGTTCCAGTGAACTCAAGGACGTCACCCCGACCATCCCGACCTTTTCCGAGGCCACCACGTTCTCGACCATCATGACCCCCGGCGGGTATCACAGTTTCGAACACCGCTGGGCACTGGACGAAGCGTTCAAGCTGCATTTGGCGCTGGGCAAACGCGAGGTGCAAACGCGCATTCACGAACTCAACACCTACGCCAAGAACCGCTTGCTGGAACACCGCTCGATTGAACTGGTAACACCCCGCAGCGCCGATTTGTCTGCCGGTTTTACCTTCTTCCGGATCAAGGATCGCGACTGCGAACAAGTCGCCGCCCAGCTCATGCAAAACCGCGTGGTGTGTGACGCGGTGGAGCGCGACGTCGGCCCGGTGATCCGCATCGCCCCCGGCCTGCTGAACAGCGAAAACGACATCGAGCGTTTCATGGCCGTACTCGACAAACAGCTCTGACACCCCGCTTTCCTTTAAACGAGATGACTCATGAAACGTGATCTGTTGCCCCCTGCCCACGGCGCCAACGCGCTCAAGGCACTGGCCCTCGCCGCCCTCATGACCGGTCTGCTGCCGACTGCCGCACAGGCCGCGACACCGCCCGCCGCGGGTAAGGTATTCAAGGACTGCAAAGACTGCCCGGAAATGGTCGTACTCCCGGCCGGCACCTTTACCATGGGCACGCCTGAGGATGAAGTGGGCCGCGAACCTGACGAAGGCCCGATGCATGAAGTAACCTTCGCCAAACCCTTCGCCATGAGCCGCTTCCAGATCACCGCCGGTGAATGGGACAGCTACATTCGCCAGAGCGGTGCAGTGATCGCCAACGGCGACACGCGCCCCGGTCGCGAGTGCATCGCCAGCAAACCGCGCTATCCGCAAACCCCGCGTCAGCCGGCGGTGTGCATGGATTTCCAGGACATCAAGAACTACGTCGCCTGGCTGTCGAAAAAAACCGGGCAGAAGTACAGCATGCTCAGTGAAGCCCAGCGCGAATACGGTGCCCGGGCAGGATCCAAAGGCCCTTTTCCCTTCCCGTTCGACGAGGGCAAAGGCTATAGCATCGCCAAACACGCCAACACCTACGGCCCGGCGGACGGTTACAGCTTCAGCTCGCCGGTGGGCAGCTACCCGGCCAACGCCTTTGGCCTGTACGACATGCACGGCAATGTCTATGAATGGGTCGAAGACTGCTATCACCCGGACTATAAGGGTGCGCCAACCGATGGCAGCGCGTGGCTTGAACCCAACTGCGACACCCTGCGCATTCGTGGCAATGACTGGGGGGAAGCGCCGGTATTCTCTCGTTCAGGCAACCGCAACGACATCGATCCGAAGACCCGCGGCGACTGGATCGGTTTCCGTGTCGTGCGTGAGTTGTAATCCGCAGTAACGCTTCTGCTCTCCCCACGGTCGCCGCCAGTCGGCGACCGTCTAAATTAAGCTCCGGATCAGACGTTCTACAGGGTATCTGCCTTACGACCCAAGGAACTGTCCTGTCATGACCCAGCCTACGCGCGGTGCAATTCATGAATTGTTCACCCTACTCAAACCTTTTCGGCTCGTCGTCGCACTGTCGGTCATTCTGGGGATGGTCGGTGGCCTGAGTGTTACGGTCCTGCTGGCCACCATCAATAACGCGCTGCACTCCGAATCCGGCCTGACCCAAGGCGTGGTCGCGCTGTTCGGTGGCCTGTGCGTGCTGGCGCTGCTCAGCTCGATCTGCTCGGACATCGGCACCAACTATGTCGGCCAGCACATCATCGCCACCCTGCGCAAACAGCTGGGCGAGAAAGTGCTGTCGGCACCGATCGAACAGATTGAACGCTATCGCAGCCATCGCCTGATTCCGGTGCTGACCCACGACGTCGACACCATCAGCGACTTCGCCTTCGCCTTCGCGCCACTGGCCATCTCGCTGACCGTGACCCTCGGTTGCATGGGGTACCTGGCGATGCTGTCGTGGCCAATGTTCCTGATCATGGTCGTGGCGATCCTGATCGGCACTGGCATCCAGTACTTCGCCCAAGGTCGCGGGATCAAGGGTTTCTTCGCCGCCCGTGACGCTGAAGACGAACTGCAAAAGCACTACAACGCGATTGCCGAAGGCGCCAAGGAACTGCGCATACACCGCCCGCGCCGCCAGCGTATGTTCAATAGTGGCATCAAGGGCACGGCCGATTTCATCTGCAAGACCCAGATCAAATCGATCAACACGTTCGTGATTGCCAAGAGTTTCGGCTCGATGCTGTTCTTTGTGGTCATCGGTCTGGCGCTGGCCCTGCAATCGTTCTGGCCCAGCGCTGATAAAACCGTGATGAGCGGTTTCGTCCTGGTGCTGCTGTACATGAAAGGTCCGCTGGAACACCTGGTCGGCACGTTGCCGGTGGTCAGCCGCGCGCAGATTGCCTTCCGCCGCATCGCTGAACTGTCGGCGCAGTTCTCCTCGCCCGAGCCGCATCTGTTGCTCAGCGATCAGGGCAAGAAAGCCGAGCCGGTGCAGAGCCTGGAACTCAAGGACGTGCGCTACGCCTTCCCGGCCGTGGGCGAGGCCAAGCCGTTCACGCTGGGGCCGGTGAACCTGAAGATCGAACAAGGCGACATCGTATTCATCGTCGGCGAAAACGGCTGCGGCAAGACCACCCTGATCAAACTGCTACTGGGCCTGTATCCGCCACAACAAGGAGAAATCCGTCTCAACGGCGAATGCGTGACTGCCCTCACCCGCGACGATTACCGCCAGTTGTTCACCACGGTGTTTGCCGACTACTACCTGTTCGATGACGTGGTGCAAGGCGATACGCACATTCCCGACGACGCCAACAAATACCTGCAACGCCTGGAAATCGCCCACAAGGTCAGCGTGCAGGACGGCAGCTTCACCACCACCGACCTGTCCACCGGCCAGCGCAAGCGTCTGGCGCTGGTCAATGCGTGGCTGGAGGAGCGCCCGGTGCTGGTGTTCGACGAATGGGCCGCGGATCAGGACCCGACCTTCCGCCGGATCTTCTACACCGAGCTGCTGCCCGATCTCAAACGCCTGGGCAAGACCATCATCGTGATCTCCCACGATGACCGTTATTTCGATGTCGCCGACCAGTTGGTGCGCATGGATGCCGGCAAAGTCAAAACCGCGCTCAACCCGGCCTGATACGCCAACCGCTCAGGGATGAGCTGATCCCGCCTTCGCGCGATAGCAGAGACTTTCGCGGTTCGCGGGATTTTTCCGGTTTTTACGCAGTGTTGCGTCTAATTATCATTAACTAATAAAACTGCACTCGCACTTCAGGAGCATCCCGAGCAAATGCAAGCCTTAAAGTTGTCCCGCACCCCTCTGGCCGAGGCCATCTCCCGCCGCAATCCGCGTGGCGCAATGCTGTCAGGTGCTCTGCTGACGCTGATGCTGTTGGGCAGCACCCAGGTTCAAGCGACGCCGGTCGACGTCAACATCCCTGCGCAACCGCTGTCCCGAGCACTGCAACAGCTGGGGCAACAAGCCAATCTGCAGATTCTCTACAGCCCGGAATCCCTGGCTGGCCTGAACTCGAACGCGGTATCCGGGCACCTGGAGCCGAAACAGGCACTGGACAACTTGCTGCTGGGGAGCGGCATGACCTATCAACTGACCGGCAACTCCGTTTCGCTGGTGCCGGCCACCGGTGCAGGCGCGGGAAACGCACTGGAGCTGGGCGCGGTATCGATTTCCGGCAAGGCGCCGGGGTCGACCACTGAAGGCTCCGGGCTGTACACCACGTACTCGTCCAGCAGCTCGACGCGCCTGAACCTGACACCCAAGGAAACCCCACAGTCACTGACCGTCATGACCCGTCAGCGCCTCGACGACCAGCGTCTGACCAACCTCAGCGACACCCTCGACGCCACACCGGGCATCATTGTGCTGCGTGACGGCCAGGGCGCAGAGTCCGACGGTTACTTCTCCCGTGGTTTCGAGATCCAGAACTTCGAAATCGACGGCGTGCCGACCGTCAAGCGCATGGACAACTACACCCAGAGCATGGCGATGTACGACCGTGTGGAAGTGGTGCGTGGCGCCACCGGTTTGATCAGCGGCCTGGGCAGCCCTTCGGCCACCATCAACCTGATCCGCAAGCGTCCGACTGCCGAAGCTCAGGCCAGCGTCACCGCTGAAGCCGGCAACTGGGATCGCTACGGCACCGGTTTCGATGTCTCCGGGCCGCTGACCGAAACCGGCAACATCCGTGGCCGACTGGTCGGCGACTTCAAGACCGAACAGTCCTGGATCGACCGCTACAAGCAAGATTCGCAGCTGATGTACGGCATCACTGAATTCGACCTGAGCGAAGACACGCTGCTGACCATGGGTTTCAGCTACCAGCGCACCGACGTCGATTCGCCAATGCGTTCGGGCCTGCCGACCCGCTTCACCGACGGTTCGCGCACCAACCTCAGCCGTTCGCTGAACTCGGCGCAGACCTGGTCGTATAACGATCACGAACAAACCAGCTTCTTCACCTCGATCGAACAGCAGTTCGGCAATGGCTGGAGCGGCAAGGTTGAATTCACTCACTCCGAGAACAAATTCGACGAGGTCTTCAACTACGTCAACGGTGGCCTGAACCCGGACGGCAGCGGCACGACCCAACTGCCGGTGCGCTTCTCCGGTACCCCGCGCCAGAACAACATCGACGCCTACCTGACCGGCCCGTTCGGCCTGCTGGGTCGCGAGCATGAGTTGATCGCCGGTGTGACCCTGTCGCAATACAACGAAAACGTGCCGAACTACGGCAGCTGGAAATACGACTACTCCGGCTCCCCTGCCGGCGCCATCGACAACCTGCTGAACTGGAACGGCGACTCGGTCAAACCCGAATTCAACGTCACCGGCAAATCCACCGTCGATGAAACTCAATACGCCGCGTACCTGGCCACCCGCCTGCGTGCCACCGATGACCTGAGCATCCTGCTCGGCAGCCGCGTGGTCGACTGGCATCGCGACATCGAAGACAAGCCGTACGGCGGTGCAGAAACCAAGACCAAGGAATCGGAAACCGGTGTCTACATTCCTTACGCGGGTGTGGTCTACGACGTCAACGACACCTGGTCGCTGTATGCCAGCTACACCAAGATCTTCAACCCGCAATCGTCCTGGGTACGCGACATCAACAACAAGCCTCTGGACCCGATGGAAGGCACCGGCTACGAAGTCGGCGTCAAGGGCAGCCACTTCGATGGCAAGCTGAACTCCAGCTTCGCGCTGTTCAAGATCGAGCAGGACAACCTGGCGATCTGGATCGACACCCCGGGCGGCAACACCTACAAATCCGAACAAGGCACCACCACCAAAGGTGCTGAGTTCACCCTTGATGGCGAACTGGCCGAAGGCTGGCAAGCGTCTGCCGGTTACGCCTACGCAGTCAGCACCGATGCCGATGACCAGCGCATCGTCACCACCCTGCCCCGTCACAGCCTCAAGACCTTCACCAGCTATCGCCTGCCGGGCATCCTGGACAAAGTCACCGTTGGCGGCGGTGTGAACTGGCAGAGCAAGACCGGTGCCGACCTGCATACCTTCCAGCAAGGCAGCTACGCCGTCACCAACCTGCTGGCGCGCTACGACATCAGCAAAAACCTCAGCGCCTCGGTCAACCTGAACAACGTATTCGACCGCGAATACCTCAGCTACGCCGGCGACCACGGCATGTACGGCGCACCGCGCAACATCATGACCGGCTTCAAGTACACGTTCTGATTTAACCGCTGCCACACAAAAAGCGCCCCGGCCAGACCGGGGCGCTTTTTTTATGGATGAAGGTTTAACGGCACTACAAAACATGCGGCTTGAAAGGTATTTCCTTTCGTTGCATAGGAAACGTCCGATTACATAAAAGAAGCATCCACCAAAACCCTCTTTTCGGCGAAAACTTCCGCCTTATCTCCTGTCAGCGCCTACAGAAGACTCGGATATTTCCCTGAGCACTTCGTTGTAACTTTGATCGGCAGGAAGCAATTGACTGCTCACCCGTTACTTATCGAAAAACAATGCACATTCAAAAGGATATGAATATGCAAAAACCATCGTCGTTCGAATTGACCGAGGCCGTCCACACAATCGGGAAAGCACCTCCAGGCATGCGAATAAACCCCTCGACCGGCACCACGATTCCCAACAGCGGCCGATTCGGCCCTCCGCGAAGCACCGGCCAATATCAGCAAGTACTGCAAAACTTTACCGGCCCGCTGGAGGCGGAATATCAAGGCAAGACAGCACAGATTCCGCAGACCATCGAAACGGATCTGGCAGCCGCACGACAGGAAATCTCGACCCACCCGCTACCACCGGCTGCATCGTTGGTCCGCGAGCTGGGTGTACGCAACACCGTGATTCAGCGAAAAAACCAACAACTGCAACACCAGACCCATTTGTCCCACGGTTTCTACGGCAGCGATCCTACCGACAAAACGGTTTCCCAGTTCCTCTCCCGCGCACAGATCATCGACCCGATTCTCAGCCCCAACGGCCCGGGAATGAACCTGTGGAAACTGTCCTATCGAGCAGCGCTCGAAGCCAGATTGCTGGCTCAGACCCTCAACGTTCTTCATCAACAACAAGCCAATGTGCACAACTGGCTGGCCACCGTGCAGGCCAACGAACAGGCACAAGCCGCTGCCGCCGAAGCGGCGCGTCAGGCCGCCGAGCGCGCCAGAATCGCCGCTGAACAGCAGCGTCAGCAGGCGTTGGCAGATGCAGCACGTCGCCAGCGTGAACAGGCAGAGGCTCAGCGCGTGGCTGCCGAACGGGCCCTTATCGCCGCCGAGCAGCAGCGTCAACATGCATTGGCCGAAGAGGCTCGTCGCCAACGTGAACTGGCAGAGGCTGAACAGGCGCGGGTTCAAAGAGAACAGGAAGCACAGCGCTTGAAGGAGCAGCGTCAGGCGCAGAGGAAGGCCAAAAGGAAAAAGCAGCAGCAAGCGCGCCGGGCCAGGGCCAGATTGGCCGCGCAACAAAAACGCCTGCATGAACAATGGCAAGCCGAGAGCGACGCCCGCTGGCAAAACCCGACATTTGCCAACGTTGGTTCACTGGCTGCGTTTGACTCAACGTTTAGCGCCACGCTCGGCCACATCGCCACCAGCCAGGCCACCTCACTGGCGCTCAGAACCGCTTTGCGCACCGCCGTTTCTGTCGTGAGCGCCGCAGCGGCGCCCGTTCTGGTCGGTTTCGCAGCACTGCTGATGCCATCCAGGCTGGGCAATGGCGATCTTTATTCGGCCAGTGTTCCGCTCTCGGAACTCGCTCCCGATCTGAACGCTGTCGACCTGTACGAACGGGCGGCCAGCGGCAAAGACGTCGACCTGCCGGTGAGGCTCGGTTCCAGGACGATCGGCAACCGCGCGGAGATTGTTGTCGTCGGTACGGACGGCGTCACAGTACCGGCCAACGTGCCGGTAAGACTGGCCCGTTTTGATGCAGGAAAAAATGCGTACATCTCCAGCGACGCCGAGGCCAAGGGTCCCACCCTGACCTGGACACCTTTGGTACAACCGCTGAATCCTTCGACGGATTTGCCGTTCGCCGACACCGATCTGCCGATCTACGAAGGTGCAACGGTCACCCCGCAAGGCGGGCGAATCGACCCCTTTCCCGAACTGGACCAGTACGACTTCGGTGGCTTCATCACCGTATTCCCGATCGAGTCCGGCATCCCGCCGACCTTCACGATGTTCAGGGATCGTCGTCAGGATCCGGGAGTCGCTTCGGGGAATGGGCAAGTGATATCGGGGAATTGGCTGGGGGCCGCGTCAACCCCGGAAGGTGCGCCGATACCCGCGCAGATTGCGGATACGCTGAGGGGACAGGAATTTTCCAGTTTTAAAGCGTTTAGGCGGGCGTTTTGGAAGGCAGTGGAAAGTAATGAACAATTAATGCATGAGTTTCCATACTTTAATCAACTCGATATCAAAAAGGGGCTTTCACCACGTGCCCCCCAAGCAGAACATGTAGGGAGAAGGGTAAAAATAGAGATACATCATGTTGTGCCTATCGGTGAAGGTGGCATGGTTTACGATGCAGACAATCTCCGACTGTTGACACCGCGCCAACACATAAAAATCCACGCCAAGCAGAGGAGGACCAAACAATGAAATTTAAATCCAGGTTTGAAGAATATACAGAGTCAGAGTTTATCGCCCTCATAAACCGCTTGGTTGAAGGAGACTACTCATCCGAGAGAGAGCACGACGCGATAGTGGACAACATAGTGAAAATTTCGGAACACCCGAGCGGCTCGGATATTTTGTACTACCCTGCCGAGGGGGTCGAAGACAGCCCCGCTGGTGCATTAAAAGCCATCAAGGAATGGCGGGCCGCCAACGGAAAACCAGGTTTCAAACCGGAATAGTCAGTTCCTGAAACGCGCCCTCTTCGCGAGCAAGCTCGTTCCCACAGAGTCGGGTGTTGATGGCCTGGTGTGTGGACGCGCACATCAGGCCAAGTCGGATCAGACCGTTTCCGAATACATCACGGTGCGCAGCACGCTCACCAGTTCCTGATAGATCGCCTCCACCTCTTGCGTGACCATGCGCATGCGCAGGAAGTCATGCACGTGGCCACTGAACTCTCGGCATTCAAGCAATCCTCCGGCGCTGGCCAGACGTTCGGCGTAGGCGCGGCCTTCGTCCACCAGCGGGTCGAAGCCTGCCAGGGCGACGTAGGCCGGTGCGGCGCCGGCAAGGTCGGTGCTCAGCAGTGGCGAGAAACGCCAGTCGCGGCGATCCTCGAGGCGGCGGGCGTAGTGTTGGTAGAACCATTCCAGGGTATCGCTTTCCAGCAGATAACCTTCGCCGAGCAGGTCCATCGATTCACGGCGCTGCGAGGCGTCGGTTACCGGGTAGCACAGCAATTGCAGGCACGGTTTCAGCGCGCCGGGCGCGCGCGCCTCAAGCGCCAGCACGGTCGCCAGCGTGGCGCCGACGCTGTCGCCGCCAAACACCAGGCGCGACAGGTCGAGATCGAATTCGCCGGCCTGTTCGCGCAGCCAATCCAGTGCATCGGCACAATCGTGCAACGCCACCGGGAATTTGTGTTCCGGCGCGCGGCGGTAGCCGACCGACAGCACTGCACACGGCGTGCGCGCGCAGAATTCACGGCAAATACCGTCGTGGGAATCGAGGCTGCCGACCACAAAACCACCGCCGTGCAAAAACAGCAGCACCGGCAGGACAACACCCCTGTGCAACGGACGGTACAGCCGCAGGGTCAGCTCAGCGCCGTCGCGGGCAAGATGTCGCACCTCACTCACTTCGACATCCGGCACGTCCCAGCGCATCTGTTGTGAGGACCGCTCGAACGCCTCACGGGCCTGCTCAGGTGTCCCTTGGTGAAACGCGCCGTTCTGACTGTCTTCGACCAGATCAAGAAACGCCGCTACTTCCGAATTCAATGACATGCACCACATCCCGGGCCGATGCACACAATGCGCACCGGCCCTCTCAAAAAGTTAAAGACCGGCTCAACGCGCCGACTGTTGCAGGCAATGGTCGACCAACGCTTCCAGCTCGGCCTGATACTGCTGCATCAAGGTCTCGATGGTGCCAGGGCGGAAGCGACGGGTGCTGTACATGCAACGCATCGACAGTTTGCCGTCGAACACCTGACCGACGATTTCCAGCCAGTTGCCGAGGTTGGCATCCAGGCTATAGACGTCGCCGATGTGCTCGTCCGCCGGCATCAGCATCGCCTGCTCGTCAAAGGTCTGGTCGAACTGCCCCAGGTAGTTGAAGGTCAGCCGCGCCTGTGGCAACGCCGCCAGACGCTGTTGCACCGACGCATCGGCCATGTAACGCAGCGCGCCGTAGCCGACGCCTTTCTGCGGCACCGCCGCCAACTGCTCGCGTACCGCCAGGATCGATGCGCCGAAATCCTGCTCCGCCAACGGCGCCAGCCGCACCGGGAACATGGTGGTGAACCAGCCGAGGGTGCGGCTCAGGTCCAGCCCGTCGACCAGATCCTCACGACCGTGCCCTTCCAGTTGCACCAGCACCGACTCGGCCTCGCTCCAGCGACACAGCACACGACCGAGCGCGGTCAGCAGCAGGTCGTTGATCTGCGTGCCGTATACCGCTGGCGCCTGTTTGAGCAGTTGCCCGGTGCGGGTGGCGTCGAGGCCCATGAACGTTTCTTCGCGAAAACGCACCAGGTTCTTGCCGCGCGGGTTGTCACACGGCAGATCCTGGCCCGGCTGATCCAGCTGTCCGAGCCAGTAATCCAGCTCTTGCTCGACCAGTGCCGGCACCTGCGCCGCCAGGCCATCGGCCCAGGCGCGATAGCTGCTGGTGCGCTGCGCCAGTTGCGGCTCGCGACCCTGACTGAACGCCTCGTAGGCCAGTTGCAAGTCTTGCAGGAACACCCGCCACGACACCGCATCGATCACCAGGTGATGCACCACCAGCAGCAGGCGCACCTCGCCGTCCGGCAGATTCACCAGCAGACCGCGCATCAGTGGCCCGTCGAGCAGGTTGAGGCTGCGCTGGGCTTCGTTGACCAGTGCGTCGAGTTGCTCGATGTCGCTGATCTCACGCTGCCACAGCAACGGCTTGTGCTCGGCGCTGCGCAGGCTGTCCTGCAACGTTTGATAGTGCTGCAACCAGCGGCCCTGATCCTGATAGAAACGCAGCCGCAATGAATCATGCTGGGCCAGCATCAACCGCAGCGTCTGCTCCAGCGCCGGGGCATCCAGCGCCTGGCGCGAACGCAGCATCATTGCCTGGTTGAAATGATGCGGTTCGCTCATGCCCTCGGCGAAGAACCACTCCTGGATCGGCAACAATCCAAACGCCCCCGCCTGTGCTACGTGGCTACTGTCGCCAGCCTGGCTCGAGCGGGTGACTGCTTGCTGGTCGAACAGGTTGCCAATGGTCTGGAAGCGCATGAGGTCACGCAGCTTGATGTCCAGTTTCAGTTGCGGATGGTTCCGCGCCCGGGAAATCACCTGCAGGCTGAGAATCGAATCACCGCCCAACTCGAAGAAGTTGTCGCTGATGCCAACCTGCTCCACTTGCAGCACGTCGGCCCAGATATCGGCCAGCCAGGTTTCCTGCGCGTTGCGCGGCGCCTGATATTGATCGGCGCAAAACTCGGGCTGCGGCAGCGCCTTGCGATCCAGTTTGCCATTCGGCGAAATCGGCAGGCGCGCCAGAGCCATGATCTGCAGCGGCACCATGTATTCGGGCAACTGTGCGCGCAACAGGGTCTTCAGACGATCCCCGACGTTGTCGTCGCTGCTGACCACATAGCCGATCAACTGCTTGCCGGAGACGCCGTCACGGGCGATGACCACAGCGTCGGTGACACCTTCCTGAGCGCGCAGGCAGGCTTCGATTTCACCCAGCTCGATGCGGAAACCACGAATCTTCACTTGATGGTCGGCGCGGCCGACGTAATCGAGGATGCCGTCATGGCGCAGGCGCACCAGGTCACCGCTGCGGTACAGACGACTGCCCGGCGCGCCGAATGGATCCGGCACGAAGCGCTCGGCGGTGATCGCCGCACGGCCATGGTAACCACGGGCAACCCCGTAGCCTCCGATATACAACTGGCCGGACAAGTCTTGTGGCAGCGGATTGAGATCGTCGTCCAGAACCCACAGCGAGCGTTGACCGACCACTCGCCCGATCGGCGCATAGGCAGCCGCACAGGCCTCATCATTCGGCGCTTTCCAGAGCATCGGCGTGACCACGGTTTCGGTCGGGCCGTAACCGTTGGTGATGAACTGCGGCTGCAACACGCGGCGCACCTGCGCCAGGGTCTGCTCCGGCACCGCGTCACCCCCCAGGCAATAAATGCGCACCTTCGGCACGGCCATGCCGCTGGCCTCGACGTACTCGGCCACCTGTTTGAGGTAGGCCGGCGGGAAGCAGGCGATATCGATCGAAAGGTTGAGCAAGGCGTGACTGGTCTGCTCCGGTGTCCACAGTTCATGATCGCGCAGCACCAGCGTGCCGCCAAAGGCCAGGGTGGTCAGCCAGCGTTCATGGGCGCCGTCGAAAGCGAACGACATGAAGTGCAATTCGCGCGTGCTGGCGTCCATTTCGTACAACTCGCGGATTGCCTGGCAATGCATGCTCAGCGGTCCGTGGGTTACCGCCACACCTTTGGGCAAACCGGTGGAACCCGAGGTGTAGATCAGATAGGCGAGGCTGTCATCACAGGTCTGCACCCGCGGCGCCGTGTTCGGGTACTGACTGCCATCGAAAAGATCCAGATCAAGCAATGGCAAATTCGCCGGCAGCGGCAAACGCTGGCTGGCGGCGCCACGGCTGATCATCTGACGCATGCCGGAGTCTTCAATCATGAAGGCCAGGCGATCGGCTGGATAGTCGATGTCCAGCGGCACGTAGGCAGCGCCGCTTTTGAACACGGCGAGCAAGGCCACCAGCATGTCGAGCGAACGTTCCAGAGCGACACCGATCAGGACTTCCGGACCGGCACCCGCCGCGATCAAATGATGCGCCAGCTGGTTGGACCGGTGCTCGAGTTGCGCATAGCTCAACTGCTCGTCACCACATTCGGCGGCAATGGCCTCAGGTCGTTGCGCAGCAATCATCGCCGGCAACAGCTCACGGTTGTGTACCGCCGCCGGTTCTGCGCCCCACTGCTGCAAGGCCTGCCATTGTGGCGCGGCCAGACGCTGCAGGTTGCCCAGTCGCTCCGTCGGCTGCTGCATCATGCTGTGCAGCAGCACTTCCATGGTCTGGCGGATCCGCTCGACCGCTTCGACACTGAACCGATCACGCAGGAACAGGTACTCGATGGAGAACTCTTCGCCAAGATGCACGGCCAGGTCCATCGGGAAGTTGGTCACGTCATGGCTGGCCGAGGTGCCGAAACGCAGGCCGCCCGGTGCCTGTTCCAGACGCTGGTCGATCGGGTAGTTCTCGAACACGATGATGCTGTCGAACAAGGCTTGCCCGCCCTGCCCCGACCAGCGCTGAATGTCCGCCAGTGGTGCGTGAGCATGTTCACGCAGATCGAGGTTATAGGCCTGCAGATTGCTCAGCCAGGCATTCAGCGGTTGCGCCGGATCGAGGGTCTGGATCACCGGCAAGGTGTTGATGAACAGCCCCAGCATGCTGCCGGCATTCGGCAATCCCTCCGGGCGCCCGGCCACGGTGGCACCAAACGCCACGCTGTGCTGACCGGTGTAGCGCTGCAACAGCAGCAACCATGCGCCTTGAATCAACGTGTTGGCGGTGATGCCCTGAGCCCGGCAATGCTGCTGCAACAAGGCGGTCTGCTGCGCATCCCAACGGGTGTACAACGCCTGGTGGCCGTGCTCGGCGGATTCGTGACGCGGGTGCATCGCCTGGCTCAACGCGGTGGGTTCGACCAGCGTCTGCAAGTGGCCGCGCCAGAATTGCTCGAGCTGCGCCGAATCCTGTTGCTGCAACCACGCGATAAAGTCGCGATACCGACCGCTTTCGCCTTCGACCTGGCCGGTGGCGTAGTGCTGCAGTACCTCGCCGAACAACTGCGAACTGCTCCAGCCGTCCATCAGGATGTGATGGCTGGTCCAGATCAACTGGTACTTGTCGGCATCCAGCCGAATCAGGCGCGTGCGTTGCAACGGCATGCGGTCCAGCGCAAAGCCCTGAACCCGCTGCTGACGGGCAAACTCGGCGAGTTGCGCCTCATCCATCGGCGTGTCCAGTGCTTGCAGGTCAACAATGCCCTGACGGTGGACGACCTGCACCGGTGACGCCTGGCTGTCTTGCCAATGGAACGACGTGCGCAGAATTTCGTGGCGCTCCACCACGCATTCCCACGCGGCACGGAAGCGCTCGATATCGAGGCCTTCCACCGTCAGGTTGAGCTGGTTGACGTAGAGATCGTCGCCGTCATCGGACAAGGTATGGAACAACATGCCCTGCTGCATCGGCGACAACGGATAGATGTCTTCGATGTCCGCGACCGGCACCGGCAAACCGTCCAGACGCGTCTGGTCCAGCGCTGCCAGCGGGAAGTCCGACGGCGTCAGGCCGTGGTTGCCCGGGGTCACGCAGTGTTCGATCAGCGCGGTCAGTTCACGCCCGTATTCATCGGCCACTGCCTGCACGGTCGCGGTGTCGAACATCTGCTCGCTGAAGCTCCACGACAGGCTCAGTTCACCGCCATACACCTGACCATTGACCGACAGCCAGTTACCCAGTGGGGCGCGATCGCTGAGGTCACTGCCGGCACTTTCGCCGGCCGGCAGGAACAGCGCGGCTTCGTCGAACTGGCTATCGAACTGGCCGAGGTAATTGAAGGTGATTTTCGGCGTGGGCAGTTCTGCCAGAGCCTCACGCGCCGAGGCATCGCCCAGATAACGCAAGGCGCCAAAACCGATGCCCTTGTCGGGAATCGCACGCAGCTGCTCCTTGATCTGCTTGATCGAATCAGCGAAACCGCTGGCCGGGGTCAGGTGCACCGGGAACACGCTGGTGAACCAGCCAACGGTGCGGCTTAGATCGATGTCGTCGAACAGGTCTTCACGACCATGTCCTTCCAGTTGAATAAGGGCTGAGGCCTGTCCGTTCCAGCGACTGATGACCCGGGCCAGTGCGGTCAGCAGCAAGTCGTTGACCTGCGTGCGATAAGCCGCCGGGGCCTGTTGCAACAGTTGTCTGGTCAGTTCAGGGGCAAGGCGCGTCTGCACACTTTGCGCGTAGCGGTTTTCCAGGCTGCCGTCCGGGCGCTCGCAGGGTAACGTGGCGGTCGCCCCCTGCAAATGCCCACGCCAGAAGGCCTGTTGGTCATCGAGACTGACGGTGTGCGCCTGCAGGCGCTCGGCCCAGGCTTTGAAGGCGCTGGTCTTGGCCGGCAACGCGACCTCGCGTCCGGCCTGGATCTGGCTGAATGCGGTTTGCAGATCTTCCAGCAGGATCCGCCAGGAAACACCGTCGACCACCAGGTGATGCACCACCAGCAACAAGCGCTGAGTCTGATCCGGCAGATCGAACAGCACGCCGCGCAGCAGCGGACCGTCGTGCAGATCGAGACTGCCCTGGGCCTGCTGACAGAGCACTTCGATTGCAGCCGATTCCGTCAGCGTGCGCTGCCAGAGCAGTGCTTGCACAGGCTCGATCGGGCGGTGAGTGGCTGTACAGCCGTCAGTCGTTTCAATGAACGACAGGCGCAAGGCATCGTGATGCGCAACCAGTGCCTGGAGCACCTGCGCAACGGTCTCGGCGTGCAGCGTCATCGCCGGTTTGAGCAGCAACGACTGGTTCCAGTGATGCCGCTCGGGGATCTCGCTGGCGAAGAACCATTGCTGGGACGGCAACAACGGCGTCGCACCGCTGACCGGCCCCTGGTCGATGCTCAACACCGTGCCGCCCGACTGTGCTACCGCCGCCAGTGCCTGCACGGTCTGGTGCTGGAACAGATCCTTGGGCGTGAACTGGATACCGGCCTGCCGCGCACGGCCGACT
Organism: Candidatus Pseudomonas auctus; assembly: GCF_048654275.1. NCBI lineage: Bacteria > Pseudomonadati > Pseudomonadota > Gammaproteobacteria > Pseudomonadales > Pseudomonadaceae > Pseudomonas > Candidatus Pseudomonas auctus. Next base: position 260,583 of record NZ_JBJYZK010000004.1, on the reverse strand, counting down.
ACTTGAATCGAGATGATCGAATCGCCGCCCAGCTCGAAGAAATTGTCCGTGGCGCTGACCTGCTCAAGGCGCAGCGCATCGGCCCAGATCGTGGCGATACGTTGCTCCATTTCATTGCGCGGCGCCACGTAGCTGTTCTGCAGCAGACTGGCGTCCGGTGCAGGCAGCGCCTTGCGGTCCAGTTTGCCGTTCGGGGTCAGCGGCAGGTGCGCCAGCACCATCAAGTGCGCCGGCACCATGTGCGTTGGCAGACTCTCCTTGAGAGCGTTGCGCACGCTGTCGCGCCATTCAGCCAGATGTGCGTCTGCCACCGATTGTGTCGGGACCAGATAGGCCACCAGTTGCTTGCCGCTTGGCCCGGCATGCGCCAGCACCACGGCTTCGCGCACGCTGCTCAGTTCCAGCAGACGCGCTTCGATTTCGCCCAGTTCGATGCGGAAACCACGGATTTTCACCTGGTTATCGACGCGGCCCTGATAGTCGAACACGCCATCGGCGCGCTCACGCACCAGGTCACCGCTGCGGTACAGACGACTGCCCGGCGCCCCGAATGGATCGGGTACAAAGCGCTCAGCGGTCAGCGCCGGACGATCCAGATAACCCCGGGCCAGCCCGGTGCCGCCCAGATACAGCTCGCCCATCACGCCCTGGGGCAACGCATTGAGGTCAGCGCTGAGCACACAGGTGCTGCGGTCGCCGATCCGCGTGCCGATCGGTGCATAGGCTGCGCCGCATGCGTCATGCCGCCCGGCCTTCCAGATCAATGGGGTGACCACGGTTTCGGTCGGCCCGTAACCGTTGATGATGTACTGCGGCGCCAGCGCCGCACGCGCCCGCTCGAAACTGTCGTTGGGCACGGCATCGCCGCCGAAACAGTAGATCCGCACAGCGGGCGGCTGGCCGACCTGTTCGGCGTGCCCGGCCAATTGCTGCAAGTACACCGGCGGGAACGCCGCCACCGTCACGCCGTGTTGTTGCATGGCGGTGTAGGTCTGCTCCGGGCTCCACAGACTGTCATCGCGCAGCAACAGCCGCGAGCCATGGGTCAGCGGGGTCAACCAGCGTTCATGAGCGCCGTCGAACGCGAACGACATGAAGTGCAGCTCGCAATCGTCCGGGGTCATTTCATAGCGCTGGCCGATGGCCTGGCAATGCATCGCCAGCGGTCCGTGCTCCACGCACACACCCTTGGGCTGGCCGGTGGAACCCGAGGTGTAAATCACGTAAGCCAGGTTTTGCGCGTGTACCTCGACCTGCGGCGCAACGTCTGGCCATTCGGCAGTCGACAACGTGTCCAGATCCAGGGCACGCACTCCGGCGCTCAGTGGCAACCGAGGACGCAGTTGCGAATCGCTGAGCAACAGCGCGATGCCCGAGTCTTCGATCAGATAGGCCAGGCGCTCGCGCGGATAACTGGCATCCAGCGGCACATAGGCGCCGCCGGCCTTGAGCACCGCGAGCAAGGCCACCAGCATCGATGGGCTGCGCGGCAGGGCTACGCCGACGCGCACTTCCGGCCCGACGCCTTCATTGATCAGCACATGCGCGAGGCGATTGGCGTGGCTTTCAAGCTCGGCGAAGGTCAACGCCTGATCGCCACAACGCACGGCTTCCTGTTGCGCCTGCTGCGCCGCAATCACCGCGATGCGCTGATGCACCAGCAACGGATCCGTGCACGGTTGCGCACGATTGTTTTCCTGCAATCGACGCTGCTCTTCACCGCTGAGCAGGGTCAACGCGCCGAGACGCGCATTCGCCGACTGTACGAACTGCTCCAGCAGCGAGGCCAGTTGCGCGTGCAAACGCACAATGGAGTCCGGGCTGAAACGGGCGGCGGCAAAGCTGTAATGCACCGAGAGGGTTTCGCCGAGGTTGACCCCGACCGTCAGCGGGAAATTGGTTTGTTCACGGGTGTCGACCGCGCCGAACTTCAGGCCCAGCGACGAGCCTTGCTCCAGCGCTTCGGAGATCGGGTAGTTCTCGAACACCAACAGGTTATCGAACAGGCCGTCGCTGCCCTGCCCCGACCAGCGCTGGATATCTGCCAGTGGCGTGTGTTCGAAATCACGCAGGGCGATGTTGAGTTCCTGCACGGTTTGCAGCCACTGGCTGACCGTCAGTTGCGGTTCCGGACGGGCAATCACCGGCAAGGTGTTGATGAACAGGCCGACCTGCTGCTCGACCCCCGGCAGGTTGGCCGGACGTCCCGACACAGTGGCGCCGAAGGCCACGGTCGGTTGCCCGGTGTAACGTTGCAACAGCAACAGCCACGCCGCCTGCACCAGGGTGTTAAGGGTGACTTTTTGCTGACGGGCAAACTCACTCAAGCGCAACGTGCCAGTGGCGTCGATCCACTGCTGATAGTGTCCGGTACCGCCATCGGCGTTCGCCGAACGATCCGCCAAACCCTGGGCCAGACGGGTTGGCTCATCGAATTGAGCCAGACGCTCAAGCCAGAATTGCTCGCTGAGGCGACTGTCCTGACGCTGCAGCCAGGCGATGTAATCGCTGTAGCGGCCAATGGGCGCTGCAGGCACTTGCCCGGCATAGCGCTGCAGCACTTCACCGAGCAACTGCGAGTTGCTCCAGCCGTCCAGCAAAATGTGGTGACTGGTGTAGAGCAGTTCGTGACGGTCTTGCGCGGTACGCACCACCACCAGGCGCAACAACGGCACCTCGTTTAGATCGAACGGACGGTTGCGCTCGGCCTCGGCCAGCGCATCCAGCGCTTCGCCCGGCTGGCCGCGCCAGTCGTGAACGGTAAACGGCAGCGTCGCCGAGCGTTCGACGATCTGAAGCGGCTGGGCCTGCTCCCCTCCCCAGACAAACCGCGTGCGCAGAATGTCATGGGACTCCAGCGCCGCTTGCCAGGCCTGACGGAAACGCTCGACATCAAGCCCTTCCACCGACACCCGCATCTGGTTGATGTAATCCCCCGAACCTTGTTCGTACAGGGTGTGGAAGAGCATGCCCTGCTGCATCGGCGACAGCGGATAAACGTTGTCCACCGCTTGCGGATCCGTGATCAGCGCATCGAGCTGCGCCTGAGTCAGCTCAGCCAGCGGGAAGTCCGACGGCGTCACACCGCGGTTGTGCGCTTCACAGCAATGGGCGATCAGCGCATTGAGTTCTTGCGCATAGTCGTCAGCCAGACGCTGGATCGTCGCCTGATTGAACATTTCGTGGCTGAACGACCAGCTGAGGTTGAGCTCACCACCATAGACCTTGCCGTTGATGTCCAGCCAGTTCGCCAGCGGTGCCAGCGAACTCTGTTCGCGGCCGGTGCTTTCACTGGCAGGCACAAACAGCGCGGCCTCGTCGAACTGGCTGTCGAACTGGCCCAGGTAGTTGAAGGTAATGCGCGGGACCGGCTGCGCGGCGAGCGTCTGCCGCGCGTGTTCATCGCCCAGGTAACGCAGGGCACCAAAACCCAGGCCCTTGTTCGGTACGCCACGCAGCTGTTCCTTGACTGACTTGAGCGAGTCGGCCAGGCCCACGGCCGGGGTCAGACGCACCGGGAACAGGCTGGTGAACCAGCCAACGGTGCGGCTCAGGTCGATGTCGTCGAACAGTTCTTCACGGCCATGACCTTCGAGTTGGATCAGGGTCGAGGCCTGACCGGTCCAGCGGCTGATCACCCGCGCCAGTGCTGTCAGCAGCACATCGTTGATCTGCGTGCGATAGGCGGCGGGCGCCTGCTGCAACAGTTGGCGGGTCTGATCCGCATTCAGGCGGGTTTCCACGCTCACCGCGTGACGGTTTTGCAGGCTCGCCGCGGGGTTGTCGCAGGGAAGATCGGCGGGCGCCTCGCCCAACTGTCCGGCCCACCACGTCAGTTCGTTGTGCAGCTCGCCGGTGGCGAATGTTTGCAGACGTTGCGCCCAGTCCTTGAACGGGCTGGTCTTGGCCGCGAGCTTGATCCCCTGGCCGCTTTGCGCCTGCTCGCAGGCATTCTGCAAATCTTCCAGCAACACGCGCCAGGACACACCGTCGACCACCAGGTGGTGGATCGCCAGCAACAAGCGCTGGCTGCCGTCAGCCACATTCAACAGCACGGCGCGCAACAACGGGCCGTCTTGCAGATCGAGGCTGCCTTGCGCGGCGTCGCACACCGCTTCGATTTCGTCGGTGTGCTGCACGCTCGCCTGTTGCAGCAACGGCCGGTTATCCGGCGCGCGGTGCATGGCCGTCCAGCCTTCAGCGCCTTCGCTGAAGCTCAGGCGCAAGGCATCGTGATGCGCAACCAGCGCCTGCAAGGCCTGCTCGAGGACACTGGCGTCAATGGCCTGGGAAGGTTTCAGCAGCAACGACTGGTTCCAGCGCTGCCGCTCGGGAATCGCCAGTTCGAAGAATCGTTGCTGGAACGGCAGCAACGGCGTGCTGCCGGTGACAGCGCCCTGCTCGATGCTGAACGCCGCTTCACCCCGCTGAGCGACCCGGGCCAGACCTTGCACAGTCTGGTACTGGAACAGATCCTTGGGGGTGATGCGCAGGCCGGCCTGACGTGCACGGCTGACCACCTGGATGGAGATGATCGAGTCGCCGCCAAGGGTAAAGAAGTTATCCGTGACGCCTACCTGCTCCAGCCCGAGCACGGCTTGCCAGATCTCGCACAACTGCCGTTCGTTGTCGTTGCCCGGCGCCAGATAGGTGTACTGCTCGAGCGCTGCGTCAGGTTTGGGCAAAGCCTTGCGATCGAGCTTGCCGTTGGGCGTCAGCGGCAGTTGTTCAAGGAACAGCAGGTGCGCCGGCACCATGTATTCCGGCAGGTGCTCGCGCAGGCCGGCCTTGAGCACTTCACGCAGCCGCGCTCGTTCTTCGGCGTTACCCAGCGCAGCGCTCGGCACGATGTAGGCGACCAATTGCTGACCGCTCGCGCCTTCCTGCGCCAGCACCGCCAGTTCGCGCACCGTGTCTTGTTGCAGCAGACGCGCTTCGATCTCGCCCAGCTCGATGCGAAAACCACGCACCTTGACCTGATGGTCGATACGCCCGACGTATTGCAGGTTGCCGTCAGCCTGATAACGCGTCAGGTCACCGGTGCGGTAGAAACGCTCGCCCGGAGCGCCGAACGGGTTCGGCAGATACTTTTCTGCGGTCAACGCCGGCCGTGCCAGATAACCGCGGGTGATGCCGGCACCGGCCAGATAAAGTTCGGCGGCGACGCCTTGCGGCACCGGTTGCAGCTCGCCATCAAGGACATAGCTGGCGGTGTGTTTCAGCGGCCGGCCGATGCTTGGCTGGCCACCGGCCGTGCGCCGTGTCCAGGTCGAATAGGTGGTGTCTTCCGACGGGCCGTACAGGTCGAAAACGTGTTCGACCGTCGGTTGCGCATACAAGGTGTCGACCAGCGACTGCTTGAGCGGCTCGCCGGCCAGATTGATGATGCGCACGCTCGGCGGGATCTCGCCGCTGCGTTGCAGGGCGGCAATCGCCGACGGTACGGTGTTGATCAGACGCACCTGATCGCGGGCCGGCAACTGCGGCAACTCCAGGGCATTACGGGCGATGATCAACGAACCGCCGTTGGCCAGTGTGACAAACAGCTCCCACACCGACAGGTCGAAACACACCGACGTCGAGGCCAGCACGCCTTGAATATCATCGCGGCTGTACACCGATTGCGACCAGTCGATCAGCGCCAGTACGTTGCGATGGGCAATCGCCACGCCTTTCGGTTTGCCGGTCGAACCGGAGGTGTAAATCACATACGCAAGGTTGTCGGCCGACACCCGCGTTTGCGGTGCATGCGCCGGGTACGCGGCGAAATCATCGGCGGCGTTGTCCATCAGCAGCACGTCGGTGTCCGCCGCAATCGCCAGACTGGCGGCGACCTCCCGTTCGGTCAGCAGGCACAGCGCACGGCTGTCTTCGAGCATGTAGGCGACGCGATCGGCCGGGTAATCCGGGTCGAGCGGCACGTACACGCCCCCGGCCTTGAGCACGGCCAGCAGCGCGACCAGCAGATGCTCCGAGCGCTGCATCGCCACACCGACGCGCACCTCCGGGCCGACGCCTCGCTCGATCAAGGCATGCGCCAACGGGTTGGCCCGTGCTTCAAGCTGAGCATAGGTCAGATGCCGCTCGGCAAAGGTCACCGCCCGCGCATCCGGGGTCCGAATCGCCTGACGAGCGATCAACTGATGAATGCACAGATCGCTGGCAAACGGTGCGTCCACGGGGTTCCAGTCGTGCAGCAATACCTGCCGCTCACGGGCATCGAGCAATGGCAACTCGCCGACACGTTGTTGCGCATCGCTGACGATAGCCTTGAGCAACGTCTGCAAATGCCTGCCCATACGCTCGATGGACGCCGCTTCAAACAGGTCCGTGGCATAGATCAGCGAGGCCCACACGCCTTCCGGCGATTCATGGGTTTCCAGGGTCAGGTCGAACTGCGCCGTGAGGCTGTCCCAGTTCACACTTTCAACGGCAAGCCCCGGCAGTTGCATGGCCTGCCTGGCCTGCCGCGCGCCACTCTGGTGGTTGAACATCACCTGGAACAACGGGCTGCGGCTCAGGCTGCGCTCCGGCGCCAGGGCTTCGACCAATTGCTCGAACGGCAGATCCTGATGCGCCTGGGCGCCCAGCGCCGATTGCCTGGCCTGGGCCAGCAAGGCGCTGAACGTCATGCTGCTGTCGAGGGTGGCACGCAAGACCTGGGTGTTGACGAAAAAGCCGATCAGCCCTTCGGTTTCCGCACGGTTGCGGTTGGCAATCGGCACGCCGATGCGAATGTCGTCCTGACCGCTGTAGCGATGCAGCAAGGTCTGGAACGCTGCCAGCAACAGCATGAACATCGTCACGCCTTCACGACGCGCAAGATCTTGCAGGCCTTTGCTCAACGCGGCGTCCAGCTGCATATCCAGACGTGCACCGCGATAGCTTTGCACCAGCGGGCGTGGGTGATCGGCCGGCAGTTCCAGCACGCCCGGATCCGAACCCAGATGCTCGACCCAATAGCTCAATTGCCGTTCGCGCTCACCGGCGTCCATCCAGCTGCGTTGCCACTGGGCGAAATCGGCGTACTGGATCGGCAACGGTGCCAGCGTGGCCGGTGCGCCCTGACTGAACCCGGCATAGAGCTCGATCAGTTCGCCGACCATCACTTGCATCGACCAGCCATCGGAAATGATGTGATGTTGCACCATCACCAGAACGTGATCGTCCGGTGCCAGCCGCAGCAGGCAGACGCGCAGCAAGGTGTCCTGTTCGAGATCGAACGGGCGGGCAATTTCGGCCTCGATGGCCGCGCGCAAACGCGGCTCATCGACTTCGCCCTCCAGCTCGCGAACCTCGATCTGCAAGGCAAACGGCGCCTTGATCAGCTGAATGGCCTTGTCCTGATCACCTCGGGCAAACCCGGTGCGCAGACTTTCGTGACGCTCGATCAGCGTATCGAAACTGCGCTGCAGTACCGCCATGTCCAGGGCACCGTGCAAGCGCAACGCCGTGGGAATGTGGTACGCCGCGCTGTCCGGCTCCATCTGCCAGAGAAACCACTGCCGCTCCTGGGCATAAGACAAAAGCAGCGGTTCACCTTCGGTGCGCCGAAAAATCGGCGCGATGCCATAAAGGTTAATGCCCTGTTTGCCCAGTAGAATCGCCAGCGCCTTGCGTTTCTCGGGAGAAAGCGCGCCTACCGATTCAATCAACTGCTGCATGCCGTGGTCCTCTCAGGAAATCAGTTTTTCAAGTTCATCTGCTGATAAACGATTGAGAGCCTCCAAGGATTTAGCCAAAACATCATGAACGGGCTGCAAATCGGGTTGCAGAGCTTGTACGGCGTCGCTGAAAGCCGCCAGATCGGCACTGGCGAACAGGCTGGCCAACGGCACGTCGAAGCCCAGCAACTCGCGCAGACGCAGGGCCACCTGGGTGGCCAGCAAGGAATGGCCACCGAGTTCGAAGAAGTTGTCTGTCAGGCCGACCCGCTCCAGTTTCAAGACGTCGGCCCAGACCCCGGCGATCTGCTGTTGCAGTTCACTTTCGGGCGCCACATAGCTGTTTTGCAGCAGGCTGGCGTCCGGTTGTGGCAGGGCCTTGCGGTCAAGCTTGCCGTTGGCGGTCAGCGGCAGGCTGTCGAGCAGCAACAGGTGCGCCGGCACCATGTAATCCGGCAGATTGTGCTTGAGCGCCTGGCGCAGGAGCTCACGCCACTGGCCCTGTTGGTCGAGTTCGACCGACTGATCGGCCACCAGATACGCCACCAGCTGCACGCCGCCGGCGCCTGGCTGATCCAGCACCACGGCCTGACGGATTTGCGGCAGTGCCAACAGTTGCGCCTCGATTTCACCCAGCTCGATCCGGAAACCACGGATCTTCACCTGATGGTCGATGCGCCCGGCGTACTCGATCCGGCCATCGGCGCGATAGCGCGCCAGGTCACCGGTGCGATACAGCCGCGCACCGTCGCCCCCGAACGGGTTGGGCACGAAACGCAAGGCGCTGAGGTCGGCACGCTTGAGATAACCGCGTGCCAGCCCGGCGCCGCTGACGTGCAACTCGCCGATGCAGCCCTTGGCCACCGGTTTCAGGTCGGCGTCGAGCACGTACCAGCCCAGGTCCGGGATCGGCTCGCCCAGCGGGCTGCCGGCGTCCTGTTCGAGATCGGCCAGGGTCAACGGACGGTAAGTCACATGAACCGTGGTTTCGGTGATGCCGTACATGTTGATCAGCTGTGGCGCGGTATCGCCGAAGCGTTCGAACCATGGGCGCAGGCTGCGTACTTCCAGCGCTTCACCGCCAAACACCACGTAACGCAACGACAGTTGCGGATCCTGGGGCGCGTCGCAAGCGACCTGCATCAGTTGCTTGAATGCCGAAGGCGTCTGGTTGAGCACGGTGATGCGCTCACGGCACAGCAGCGCATGGAACTCCTGCGGCGAGCGGCTGACGCTGTGCGGCACGATCACCAGGCGCCCGCCATGCAGCAGTGCGCCGAAGATTTCCCAGACCGAGAAGTCAAATGCGTAGGAGTGGAACAGCGTCCAGCGATCCTCGGCACCGAAGCTGAACCAAGGCTCTGTTGCCTCGAACAGGCGCAGCACGTTGTCGTGAGCCAGCAGCGTACCTTTCGGTTTGCCGGTGGAGCCCGAGGTGTAGATCACGTAAGCGAGGCTGGCGCTGTCGGCCCAGACCTGCGGGTCGGTTGCCAACTGATCCTGCCAGCGGCTGTCATCACCCAACAGCAGGGTTTCAACGCTCTCGGCAACCTCCAGGTGATCGAGCACACCCGGCTGCATCAGCAGCAGGGCAATGCCGCTGTCCTCGATCATGTACTGCAGACGTTCGGCCGGGTACTGCGGATCCAGCGGCAGGTAAGCCCCGCCAGCCTTGAGGATGGCGACCAGGCCGACGATCATTTCGATGGATCGCTCGGCAGCCAGACCCACCAGCACATCGGCACCGACACCCCGCGCGATCAGGGCATGAGCCAGACGGTTGGCACGGGCGTTGAGTTCGCCGTAGCTCAATTGCTCCTCGCCCAGACTCACGGCAATCGCCTGCGGTGCGCGACGCACCTGTGCTTCGATCAGCTGTGACAGGGTGCGGGTTTGGGCAAAGGTGGCTGGCGCACGGTTCCAGTCGTGCAGCGTCGCCTGTTGTTGTGCGGCATCGAACAGGCTCAGATCGGCCAGCAGACGTTGCGCGGGCGAGTCGGCCATTTGCTGCAACAGGTGCTGCAAGTGGCTGGCGATCTGCTCGATCTGCGCAGCGCTGAAATGCTGCCGGGCATAGGCCAATTGCAACGACAGGCTGTCGCTCAGGTCCACCAGCACCGTCAACGGCAGGTTGGTCTGTTCCTGGCTGCGTGCCTGGTCGAAACGCAAGCCTTGCGGCGCACCGTTGTTCAACGCCTCCGACACCGGGTAGTTCTCGAACACCAGCAGGCTGTCGAACAAGCCTTCGCCGCGTTGCCCGGACCAGCGCTGAATGTCCGCCAGTGGCGTGTATTCGAATTCGCGCATGGCCAGGTTCAGCGCCTGCACCGTTTGCAGCCACTCACCGAGGGATTGCTCGACACGCGGGGTGGCGATCACCGGCAAGGTGTTGATGAACAAACCGATCTGTTGCTCGACACCTGGCAGCTCGGCCGGACGCCCGGCGACCGTAGCGCCGAACGCCACGGTCGGTTGCCCGGTGTAACGCTGCAACAGCAACAACCAGGCGGCCTGCACCACGGTATTGAGGGTGACCTTGTGCTGACGGGCGAACGCCCCCAGACGTTGAGTCCGCTCACGGTCCAGCCAACGGGTCTGCTGGTCGTAACCGCTCTGCCCGGCGGTCGCCAGCGTATCGAGGCAGCTGCGGGCCAGGTGGGTCGGCTCATCCAGGTCGGCCAGACGCTCAGTCCAGAATCGCTCGCTGGCCTGACCGTCCTGACGCTGCAGCCAGCCAATGTAATCGCCATAACGGCCCACCGGCGCGGCCGGGGTTTCACCGGCGTAGCGCTGCATCACTTCGCCGAGCAACTGCGAGTTGCTCCAGCCGTCCATGAGAATGTGATGGCTGGTGTAGATCATCTCAAAGCGGTCATCGTCAGTGCGGACCAGCACCAGACGCAGCAGGGGTGCCTGCAACAGGTCGAAGCCTTGTTGCAGTTGCTCCTGTGCCAGCACGTCGAGCGCCCCCGTCAGGTCAGCGCGACCTCGCCAGTCATGCAGGCTGAACGGCAATTCGGCCTGACGCTGGACGATTTGCAGCGGCTGCTCCTGCTCGGAGATCCACACGAAACGCGTACGCAGAATCGCATGGCGATCGACCGCGCCCTGCCAGGCCTGACGCAGACGCTCGGGATCGAGGCCTTCGACGCTGACGCGCATCTGGTTGATGTAATCCCCCGAACCCTGTTCGTACAGGCTGTGGAACAACATGCCCTGTTGCATCGGCGACAGCGGGTAGATGTCTTCGACCTCGGCACCGGCGTCCGGCAAGGCATCGAGCTGTTGCTGGTCGAGCGGCGCCAACGGGAAGTCCGACGGCGTGACGCCGGCGTTCTGTGCAGCGCAGCAATGCTCGATCAGCGCCGCCAGTTCGATCGCGTACTCATCGGCCAGACGCTGAATGGTGGCTTCATCGAACATCTCGCGGCTGAACGTCCAGCCCAGACTCAACTCGCCCGCGTAAACCTGACCATTGAGTTCCAGCCAGTTGCCCAGTGGCGCCAACGGGCTCTGTTCGTCCCCGGCCTTTTCGCGGGCCGGGGCGAACAGCGCGCCGTCATCGAACTGGCGGTCGAATTGTCCGAGGTAGTTGAACGTGATGCGCGGTGTCGGCAGCGCCGCCAGCTCACGGCGGGTCGCTTCATCACCGAAGTAACGCAGCACACCGAAGCCCAGGCCCTTGCCGGGAATCGCCCGCAACTGTTCCTTGATCTGCTTGATCGAACCGTCGACCGACGCAGTCGGGGTCAGGCGCACCGGGAACAGGCTGGTGAACCAGCCGACGCTGCGACTCAGGTCAAGGTCGTCGAACAGGTCTTCACGACCGTGTCCTTCCAGCTGAATCAAGGTCGAGGCCTGCCCCGTCCAGCGGCAGATGACTCGGGCCAGCGCGGTCATCAGCAAGTCATTGACCTGAGTGCGATACGCCGCCGGCGCCTGTTGCAGCAGTTGTCGGGTCAACGCTTGATCGAGGCGCGTCTGTACGGTGTGCGCATCGCGGTTTTGCAGACTGGCCTGCGGATTGATGCACGGCAGGTCGACCGGCGCATCGGCCAGTTGCGTACGCCACAGCTCGAGTTCACCCGCGAGTCGTGGCGCGTGCTGTTGCAAACGTTCTGCCCAATGCTTGAAGGCGCTGGTCTTGGCCGGCAGAACCAGGGGCTTGCCGTCGATGCGCTGCTGATAAGCGCTTTGTAGATCTTCCAGCAGAATGCGCCAGGACACACCGTCCACCACCAGGTGGTGCACCGCCAGCAGCAAGCGTTGCGAACCATCGCCCACAGTCACCAGCAAGCCACGCAACAGCGGGCCTTGCGCCAGGTCGAAGCTGCGCTGCGCTGCCAGGCAGGCGTCCTGCAATTGTTGTTCATCGCTGACCGAAGCCTGCATCAACAGCTCGTGTCTGACGGTTGTTGCATGGTGATTCGCGGTCCAGCCGTCGCTCGTTTCAGTGAACGACAGGCGCAAGGCATCGTGATGCTCGACCAACACTTGCAAGGCTTGCTCAAGTGCATCGGCCTCGATGCTGATGGCCGGCTTGAGCATCACCGACTGGTTCCAGTGGTGACGCTCGGCAATGTCCGTCGCGAAGAACCACTGCTGGAACGGCAAAAGCGGCGTAGCGCCGCCGACCGGGCCCTGATCGATCTGCCCCGCGCCATCGCCCAGCGTCGCCACACCCGCCAGTGCCTGGACGGTCTGGTACTGGAACAAGTCTTTGGGGGTAAAGCGGATGCCGGCCTGACGGGCACGGGCCACCACCTGAATCGAAATGATCGAATCGCCACCCAGTTCAAAGAAGTTATCGCCCAGCCCGACTCGCGGCAGCTTCAGTACATCGGCCCACACCGCAGCGATGCGTTGCTCCAGCGCATTGCGCGGCGCGATGTATTCGGCCTTGCCCGCCCCCGATTCAGGCTTCGGCAGCGCCTTGCGATCCAGCTTGCCGTTGGGGCTCAACGGCATCTGCGCAAGATTCAGCCACTGATTGGGCACCATGTACTCCGGCAGTCCGGCTTGCAGATGCCGCCTCAGAGTGTCGCGCCAATCCGCGCTTTCTTCGTTCAACACCACGTAAGCGGTCAGCAGCTTGCCGTCGATCACCAGCACCGCCGCTTCACGGACGTTGCCATGCTCCAGCAGACGCGCTTCGATTTCACCGAGCTCGATACGCAAGCCGCGCAGCTTGACCTGATGGTCGATCCGGCCGGCGTATTCGATCACGCCGTCGGCGCGGTAACGCGCCAGGTCACCGGTGCGGTAGATCCGCTCGCCATCGCCATAGGGGCTGACGGCAAAACGTTCGGCGGTCAGCGCCGGACGCTGATGGTAGCCCCGCGCCAGACCGACACCCGCCAGGTACAACTCGCCGAGCACACCGGTCGGCACCGGTTCGAGGTTATCGTCAAGGATGTAGCAGCCGAGGTTGGCAATCGGCTGTCCGATCGGCACGCTGTCGCGGCCCTCCTCTACACACGTCCAGTGCGTGACGTCGATGGCGGCTTCCGTCGGGCCGTAAAGGTTATAAAGCCCGGCCGTTGGCAGTTTGGCGAAGACTTGCTGTTGCGCGTCCGCCGGCAGCGCTTCGCCGCTGCACACGATGCGTTGCAGGCTGGTGCACGTGGCAACGTCGGCGTCCTGCAGGAAGGCCTGCAACATCGACGGCACAAAGTGCAGCGTGGTGATGTGTTCGCGCTTGATCAACGCCACCAGTTTGGCTGGATCGCGGTGATCGCCCGGCGCTGCGACGACCAGCCGTGCGCCGGTCATCAGTGGCCAGAAGAACTCCCACACCGAAACGTCAAAGCTGAACGGCGTCTTCTGCAGCACGCTGTCGCCCGCGCCGATCTCATAGGCCTGTTGCATCCAGCACAGACGGTTGGTCAGGGCGACATGACGGTTGCCGGCACCTTTCGGTTTGCCGGTGGAGCCTGAGGTGTAAATCACATAGGCGAGGTTTTCACCGGTGACCGCCACGTCCGGATTGTGGCTGGCGAAGCCCTCCAGCGATGCTTCAAGCAACAGGGTTTGCACCTGCCCGTTCAATGGCAAGGCATCGAGCAGATGCGCCTGGGTCAGCAACAGCTGCACGCCGCTGTCTTCGATCATGTAGGCCAGGCGATCCTGCGGGTATTCCGGGTCGAGCGGCACGTAGGCGCCTCCGGCCTTGAGCACGGCCAACAGACCGACGACCATTTCCATCGACCGTTCGGCAGCGATGCCGACCAGGCTTTCAGGTCCGACACCCAGCGCCATCAGCTTGTGTGCCAACCGGTTGGCGCGGGCATTGAGCTGCGCGTAGCTCAGGCATTCATCGGCGAACTTCAGCGCTGCGGCGTCCGGGGTGCGCAGGACCTGTGCCTCGATCAGCTGCTGCACGCTCAGGTGTAACGGGTACTCGGTGGCGGTAGCGTTCCAGTCTTCGAGAATCCGTTGGCGTTCTTGCGCGGCGAGCATCGGCAACGCAGCGACCGATTGCTGCGGCGCTGCGACAATCGCCCGCAACAATGCCTGCCAGTGTTCGAACAGGCGCGCGATGGTTGCCGCTTCAAACAAGTCGCTGGCGTAGGTCAGGCTGACCATCAGCCCGGCGGCGGTTTCCGTGGTGTCCAGGGTCAAGTCGAACTGTGCGGTGGCGCTGTCCCACGGCAGGCCTTCGATGCGCAGATCCGCCACATCGGTGACCGGCGCGGCGTCACGCTGATGGTTGAACAGCACCTGGAACAACGGGCTGTGGCTGAGGCTGCGCTCCGGCGCCAGTGCTTCCACCAATTGCTCGAACGGCAGATCCTGATGCGCCTGGGCGCCCATTGCAGCCTGCCGGGTCTGCGCCAGCAGATCACGGAAACTCAGGTCGCCGGCAAACTGTGCGCGCATCACCTGGGTGTTGACGAAGAAGCCGATCAGGCCCTCGGTTTCGGCGCGGTTGCGGTTGGCAATCGGCACGCCGACGCGGATATCGTCCTGACCGCTGTAGCGGTGCAGCAGGGTCTGAAACGAGGCCAGCAAGAGCATGAACATCGTCACCCCCTCACGTCCGGCAAGCGCCTGCAACTGCGCGCTCAATGCAGATTCCAATGGCGCCTCCAGCCGCGCGCCACGGTAGCTCTGCACTGCCGGACGCGAATGGTCCAGCGGCAACTCCAGCACCGGTTGTTCGCCGCCAAGCTGGCCCACCCAATAATCGAGTTGACGCTGCCGCTCGCCCGCCTCCATCCACTGCCGTTGCCACTGCGCGAAATCGGCGTATTGCAGCGGCAGCGCGGCGAGTTCGAGCGGTTTTCCGGCGCGTTCTGCGGCATACATCGCCATCAGTTCGCGCACCATCACTTGCATCGACCAGCCGTCAGAAACAATGTGGTGCTGAGTGATCACCAGCACGTGATCATCCGCCGCCAAGCGCAACAGGCTGACGCGCAGCAGCGGCCCGTTCAGCAGATCGAACGGCTGACGAATCTGCGCCTGTACCCAGCTCGAAAGATTGTCCTCGGCGTCGAGACTGTGCTGTTCAATCGTCAATTGGCCTTGCGCATGAATCACCTGCACAGTGCGCTCGTCGTCCTGACGGAACGTGGTGCGCAACGGCTCGTGACGCGCCACCAATTGATTGAAGCTGTTCTGCAACGCGGTGATGTCCAGAGCACCGCGCAAGCGCAGCGCACTGGGCACGTGGTAAGCGGCACTGTCCGGCTCCAGCTGCCAGAGGAACCACTGCCGTTCCTGGGCATAAGACAACGCCAGTGCAGCACCGCGCTGCAGCGCCATCATCGGCACGCTTTCGCTGTGTTGCAGGGTGGCGCAGGCGGCGGCAAAGGCTTGCAGCGTCGGCTGCTCGAACAGGGTGCGCATCGGCACATCGAGTTTGAGCGTCTGGCGGACCCGGGAAATCACCTGGGTGGCCAGCAGCGAGTGACCGCCTCGCTCGAAGAAGTGATCGTTGAGCCCCACGGTGCCGGACTCCAGCACGGCTTCCCAGATCTGCGCCAATTGCACTTGCAGCAAGGTCTGCGGCGCCGCATAAACGCTCAGGTCCTGGCTCAGTTCGACTTTCGGCAGCGCGGTACGATCAAGTTTGCCATTGTTGTTCAACGGCAACGCGTCCAGCGACAGCAGGTGCGCCGGCACCATGTAATCAGGCAGCAGCTGTTGCAGCGAAGCCTTGAGCGAGTCCAGCCACTGCGCCTGCGCGGTCGCAGGTTCGGTTCCTGTCTCGGGCACCACATAAGCCACCAGTTGCGCGCCACCCGGGAAATCCTGAGCGATCACCGCAGCGGCGCGCACGCCCTCCTGTGCTTGCAGGCAGGCTTCGATTTCACCCATTTCAATGCGCAAGCCACGGATCTTCACCTGGTGGTCGATACGCCCGGCGTACTCCAGATCAGCGTTTTCGTTGTAACGCGCCAGGTCGCCACTGCGATACAGCCGCGCCCCCGGCTCGGTGGCAAACGGGTCTGGCAGGAAACGTTCGGCGGTGAGGGCCGGACGATCGAAATACTGCTGCGCCAGACAGGCACTCGCGCCAATGCACAACTCGCCGACGCCACCGGCAGGCAGCAATTGCCCGGCGCTGTCGAGCACGTACAACGCGCGGCCAGCAATGGCCCGGCCAATCGGAATGCCGAAGCTGTCGCTGGCATCACTCAAGCGGCAGTCGTGAACGCTCGACACCACCGTCGCCTCGGTCGGCCCGTAGGTGTTGAGCAAGCGCACGTGGCTCAGTCCTGCTTCGTGCCACAGACGCAGCCCTTCGACCGACATGGCTTCGCCGCCGACATGCACCTGACGCAACGCGCCCAGACCGGTGATGTTGCCGCCCGCGCATTCACGCGCCAGCAAGAACCAGTAGGCCGCCGGCAAGTCCGCCAGAGTCACGCCATGGTCGACGATCTCGTCCGCCAGTTGCACGACGTCCCAGAGTTCGTCGCCGCGCATGATCAGCGCCGCGCCGACACACAGCGGCGGGTAACACTGCTCGACAAAACCGTCGAAGCTGAAGGTCGCAAACTGCAGCACGCGATCATCGGCCGTGAGCGCCGAATACTCGGCACCGGTCTGGCAGAACTCGCGCAGCGCCGCGTGAGCAATCGCCACGCCTTTTGGCTGACCGGTGGAGCCCGAGGTGTAGATCACGTAGGCCAGGTCATCGGCCGTGGCGTGATTCAGCGGATCGCTGTCCGGATAAGCGCCCAGCGTCTGGATGATGTCGCCCAGGTGCAAATACTCCAGGTCAGCCGCAAGCGGCACGTCTTGCAGGAGAGCGGATTCATCGAGCAGCAGATCGACACGGCTGTCTTCGATCATGTAGGCCAGACGCTGGGCCGGGTAGTTGGCATCAAGCGGCACGTACGCGGCGCCCGTCTTCAGCACTGCCAGCAGGCTGACGATCATTTGCGGGCCACGACGCAGCGCCAGGCCGACACGCTTGCCCGGCGCCGCACCGCTGGCCAGCAAACGGTGGGCGAGGCGATTCGCCTGGCGGTTCAGTTCGTCATAGCTCAGGCGCTGTTCACCGCACTGCACGGCCAGCGCCTGCGGTGTGGCTTTGGCCTGCGCGGCAATGCGTTCGTGCACCAGACCTGCATGCTGCAACTGCAACGCTGGCGGCTGACAGTGGGCGAGCATGGCGCGCGTGGTGGCGTCATCGAGCAGCGTCAGGTTGCCCAGGCAGCCTGTGGCATTGCTGATCAGTTGCTCAAGCAAGTGGCGCAGGTTGGCGCAGAGCCTGTGCACCTGGGCGGCGCTGAATCGTGCAGCGTCGTAGCTCATCTCCAGACTCAGCGTGGCACCGAGTTCGATACCCAGCGTCAGCGGATAGTGGGTGCGTTCGTGGTTGTGCAGGTTGCCGAAGGTCAACCCGGCCGGAGCACCTTGTTTCAGCGCCTCGGCGACCGGGAAGTTTTCGAACACCAGCAGGCTGTCGAACAGCGCCGAGCCCTGATGCCCTGCCCAACCCTGAATGTCGTACAGCGGCACATGCTCGAACTCACGCAGGGCCAGGTTCTGCGCCTGCAGATCAGCCAGCCACTGGCCGACGCGATGATCCGGGCGCGGATTGCACACCAGCGGCAGGGTGTTGATGAACAGCCCCAGTTGCTGCTCGATGCCCGGCAGCGGAGCCGAACGACCGGCCACTGTGGCGCCGAACGCTACGCAGTCCTGACCGGTGTAGCGTTGCAGCAGCAGGCTCCAGGCCGCTTGCAACAACGTGTTGAGGGTGACTTTCTGCTGACGGGCGAACTCGCCCAGACGCCGTGTTGCGGCTTCGTCGAGCACCTCGCGATGTTCGTCTGTGCCGTGGCCGCCCACGGGTGGACGCAGAGTGTCGGCAAGCAGCGTCGGCGCCTGCAACGGGGCCAGCGCAGCATTCCAGAACGCCTTGCCGGCGCCTGCCGATTGCTGCTGCAACCAACCCATGTAATCGCGGTAATGCCCGACCGGCGCCGGCAGTGGGCGCCCGGCGGCGTAGTGGGAAATCACCTCGCCGAGCAACTGCGCATTACTCCAGCCGTCCATCAGGATGTGATGGCTGGTGTAGATCAAGTGCCAATGATCGGCGCCGGCGCGCACCAGTTTCAGGCGCAGCAACGGCGCGCAGTCGAGTTCGAAACCCTGCGCCCGCTCGGTCTCGGCCAGCGCATCGGTGTCAGTGTTGTCCAGTATCTGCAGCGGCAGTTGCACCTCGCGGCTGATCACCTGATGGGCGCTGTCCAGGCCTTGCCAGTGGAAGCTGCTGCGCAGCACATCATGACGCGCCAGCGCCGCTTGCCAGGCACTGGCAAAACGCTGCGGATCAAGGCCCTGGATGTCCAGACGCATCTGGCTGATATAGGCCTCGGCCTGCGGTTCGTACAAGGTGTGGAACAACATGCCCTGCTGCATCGGCGACAGCGGATAGACATCTTCGATGACAGCGGCGGCGACCGGCAACGCATCCAGTTGCGCCTGGCTGAGGCGTGCCAACGGGAAGTCCGATGGCGTCGCTTGCGCGGTGTCGAGGGTGCAGCAGTGCTCGATCAGTGCCGTCAGTTCGGCGGCGTAGCGATCAGCCAGCCTTTGCACGGTGGCACTGTCGAACATCTGCGAACTGAAGCCCCAACTCAGACTCAATTCGCCGCCATAGACCTGGCCTTCGATCGTCAACCAGTTATCCAGCGGCGCCTGTGAATCCTGGGCGACACCGCCGGACTCGGTGGATGGCACCAGCAACGCCTGCTCATCGAACTGCCGGTCGAATTGCCCCAGATAGTTGAAGGTGATGCGCGGCGGCGGCAGCAACGCCAGCTCTTCACGCACCGACGGCGCTGCCAGATAACGCAGCACGCCGTAACCCAGACCTTTGTCCGGCACCGCACGCAGTTGTTCTTTGATCGCCTTGATCGAACCGTCGAGATCCTCGCTCGCCACCAGATTGACGGCGAACAGGCTGGTGAACCAGCCGATGCTGCGCGTCAGGTCGATGTCGTCGAACAGGTCTTCACGGCCATGGCCTTCGAGTTGAATCAAGGTGCCCGGCTGACCGCTCCAGCCACTGATGGTGCGCGCCAGTGCCGTCAGCAGCAGATCGTTGACCTGCGTGCGATACGCCGCCGGCGCCTGTTGCAGCAATTGGCGCGTGCGCTCGGCGTCCAGACGCCATTCGATCTTTTCCCCGAAGCGGTTTTGCAGGCTGCCTTCAGGGCGCTCGCACGGCAGATCCCGTGCGTCGTGGTGCTGGGCTTTCCAGTAAGCCAGTTGATCGTCGAAGCGCGAAGCCTCGGTGCTCAGGCGCGCCGTCCAGCTCTGGAACGCGCTGGTTTTGGCCGGCAATTGCACGCCACCGCCCGCCGCCAGCTGTTCGTAGGCTTGTTGCAGATCTTCCAGCAACACGCGCCACGACACGCCGTCCACCACCAGGTGATGGAGGATCAGCGACAGGCGCTGACTGCCATCGGCCATGGTCACCAACACGGCGCGCAACAACGGCCCGTTGGCCAGATCAAGACTGCGCTGGGCATCGTCGCAATGGGCGGTCAGTTGCTCGGTCGTCTCGGCCGTGCGCAGCCACAGATCAGCGCGTTCGACCTGTGCGGCGTACGCTTGCTGCCAGCCTTCGGCGCCCTCGACAAAACGCAGGCGCAAGGCATCGTGATGATTGATCACATGGGTCAATGCGGCATCGAGCCACTGCGCATTCAGCGCCTCGCGCGGGGTCAGCAACAGGGACTGGTTCCAATGTTCACGCCGAGGCATCACCCGGCTGAAGAACTGCTGCTGGATCGGCCCCAACAAGGCCTCGCCCGTGGCCGGTGCCTGATCCACCGAACTGTGGCTGTCGAAGATCGCGACCAGCGCCAGACTGCGCACAGTCTGATACTGGAACAGATCGCGCGGGCTGATACGGACCCCGGCCTGCCGCGCGCGGCTGACCACTTGAATCGAAATGATCGAATCGCCGCCCAGCTCGAAAAAGTTGTCCTCCAGACCCACGCGTTGCAAACCGAGGACGTCTTCCCAGATCGCCGCAAGGGCTTTTTGCATGGCATCCTGCGGCGCGACAAAAGCTTGCTGCGGCGCGGCATCCGGCTGCGGCAAGGCTTTGCGATCGAGCTTGCCGTTGGCGGTGACCGGCAATTTGGCCAGCGTCATCAGATAGGTCGGCACCATGAATTCCGGCAGGCTGCCGAGCAGCCACGCCTTGACGTCCTGTTGCCATTGTTCGTCTGCCTGAGCAGTTTCCAGCACCAGATAGCCGACCAGATGTTTACCGCCCTGCACCAGCACCACGGCTTCACGCACCAGCGGATGCTGCATCAGGCGGGTTTCGATTTCACCCAGCTCGATACGCAAGCCACGCAGCTTGACCTGATGATCGAGACGCCCGAGGTATTCGATGACGCCGTCGGCACGTTGGCGTACCCGGTCACCGGTGCGGTACAGACGCGCACCTTCGTGGAACGGGCACGGGACAAAACGCTCGGCGGTCAGCGCCGGGCGCTGGTGATAACTGCGCGCCAACCCTGCTCCGCCCAGATACAGCTCACCCGCCACGCCGCTCGGCACCGGCATCAGTTCGGCGTCGAGCACATGGGTGCGCAGGTTGGCGATCGGCCGTCCGATCGGCACGCTGTCGGCACCTTCGTCGACACAGGTCCAGTGGGTGACGTCGATGGCCGCTTCGGTCGGGCCATACAGGTTATAGAGCCCGGCGTTCGGCAGCTTGGCAAACACCTGCAGTTGCGCGTCCAGCGGCAGCGCCTCGCCGCTGCAGACAATGCGCTTAAGACCGACACAGGCCTCGACGCCCGGCTCATGAATGAACGCCTGCAACATCGAGGGCACAAAGTGCAGCGTGCTGATGCCGTAGTGGTTGATGGTCTCGATCAACAGCGATGGATCGCGGTGCGCGCCCGGCGCTGCCACGACCAGTCGGGCGCCGGTCAGCAGCGGCCAGAAAAACTCCCAGACCGACACGTCAAAACTGAACGGTGTCTTCTGCAGCACCGAATCGCTGGCATCGAGCCGGTAAGCCTCCTGCATCCAGCACAAACGGTTGACCAGCGCCGCATGACTGTTGCCGGCGCCTTTCGGTTTACCGGTGGAGCCGGAGGTGTAAATCACGTACGCAAGGTTCTGCGGATCGATGACCGCCTCGACACGGCCTTCGCTGTAGCGATCCAGCCAGTCGGCTTCCTGATCGAGCGTAATGACGTTTACTCCGGCCGTTGGCAGCGACGCCAGCAATGCGCTCTGGGTCAGCAGCAAGGTAATGCCGCTGTCCTCGATCATGTAGGCCAGGCGCTCTTGCGGGTACTCCGGATCCAGCGGCACATAGGCGCCGCCGGCCTTGAGAATCGCCAAAAGGCCAATGACCATTTCCAGCGAACGCTCGACACAGATCCCCACCAGGCTGTCGGCCCGCACGCCTTGCTCACGCAGCAGATGGGCCAGTTGGTTGGCCCGCGCGTCGAGTTGCGCGTAGCTCAGGGTTTGTTCGCCGAACACCAGCGCCGGTGCATCCGGGGTGCGGGTCACCTGGGCTTCGATCAATTGATGAATGGGTTGCTCGGTGGGATAAACCGCTGTTGCACCGTTCCACGCATGCACCAGCGTGTGCTGCTCATCCGCGTCCAGCAACGGCAGCTCGCCAATGCGTTGCGCAGGATCAGCGACCATGGCCTTGAGCAGACGCAACCAGTGGCGCGCCATGCGTTCGATGGTCGGCGCGTCGAACAGGTCGCTGGCGTAAGTCAGTGCGGCGTGCAGCTTGCCGCCCTTCTCGTAGGTGTCGAGTGTCAAGTCAAACTGAGTGGTGCGGCTTTGCCAGTCGAGGCTTTCGAGCACCAGGCCCGAGGCTGTGCCCAGGGCGGCGATATCGGCCACCTGCGGCTGGTGGTTGTACATCACCTGGAACAGCGGCGTGTGACTGAGGCTGCGCTCCAGTTTCAGTGCTTCGACCAGTTGCTCGAACGGCAGATCCTGATGCGCCTGGGCGCCGAGCGCCGTCTCTTTGACCGCCTGCAGCAACGCATCGACGCGCGTCTGGCCATCGACTTTTGTGCGCAGCACCTGGGTGTTGACGAAGAAACCGATCAGACCTTCGATCTCGGCGCGATTGCGGTTGGCAATCGGCACGCCGACACGGATATCGGTCTGCCCGGTGTAACGGTGCAGCAGCGCATTGAACGCGCCAAGCAACAACATGAACAACGTGACCTGATGCTGTTGCGCGGTGGCGCGCAACTGGTCGGCCAACTGGCCGTCGACGGCAAACTCATAGCGTGTGCCGCGATAGCTCGGCATGGCCGGACGCGAATGGTCCAGCGGCAGTTCCAGCACGGGATGCTCGTCACCCAACTGCGCCTGCCAGTACTCCAGTTGCCGTGCCTGCTCGCCGGCCTCCAGCCAGCGACGCTGCCACAGGGCGTAATCGCTGTACTGAACCGGCAGGGCCGCCAGCGCCGGCGACTGGCCGGCGTCAAAGGCGTCGTAGCAACGGATGAATTCGTCGATCAGCACGTTCATCGACCAGCCATCGGAAACGATGTGGTGCAGGGTCAGCAGCAAGACGTGCTCCTGCTCGGCGAGCTTGAGCAAGGTGACTCGCAGCAACGGCCCGACCGCCAGATCGAACGGCAACACCGATTGCTGCTCGGCGGCACGAACTACCGCTTCCTCGCGTTCGGTGGCCGGCAGCGCAGTGAAATCTTCATGATGGATGTTCAAGGTCGCCGGGGCCGGCACTTGCAGCAGGCTGTCATCCGCCTGGCGCTGGAACACCGTGCGCAAGGTTTCATGTCGCGCCACCAGCGCAGCAAAGGCCTGCTCCAGCGCTGACAGATTCAGCCGCCCGGTCAGGCGTACCGCGCCCGGCAAGTTGTAGGCGCCGCTGTGCGGATCCAGTTGCCAGAGAAACCACATCCGTTGCTGCGCGTAAGACAACGCCTGGCGATCGTCGGCCTCGATCCCGGCGGGAATCGGGAAACGGGCGAAATCCACGCCCTCCTTTTGCAGGGCCGCGAGGAACATCTGGCGCTTTTCCAGGGGCAACCCGATAAACCGGCGAGCAAGTTTCAAGGAGTCTTCAGCATTCATTTCTTAGCATCCGGATCAGTAGGCAGGAAGCACAAAGGCACGTCGTCCCTATAAAACGAATGCACATCGGAAAAATTAGCGAATGAGAAGAACTATCAGGAGGGAAGCAGGCGGGAATTTTCAGACGGGCAGGAAACCCTGTGGGCGCGATCAGCTCGCTCACACAGGGTTTACCGTTGCTCAGGCAATGGCGGGTATTGAGTGCCGGCGATGGTGTACGTCGAGCTGATCCTTGATGACCTTCAGCACCTTGGCCTCGTGTTCATGGATGAAGAAATGACCGCCAGCAAGCATGTCCACGGAGAAACTGCCGAGGGTTTCCTTGCTCCAGCCGATCAATTGCTCGGTGGTCGCGCGGTCGGTCGTACCACCCAGCACATGCACCGGGCATTTGAGCAGCGGACGCTGGATCGGCTGAAAACGTCCGCACAACAGAAAGTCGGCACGCAGCACCGGCAGGGTCAGGCTCATCAATTCGGCATTGGCGAGAATTTCCTCGCTGGTGCCATTCAAGGTGCGTAACTGCTCGATCAGTTCGGCATCGCTCTTCGGTTCGGCAAAGCCGCGGTCATATTCACTGCGCAGCGTCGGCGCCGCCGTGCCGGAGGCGAACAGCGCAACCGGCTCCGGCAACCCCAGAGCGCGCAAGGCATGGGCCAGTTCGCAGGCCAGCAGCGCGCCGAGGCTGTGGCCGAAAATGGCATAAGGCGCACGCAGGGTCGTTTGCAGTTCGCTGGCCAACTGACGGGCCAGCGCCCGCATGTCGGTTTGCAGCGCTTCGCCAAAACGTGCGCCGCGACCCGGTAGCTCTACCGGCTGCAGCGTCAGCCACTGCGGCAATTTGCGGCGCCAGCGGCTGTAGACCATGGCACTGGCGCCCGAATAAGGAAGGCACAGCAATGTCAGCTGAGTCACCCGGCTTACCTCGAAAAGTTGTCTGTATAAAAGAACGAAGGCGGCCCTGCAGAAATTAGCCCGCGCGCGTCTATCCAGTCATTTCAAGTGGCGGAAACTCTGCACCGCCGAGCCCAGCACCACCGCCCCGGCGGCAATCGCCAGCCAGAAGCCGCTGCGCGCACCGAACGCATCCACCAGTGCGCCGGAACCGGCGGCGCCGATGGCCACGCCGATGCTCAAACCGGTCACCAGCCAGGTCAGGCCTTCGGTGAGTTTGGCCGGCGGCACGATGCGCTCGATCAAAGCCATCGCCACGATCAGGGTCGGCGAGAAGAACAGCCCGGCGATGAACACCGCGACAGCCAACCCGAAAATGTTGTTCGCCAGCAACAACGGCAAAGTGGTCACCGCCGTCGCGATCCCGCCATACAGAAACAACCTGGGCAACGGCAGTTTCGAGCGCATCGCACCGAAGGCGATACCGGCCAGACAGGAACCGATGGCATACACCGAGAGCACGATGCTGGCCGCCGCCGGCTGCCCCTGCTGCTGGGCGAACGCGACGCTGACCACATCCACGACGCCGACAATCACGCCCATGGCCAGCATCAACGCCAGCAGCCATTGCACGTCGGTCGAACGAATGATCGAACCTTGATGCTGGGATTCGTGCGGATGCACCGGCGGCTCGGTGCTGCGCTGGGCCACAAACGCCGTCACGCCAATCGCCAGCATCAACAACGCCGCCAGCGGCCCGGCCTCAGGGAACACGCCGACGCACAAGCCCACCGACAACGGCGGGCCGACGATGAAGCAGACTTCGTCGAGCACCGACTCCAGCGCATACGCGGTCTGCAATTGCGGCTGGCCGCGATAGATTTCGGTCCAGCGCGCCCGCGCCATCGCCGACATGCTCGGCATGCAACCGGCCAATGCTGCGCAGACAAACAGCGTCCAGGTCGGCGCCTGCAAACGGGTACACAATAGCAACATCAACAGCGCGCCCCCGCCGATCAGCGCCGCCACCGGCAGCACCCGCCCCTGGCCGAAACGGTCCACCAACCGTGACACCTGCGGCGCGCAAAACGCCGTGGCCAGCGCAAACGTCGCCGCCACCCCACCCGCCAATGCGTAGCCGCCGGTCAATTGCGAGAGCATGGTGATCACACCGATACCGGTCATGGAAATCGGCATGCGCGCGATCATCGCGGCCATCACAAAGGCCCGGGCGCCGGGGGCGTTGAACAACTCGCGGTAAGGGTTTGCCATCGGATGCAGCCTCATCAGGGGCGGCCAAGTTGCCACAAAGCCTGACGGGCGGGGAAGCGAGGAATTGTTGGTGGAGTGTGAAGTCCCTGTGGCGTGCAGGGCCAATCGCTGCAGCATAAAGCTGTCGATGATTTCATGTACGCGGATGAACTCTCGCCGCCGCCCATCAGTCAGCTAAGTAAGCCCTCAACCCAAGGCGCGACCCTGCATGCAGATTTCCCTCGCCCGTCAGGTGGCACTGGTCACCGGCGCCAGTTCCGGCATCGGCCACGGTACCGCCAAAGCCCTGGCCGCCGCCGGCGCTGCCGTGGTCATCAACTACAACCGTCAGGCCGAGCCCGCCGAAGCGCTGGCCCGGCAAATCATTGCCGACGGTGGCCAGGCCATCGCCATCGGCGCCGACGTTTCGAAGGAGGAAGACGTTGAGCGGCTGTTCCAGCAGACCCTCGACGCCTTTGGAACGCTGGACATTCTGGTGGCCAACTCCGGCCTGCAAAAAGACGCGGCGGCTGTGGATATGTCGCTGGCCGACTGGAACGCGGTGATCGGCGTCAACCTCACCGGCCAGTTCCTCTGCGCCCGTGCCGCGCTGCGGATCTTCAACCGCCAGGGCGTGCGCGAAGGCGTCTCCCGGGCTGCCGGCAAGATCATCCACATGAGTTCGGTGCACCAGCGCATCCCTTGGGCCGGGCACGTCAATTACGCGGCATCCAAGGGCGGCGTCGATCAGTTGATGCAGACCCTGGCCCAGGAAGTCAGCCACCAGCGCATCCGCATCAACGGCATCGCGCCGGGGGCGATTCGCACGGCCATCAATAAAGACGCCACCGAGGGCGACGCCGTGCAGGACCTGCTCAAACTCATCCCCTACGGTCGCATCGGCGATGTCGAGGACGTGGCCAACGCGGTGGTGTTTCTCGCCTCCGATGCCTCCGACTACATCGTCGGCACCATCCTGTTCATCGACGGCGGCATGAGCCTCTATCCGGAGTTCCGTGGCAATGGCTGAGCATCAATCCGAACGACAAAGCCCCATCGACGCCCACGGCATCATTGGCGACCTGCGCAGCGCCGCGCTGGTCAATGACAAGGGCAGCGTGGATTTTTTCTGCTGGCCGGCGTTCGACAGCCCGTCGATCTTCTGTTCGCTGCTCGATACCCCCGACGCGGGGATTTTCCAGCTTGCGCCGGACCTGCCCGATGCCCGGCGCGAGCAGATCTACCTGCCGGACACCAACGTCCTGCAAACCCGCTGGCTCAGCGATCACGCCGTGGTGGAAATCACCGATCTGCTGCCGATTGGCGACAACGACGATGCCTTGCCGCTATTGATGCGCCGGGTGCGGGTGGTCAGCGGGCAGGCGACGTTTCACCTGCGCTGCGCGGTACGGCATGACTACGCCCGCGCTGAGACCCGCGCCGTCATCGATAAACAGGATGTGCTGTTCAGCGCCAGCGGGCAGCCGACACTACGGCTGGCCTCGGATCAAGCCTTGAGCGTCGATCAGGAAGCAGCGGTCGGGCAATTCACCCTCAAGCAGGATCAGACGGCGGCGTTCATGCTCGGCGCCAGCGACGATCCGCGCTTCGCCGAAGGCGCCGCCCAACTGTGCATCGAACGCACGCTGAAGTTCTGGCGCGACTGGATCGGCCAGTCCAACTATCGCGGTCGCTGGCGGGAAATGGTCAACCGCTCGGCCCTGGCCCTGAAGCTGCTGACCTCACGCCAGCACGGCGCAATCCTCGCTGCCGCCACTTTCGGCCTGCCGGAAACACCCGGCGGCGAACGCAACTGGGACTATCGCTACACCTGGATCCGCGACGCCTCGTTCACTGTTTACGCCTTCATGCGCCTGGGGTTTGTCGATGAAGCCAACGCCTACATGCGCTGGCTTCGCGGGCGGGTCAGCGACTGCTGCGGCCAGTCATCGATGAAGCTGAACATCCTCTACGCCATCGACGGCCGCCAGGAACTGCCGGAAACCGAACTCACGCATTTGGCCGGACACGGCGGCGCGAAACCGGTGCGCATCGGCAATGGCGCGTACGACCAGATTCAACTGGATATCTTTGGCGAACTGATGGACGCCGTTTATCTGGTCAACAAGTACGGCGACGCGATTTCCCACGAAGGCTGGCAACACGTGACGGAAGTGGTCGATCAGGTCTGTGAGACCTGGCAGACCAAGGATGTGGGCATCTGGGAAATGCGCGGTGAGCAACATCACTTCCTGCACTCGCGACTGATGTGCTGGGTGGCGCTGGACCGGGCGATCCGCCTGGCCTCGAAACGCTCGCTGCCGGCACCCTTCGCCCGCTGGGACCAGACCCGTCAGGCGATCCATGCCGACATCTGGGACAACTTCTGGAACGAAGAGCGCGGGCATTTCGTGCAATACCAGGGCGGTACAGCGCTGGATGGCTCGATGTTGCTGATGCCGTTGGTGCGCTTCGTCAGCGCCAAGGATCCGAAATGGCTGGCGACGCTGGAAGCCATCGAGAAACATCTGGTGCGCGACGGCATGGTTTATCGCTATCGCAACGAGGATGCGGGCATTGATGGCTTGTCCGGCACTGAAGGCGCCTTCGCCGCGTGCTCGTTCTGGTACGTCGAATGCCTGGCCCGCGCCGGGCAAGTGGAAAAGGCCCACCTGGAATTCGAGCAACTGCTGCGCTACGCCAATCCGCTGGGGTTGTACGCCGAGGAATTCGACAACCGCGGCCGGCATCTGGGCAACACGCCCCAGGCGTTGACCCATCTGGCGCTGATCAGCGCGGCGAGTTTTCTCGATCGCAAGTTGAGTGGGGAGAAGAATTACTGGCAGCCGTAGTCATCCATCTTCGCCAGAGCCTGTAAGAAAGATCTCAACTCCAATCGCCGCTTGTAGGAAGGCTACCTACGAGCGGCAAACACCCCCGAGCCTTGTAGTTGAAGGGCTGGCCCACACAATCGATTCCTTTCGATACAACTTGTTGATGGCACGGCCTACAACAACCTGCCAACCCCGTGTAACGCTTGGCCCGCAACTCGCACTTACACCCCGAAATACCTTGTTGCCAGCTGTTACATCCCCCCCTACCATCCACTGCAACGGGCACAGCGGAGCTGTCCAATAAAAACCCGATTCAAGGAACCAGAATGAGCCAACGCATCCATCGCCAGATCGATACCCCTCTGCGCACCGGCCTGAAGCGCGACGAACTGTGGGAAGCCACCGACAAGGGCCTGATCAAATGCTGGGAAATCGGTCGCCAGCGCGCCACCCGCTTCCCCGACCTCGCCCAACGCTGTCGTGCCGACGAATTACCGGTACTCGGCTGGAAAGGCGGCGTGAGCCGCAGCCTGAAGAAAAACGAAAAGTACGGATCGCTGAAATACCTCGCCCAGTGGCAGGGTTTGCGTGGGGAAGATCTGGATATTGATCTGGCTGCCGAACGGGTCATGACCTGCTCGCGGACGAAAATGGTGGTGACGTTTACGCCGGATCGGAGCAAGTATTTCAATCAGGTGGCGGAAGCCGAGGTGTAAGGAGACGTTCCATGACCCGTGCCGAAATCCGATTCAGCCAAACCCCAAGCCTGACCATCGGCTATGAACATCACGGCCCGGAAAACGGCACGCCGGTCATCCTCCTCCACGGTTTTCCCTACTCCCCCCGCGCCTACGACGAAATCGCCCCGCCGCTCGCCGCCCAGGGTTATCGGGTGATCGTGCCCTACCTGCGCGGTTACGGCCCGACCCGTTTCAACAACCCGGACACGCTGCGTTCCGGCCAGCAAGCGGCGCTGGCGCAGGATCTGCTGGAGTTGATGGATGCGCTGGGAATCGAGCAAGCGACATTGTGTGGTTACGACTGGGGCGGTCGGGCGGCGTGCATTGTGGCGGCGCTGTTTCCCGAGCGTGTGCGCGGTTTGGTGACGGGCGACGGCTACAACCTGCAAGACATTCCGAATTCGGTCCAGCCGCTGGATCCGCAGAGCGAGCATCGCCTCTGGTATCAGTATTACTTCCACACGCCCCGTGGCGTTGTAGGGCTGACGCAGAATCGTCGGGAACTGTGCGGGCTGCTCTGGCAGTTGTGGTCACCGACTTGGACGCGGAACGCCGAGCGTTATCCGCTGAGTGCGTCGGCGTTCGATAACCCGGACTTCGTCGAGGTGGTGATTCACTCTTATCGCCATCGCTTCATGTATGCGCCGGGCGATCCGGCGCTGGAAGGGATGGAGCAGGCGCTGGAGAAACAACCGGCGATCGGCGTTCCGACGATTTCGCTGTGCGGTGCCGATGATGGCGTTGGCCCGGCGCCGACGGAGGATGAAGACGTCCATCACTTCACCGGGCCTTATGAACGGCGGGTGCTGGCGGGTGTCGGGCATAACATTCCCGAGGAAGCGCCGGGCGAGACGCTCAAGGCATTACTGGATCTGCTGCAGCACTGACCGAAAACCGCTCCCGATACGCCTGCGGCGTCACACCCATGGCCCGCAGAAAACTGCGACGCAATGTCTCTTCACTGCCAAATCCACAATTCGCCGCGACCCGTTTGATCGGCAACCCGGTATCGCTCAACAAACGACGGGCGGTTTCGACGCGGATCAGTTCGATGGCCCGGGCCGGGGTCTGGCCGGTGTCGGCGCGGTAGTGGCGCACGAAGCTGCGTTCGCTCATGCCGGCCTGTTCCGCGAGGGTCGGGATGCCCAAGTCGCAGGTCAGGTGTTCGGCGATCCACGCGTGCAGATCATCGAAGCGGTTGCCCTGTTTTTGCAGCGACAGCGTCACGCTGAATTGCGACTGCCCGCCCGGGCGCTTGAGGAACACCACCAGTTGCCGGGCAACGTCCAGAGCCATGTCGCGGCCGAGGTCGTCTTCGACCATGGCCAGCGCCAGGTCGATGCCGGCGGTGACGCCCGCCGAGGTCCAGACCGGGCCGTCATTGATGAAGATTGGATTTGGCTCGACCTGCAAACGCGGGTGCTGTTGCGCCAGTTGTTCGCAGCGAGTCCAGTGGGTGACGACCCGACGACCGTCGAGCCAGCCGCTGGCCGCCAGCAGGAATGCTCCCGTACAAACCGAAGCCACGCGCCGGCATCCATTGGCGTGTTCACGCACCCAACTCACTAACTCAGTGTCTTCGGCAGCGGCATAAACGCCCCAGCCGCCGGCGATAATCAGCGTATCGCTGGGCTGCTTCGGCAGCGGCTCGGCCAGCATCGCCAACCCGGCAGACGAGTTCACCGCCCCGCCACCGCTGGCAATCACCGTTGGCGCGTACGGCGCAGGCAAACCCTGCTGGCGGGCGATATCGTTGGCCGAGGCGAAGACCTGCAACGGCCCGGTGACATCGAGCAATTGCACATTGGCGAACGCGAGGACGTGGATGGTTTTCGGCATTTGGCGTAATTCGTGGGCTGATTGGCGTATGCGCCAAAACCTACGCGCCTACAGTGAAGCCGTCCACCCCTTTTCACGGAGAAGAATCATGGCGTTGCAGATCGGTTTTCTGTTGTTTCCCCAGGTGCAGCAACTCGACCTGACCGGCCCGTACGACGTGCTGGCCTCATTGCCGGACGTCCAGGTGCATCTGGTCTGGAAAGATCTGGTGCCGGTCACCGCCAGCACCGGGCTGGTGCTGAAACCGACCACCACCTTCGAGGATTGCCCGGCTCTGGATGTGATCTGCGTGCCTGGCGGCGCCGGTGTCGGGCCGTTGATGGAGGATGAGCAGACGCTGGCGTTCATCAGGGCGCAAGCGGCGCAGGCGCGTTACGTGACGTCGGTGTGTACGGGTTCGCTGGTACTTGGGGCGGCGGGTCTGTTGCAGGGTAAACGGGCGACCACGCACTGGGCTTATCACGATCTGCTGCCGACGCTGGGCGCGATCCCGGTGAAGGATCGGGTGGTGCGTGACGGCAATCTGTTTACCGGGGGTGGCATTACGGCGGGGATCGATTTTGCCCTGACCTTGGCGCAAGAGCTGGTCGGTGTCGATACGGCGCAACTGGTGCAGTTGCAGCTGGAATATGCGCCGGCGCCGCCGTTTGATTCGGGCAGCCCAGAAACCGCACCGAGTGCTGTTGTTGAAGAAGCCCGCAAGCGTGCAGCGCCTTCGCTGAAACTGCGCACTGAAATCACCGAGCGCGCGGCGGCAAAATTGAACCTGCGCTGATCCCTCAGCCAAACACAAAGCCATGTGGGAGCGAGCCTGCTCGCGATGAAGGCATGTCAGTTAATTTTTGTGCAACTGACCCACCGCCATCGCGAGCAGGCTCGCTCCCACATGGGTTACTTGCCCTCCTTCACCACGGATTGGCGCTGTCCCTGATTTCCCCCACACCTTCACTTGTCCCCTCGTCCCCACCCGTGTAGAAAGCCTGTCCACAAATCGTGCACAAGGACTTTCCATGACAGCTCTGCCATGGCTCTATCTCGGGCTTCTCAGCCTTGGTTACGGATTGGCGCTGAGTTTCGGCCAGCTCGGCTGGCTGGCGCTTATCTCCATTGCACTGCTGGTTTTCGCCGGTTACGCCGTGCGCCAGCAAACCGTGCCGGTCGGGCGTTATCTCGGCCATGGCCTGTTTATCGTGCTGGCTCTGGCGCTGGCCCTGCACTGGCTGCCGGGTTTCTACAACGGCCGGGCCATCGAGCCGCAGCGCTTCACCGACAACGCCGTGCCGTTCTCGATGTACCTGAATCTCGACAAACCGCTGATTGGCTTCTGGCTGCTATTGGTCTGCCCGTGGATCGTCGCGCGACGTTCGTTGCGCCTGACCGTCTACGCCACAGCGCTGGCACTGACGCTGAGCGTAATCCTCGCATTGGGCGGCGCGGTGTTGCTGGGCATGATCACCTGGGCGCCGAAATGGCCGGATCAGGCCTGGCTGTGGGTGCTGAACAATCTGCTGCTGGTGACGCTGGTCGAAGAAGCGCTGTTTCGCGGCTATATACAGGGCGGCCTCAGCCGGCGTTTCAAACACCTGCCCTACGGCGAAAACCTCGCGCTGCTGCTGGCGTCCCTGCTGTTCGGTCTGGTGCATGTGGGCGCCGGTTGGCAATGGGTGTTGCTGGCGAGCCTGGCAGGTGTCGGCTATGGTCTGGCCTACCGTTTTGGCGGGCTCGGTGCGGCGATTGCCACGCACTTTGGCCTGAACCTGCTGCATTTCGGCCTGTTCACCTATCCGATGCTCGCGGGTTGAAGCAAGGGCCGTTTTGCGACGCCGTACTTATAAATGAAAAAAAATTTCAATAAATGACCGATACCGCCGACAACCTTTCAAAGCCTTGCGGATTGAAAAACCATGCGTAACAACCAGCCCATTACACAACGCGAACGGACTTTCCCGGCTCAGCAACGGTTGATTTCCACAACCGACGCCAAGGGCGTGATCACCTACTGCAACGACGCTTTCGTCGAAATCAGCGGGTTTTCGCGTGAGGAACTGATCCGTGCGCCGCACAACCTGGTTCGTCACCCCGACGTCCCGGCGGCGGTGTTTTCGCACATGTGGGGCACACTGAAACAAGGCTTGCCATGGATGGGCATTGTCAAGAATCGCTGCAAGACCGGTGATCATTACTGGGTGAACGCCTATGTAACGCCGGTGTTCGATGGCAGTCAGGTGGTCGGTTACGAGTCGGTGCGGGTCAAACCCACCGCCGAACAGATCCGCCGTGCCGAAGCGCTCTACCAACGCATCAACCAGGGCAAGTCGGCGATTCCTTCGAGCGACAAATGGCTGCCGATTGTGCAGGACTGGCTGCCATTCATTCTGGTCAGCCAGTTGAGCTTCATGATCGGCGCCACCCTCAACTCGCAGTGGGGCTTCGCCCTCGCCGCCGGTCTGTCGGTGCCGCTGGGCCTGCTGGGCCTGCAATGGCAACAACGCGGGCTCAAGCGCCTGCTGCGTCTGGCCGAGCAGACCACCTCCGACCCGTTGATCGCGCAGATGTACACCGACAGCCGTGGCGCCCAGGCGCGTCTGGAAATGTCGATCCTCAGCCAGGAAGCGCGCCTGAAAACCTGCCTGACTCGTCTACAGGACACCGCCGAGCACCTGACCGATCAGGCCAAGCAATCCGACGCCCTGGCGCACAACAGCTCCAGCGGTCTGGAACGTCAGCGCGTGGAAACCGAACAGGTCGCCACCGCCGTCAACCAGATGGCCGCCACCACCCAGGAAGTGGCGAGCCACGTCCAGCGCACCGCCGACGCCACCCAGGAAGCCAATCGCCTGACCGGCCGCGGCCGCGACATCGCCGGCGAAACCCGCGAAGCCATCCAGCGCCTGTCCTTAGTCGTGGGTGAAACCGGCCTGACCGTCACCCAACTGGCCAAGGACAGCGACGAAATCGGCGGCGTGGTCGACGTGATCAAAGGCATCGCCGACCAGACCAACCTGCTCGCACTCAACGCCGCGATCGAAGCCGCGCGTGCCGGCGAGATGGGCCGTGGTTTTGCCGTGGTTGCCGACGAAGTCCGCCAACTGGCACAACGCACCAGCGAATCCACCGGCCAGATCCACGCCCTGATCGCCAAGTTGCAACAGACTGCGTCCAGCGCCGTACAAACCATGGAAGCCGGCCATCGCCAGGCGGAAGAAGGTGTGGCGCGGGTACTGGAAGCAGACCAGGCCCTGGTCGGCATCAGCGAAGCCGTGGCCAACATCACCGACATGACCACCCAGATCGC
This sequence comes from Candidatus Pseudomonas auctus, assembly GCF_048654275.1. NCBI lineage: Bacteria > Pseudomonadati > Pseudomonadota > Gammaproteobacteria > Pseudomonadales > Pseudomonadaceae > Pseudomonas > Candidatus Pseudomonas auctus. The sequence continues at coordinate 226,493 of NZ_JBJYZK010000004.1, read as the reverse complement.
CGCCGCGACCGAAGAGCAAAGTGCCGTGGCTGAAGAAATCAGCCGCAACATCAGCAATATTTCGGAGTTGGCGGACCAGACGTCGGAACAGGCGCATAACTCAGCGTTGCTGAGTGAAGAGCTGACCAAGACGGCCAATACGCAGTACTCGTTGGTGGAGCGGTTTAACCGCTGATTGTTCTGGCAATAAAGAAACCCCGGACAGCGAAAGCTTCCGGGGTTTTTATTATCTGTCTGAAATGGATGTGGCCAGAACCGCCCTATTCGTGGGCAAGCCCACTCCCACAGGGTTTCGCATTGGCCACAAAACCTCGTAACACCACCATCCATTGTGGGAGCGGGCTTGCCCGCGAAGAGGCCCCGCCGGCCGGCGAAAATCTCATTCAAAAAGCGCGTACAGTGCCTACAACTGAATCAGACCCAACTGACTGGCACGCAATGAAGCCCGGCTCTACTTTGTCGTTCAAACCTATTCACACGGGCTAGCCAGCATGAATACATCACCTACGCAGAATCCGATGATCAGGACCGACAAACCTGTGAGAAAGGAAGTCCGAGAAGAACTGACATTCCTTGATGTGCAGCGAGCGGCGCGTGATGGGCAAAAAGCATTCGATAAATTTGTGATCACTGGCAGGCTGTGACCTTTCGATATCGATAAAAAAACCGGAAGCCAAACGCTTCCGGTTTTTTGTGCCGTTTACTCCTTCGGCACGAGGTTATCCAACGCCTGATTCACCGCCAACTCGCCCAACATCACCACTTGCGCAATGCCCAACAGGGTCTTGCGGTTCGGCCCTTCCAGCAGGCCGGCAAAGTCACCGAGCATGACCGTGGCTGACGCGAGGGATTCGCAGGCGTTGGCCAGCAAGGACTCCGTGTCGGTTTGCGGGTTGACCATGAACATGTCGTTTGGGGTGTAGGGCGTGGCCATGATCCGGGCTGCTGGGGTCAGGTAATAGTCGAGGGCGCGTTCGGCCGCGTCGTGGAGTTTTCTTGAATCGGGAAATTCGTACGGGGACACCGGATCTTCTAACGGGGGAATGACGGTCTTGGACATCAGCTGAAACTCCGGAAAGAGTCGCTTGAGGATTTTTATAGACGGCTGCCAGGCAGCGAGGGGACAAGCCCCTCACCGAGGCGGCAACTACCGCGAGACGTGATGGTTATCCAGCACACGATTGACCAGCAGCTCACTCAGCATGATGACCTGCTGCAGAATCTGCATCGCCTTGCGCTGCGACGGATCGACGGTGTTGCCAAGATCCCGGGCCATGTCACTGGCCGACGACAGGGTTTCGCACGCTTCGACCAGCAGCGTTTCGTCATCCATTGTGGGATTGACCAGATAGATCTTGCCGGGCTTGCGCGATGGCTTGGAGGTCTTCTGTGCGCCAGGATCGAGGTAATGATTGATCGCCCGCTCGGTTGCCGATTTTATGTTTTCGGCTTCCAGTGCGGCGTCATAGGGGATTGAATCGGTTTCTGGCGGGTTGGGTGTGGCTTTGAACATAGACGTAACTCCAGTTTCGAATGTTTAGGAGCCATCACCCTCGCTACCAAACGAAGGGTGGTGGCCATACGCGGGTTGGTAGACCGGTCGAAACGGGAAACCCGGCGCTCACAAAGGAGCCCCGCGCATGCCCACCATAAAATCTGAGCCCCAAATATGGGACTGCATATGGTGACGCCATACGACGGTTTCGAAGCGGGCTACCAAACCCGATCACTGTTTTTTCAGTGACAGGGAAACGATATAGCCCTTTCCGAACCGCGTAAGCCGGCGGATTCTGGCGTAGGCGTAGGCAACGACGCAAGGTGTTGTAGCCCTTATGGCGTAACGGTTCGTGTACTTTAAACGTGCTTGCAAAATTACGTTTATGCGCCAAAAAGCCGGATGTTTGACTGTTCCTTTGCTGTGCTCTGGCAGACCGCTTTCGTCGGATCGCCGCCCGGACCAAGCCCGCTCCCACATCGGATCGGATGCACCCTTCAAAAACTGGTCGGCTGTCAGGCCGCCATCGCTGGCAAGCCAGCTCCCACAGGTATTACATGCAGTCTGCAAGAGATTGGTCGGCTCGTAGGCCGCCATCGCCAGCAGGCTGGCACACAGAAAACGAAAGCAGCTCACCTCCGCTTCTAACCACTCAAAACGATGAGCGTTAGCTCGAGTACCGCTTTTGATCTTCGGGCGACGTCGGAAGGCTGAGTGGAGGGATTTATCCGGGGGTGGGAGCGCAGCGACCGTTTGGCGAAGCCAAACACATCGAGAGGAGGTGCAGCGAAGCAAACCGTAGGCGATGCCCCCCGGATGAATCCCGGAGCGAAGGAACCCCGAGCCCCAGCGAGCGGGCCGAACGTAGGAGCAAGACCTTTTGGTTACTTTTGGGGCGTTTGCCAAAAGTGACCCGCCGTAAGGGCGGAACCCTAAGCAGCCATAACCGCAGCAACGGATATGCCCCCAAAAATAGCCTCAACGAAGAAACCCGGCCACCTTCTGCGCGGCGGCAGCCAAATGCTGCTCATGCGTAAACCCGGAAACCTTGAGCGGCTTCAAATCATGATCCCCCGCAGCCAGCCAAAACACTTCAATACTCGGCGATAAGGAATACCCTTCAACAGCGTCCCGATTGCCAAGCGCATCCCGCTCCCCCTGAACAATCAACGTCCGAGTCTGCAAAGAAGCCAGATGTTCGACCCGTGGCTTCTCCGGCTTCCCAACCGCATAAAACGGATAACCCAGACAAACCAAAGCATCAGCGCCAAGCTCATCAGCCAGCAAACTCGCCATCCGCCCACCCATGGACTTCCCGCCAATCGCGAGCGGACCAGCGACATGAAGTCGCACCAGGCCATACACCTCACGCCAGCACTCCAGCAACTTCGGCGCCGGATTCGGCGGACGTTTGCCGCCATCAACCCGCCGCTGCGCCATATAAGGAAACTCAAACCGCAACACGTTCACACCCAGCCCAGCAAGGCGCCCAGCCACATCCGTCATCCACTCACTGTCCATCGGCGCCCCCGCACCATGGGCGAGAATGAGCGTCGCCGAAGCCTCACCACTGGCCGCATCCCAAAGCCACCCACGATCCCGCAGGCACTGCGCCCATTGATCCCCGTCAATACTGGCCTTGTGCTGTTTGTCCATGCTTGCCTCGCTTTTAGTCTGCCTATAACTCCAGACGAAGGACGCGCTGTTGGCGCTCACTTCGGCTGAACCGTGGATGGGGAACCATGAACACTTCTATCAGTACCGCCTACAACTACAAGGTGGTCCGCCAATTCGCCATTATGACGGTGGTGTGGGGCATCGTCGGCATGGGGCTCGGGGTTTTTCTCGCGGCTCAATTGGTCTGGCCCGAACTCAACTTCAACCTGCCGTGGACCAGCTTCGGACGCCTGCGCCCGCTGCACACCAACGCGGTGATCTTCGCGTTCGGCGGCTGTGCCTTGTTCGCCAGTTCGTTCTACTCGGTACAGCGCACCTGCCAGACGCAATTGTTTGCGCCGAAAATCGCCGCCTTCTGCTTCTGGGGCTGGCAGCTTGTGATTCTATTGGCGGCTATCAGCCTGCCACTGGGTTACACCAGTTCCAAGGAATACGCCGAGCTGGAATGGCCGATCGACATTCTGATCACCATCGTCTGGGTCGCCTACGCCATCGTGTTCTTCGGCACGATCATGCAGCGCAAGACCAAGCACATTTATGTGGGCAACTGGTTCTTCGGCGCGTTCATCATCACTGTGGCGATTCTGCACATCGTCAACAATCTTGAGTTGCCGGTGAGTTTCACCAAATCCTACTCGGTGTATGCCGGTGCGACTGACGCGATGGTGCAATGGTGGTACGGCCACAACGCCGTAGGCTTTTTCCTCACCGCCGGTTTCCTCGGGATGATGTACTACTTCGTGCCGAAACAGGCCGAACGTCCGGTGTATTCGTATCGCCTGTCGATCGTGCACTTCTGGGCGCTGATCACCCTGTACATCTGGGCCGGTCCGCACCACTTGCACTACACCGCGCTGCCGGACTGGGCGCAGTCGCTGGGCATGGTGATGTCGCTGGTACTGCTGGCGCCGAGCTGGGGCGGCATGATCAACGGCATGATGACCCTCTCGGGCGCCTGGCATAAGTTGCGCAGCGACCCGATCCTGCGCTTCCTGGTGGTGTCGCTGGCGTTCTACGGCATGTCGACCTTCGAAGGTCCGATGATGGCGATCAAAACCGTCAACGCCCTCTCCCACTACACCGACTGGACCATCGGCCACGTACACGCCGGCGCACTCGGCTGGGTGGCGATGATTTCCATCGGCGCGCTGTACCACATGATCCCGAAAGTCTTCGGCAAAGAGCAGATGCACAGCATCGGCCTGATCAACGCGCACTTCTGGCTCGCAACCATCGGCACCGTGCTCTACATCGCTTCGATGTGGGTCAACGGCATTGCACAAGGCCTGATGTGGCGTGCGGTGAACGAGGACGGCACGCTGACCTACTCCTTCGTCGAAACCCTGGTGGCCAGCCACCCAGGCTTCGTCGTGCGGCTGATTGGCGGGGCGATCTTCCTCAGCGGCATGTTCCTGATGGCTTACAACACCTGGCGCACCGTGCGGGCCTCGCAGCCTGCTGACGTCGTTGCTGCCGCGCAGATGGCCTGAGGAGTCCGCCATGAAACACGAAACGATTGAAAAGAACGTCGGCCTGCTGATGTTGCTGATGGTGTTCGCCGTGAGCATCGGCGGCCTGACCCAGATCGTCCCGCTGTTCTTCCAGGACGTGACCAACAAACCGGTGGAAGGCATGAAGCCCTACACCGCGCTGCAGCTGGAAGGTCGCGACATCTACATCCGCGAAGGCTGCGTCGGTTGCCACTCGCAGATGATCCGGCCGTTCCGCGCCGAAACCGAACGCTACGGGCACTACTCGGTGGCCGGAGAAAGCGTGTGGGATCACCCATTTCTGTGGGGCTCGAAACGTACCGGTCCGGACCTCGCCCGGGTCGGCGCGCGCTACTCGGATGACTGGCACCGCGCGCATTTGTACAACCCGCGCAACGTCGTACCGGAATCGAAAATGCCGGCCTATCCGTGGCTGGTCACACAAGCGGTCGACAGCAGTCACACCGAAACCAAGCTCAAGACCATGCGCACCCTCGGCGTGCCGTACACCGACGACGACATCAGCGGCGCGGTGGCCAGCCTCAAGGGCAAGACCGAAATGGACGCCCTCGTCTCCTACCTGCAAGTGCTCGGCACTGCGATCAAGAGCAAGAGGTGAGCCATGGTCATTGAAATGAGCGCGGGGCTGATTCGCGGCCTCGGCACGGTCGTGGTGTTCGTGGCCTTCGTCGGCCTGACCCTCTGGGTGTTCAACCGCAAGCGCACGCCGGAATTCGCCGAAGCGCGCCTGCTGCCGTTTGCCGACGAGCCGCAACCCGACACTACCCAAGCTAATGAAACAAGGAGTACCCGGCCATGACCACCTTCTGGAGTACGTGGATCTGCGTACTGACCATCGGCAGCCTGATCGGCCTGACCTGGCTGCTGGTCGGCACCCGTCGGGGCGAAACCAAGGGCAGCGTCGACCAGACCATGGGCCACAGCTTCGACGGCATCGAGGAGTACGACAACCCGCTGCCGCAGTGGTGGTTCATGCTGTTCTCCGGCACGCTGGTGTTTTCCGTGGGCTATCTGATTCTTTATCCGGGCCTGGGCAACTGGAAAGGCATCCTGCCTGGCTACGAGGACGGCTGGACCGGCGTTCACGAGTGGGAAAAGGAAATGAGCAAGGCTGACGCCAGGTTCGGGCCGATCTTCGCCAAATTCGCCGCGATGCCTGTGGAAGAAGTGGCGAAGGATCCGCAGGCGCTGAAAATGGGTGGCCGTCTGTTCGCCTCCAACTGCTCGGTGTGCCACGGCTCGGACGCCAAAGGCGCGTTCGGTTTCCCTAACCTCGCCGACAAGGACTGGCGTTGGGGCGGCAGCGCCGACACCATCAAGACGACCATCATGGGTGGCCGGATGGCGGCGATGCCGGCGTGGGGTGAAGTGCTGGGCGAGGCAGGGGTGAAAAACGTCGCTGCCTATGTGCGTCATGAACTGGCGGGGCTGCCACTGCCGGCGGATAACAAGGCTGATCTCCAAGCGGGTCAGCAGGCGTTCAGCACAACCTGCACCGCCTGTCACGGGGCAAACGGCCAGGGCACCGAAGCCATGGGCGCGCCGAACCTGACGCATCCGGCCGGTTTCATCTATGGCACCAGCCTGACCCAACTCGAGCAAACCATCCGCCATGGCCGTCAAGGCCACATGCCAGCTCAGAACGAGCTGCTGGGCAACGATAAAGTGCAATTACTGGCCGCTTATGTGTACAGCCTGAGCAATGGATTGAATACAGAAAAACTGATTACCGAGGACAATAAAAAGTAATCATTGCGCACAAGACTGCCGCACGTTTCCAGTGCGGCAGTTTCCAGCCCCTTTGCGACGCATTGTCGCACCCCTTCACCCCCTCTCCTTTCGGTTACCCGGATTCGGGTCTACGCTTGCTCGATGTGGACTGGCCCGTGCCGGTTCCAGGTCGACCCCGAGCGAGGCGTTGAACGAATCGGCTGACTGATATGGCCGCAAAGGCCGGTAGATACCGGCTGTCGTGCCCATTACCGTCCGTCACCCGAACCGAGCGTTCGAACACACCCCGTTACATCCGACCGGGACCCCTCGCTTTTTTCGTCCGCTGCGACATTTTGCCCGAGGGCAATTTTGTCCTTACGCGGCGCATGGAAAGGCCGCAGAATCAGCGTTGGAAAGCATTGACCCAGGTCATGGCGCGTTGCATTGACCCCCTGCTTTCTACATACTTGCGGCCGATTTTAATCCTAATAAAACACCCAAACCGTGGAACCTTAGAATGAGCACAGCAATCAGTCCGACTGCTTATAACTATAAGGTAGTCCGCCAGTTCGCCATCATGACGGTGGTCTGGGGGATCCTTGGCATGGGGCTCGGTGTCTTCATCGCCTCGCAACTGGTCTGGCCGGAGTTGAACTTCGGTCTGCCGTGGACGAGCTTTGGACGCCTGCGCCCGTTGCACACAAACCTGGTGATTTTCGCCTTCGGTGGTTGTGCACTGTTTGCCACTTCCTACTATGTCGTGCAGCGAACCTGCCAGACGCGACTGATTTCCGACAGCCTCGCGGCCTTCACCTTCTGGGGATGGCAAGCGGTGATCGTCGGCGCGATCATTACCTTGCCGCTGGGTTACACCACCACCAAGGAATACGCGGAACTGGAATGGCCGATCGCCATTTTGCTGGCCATTGTCTGGATTTCCTACGGACTGGTGTTCTTCGGCACCATCACCAAGCGCAAGACCAAGCACATCTATGTCGGTAACTGGTTCTACGGTGCGTTCATCGTGGTGACCGCGATGCTGCACATCGTCAACCACATGTCGCTGCCGGTCAGCCTGTTCAAGTCCTACTCGGCCTACTCGGGCGCCACCGACGCGATGATCCAGTGGTGGTACGGCCACAACGCCGTGGGCTTCTTCCTGACCACCGGTTTCCTGGGGATGATGTACTACTTCGTGCCGAAACAGGCCGAACGTCCGATCTATTCCTATCGTCTGTCGATCGTGCACTTCTGGGCGCTGATCACTCTGTACATCTGGGCCGGTCCGCACCACCTGCACTACACCGCTCTGCCGGACTGGGCACAATCGCTGGGCATGGCGATGTCGATCATCCTGCTCGCGCCAAGCTGGGGCGGCATGATCAACGGCATGATGACCCTGTCGGGCGCCTGGCATAAGCTGCGTACCGACCCGATCCTGCGTTTCCTGGTGGTATCGCTGGCGTTCTACGGCATGTCGACCTTCGAAGGTCCGATGATGGCGATCAAGACCGTCAACTCGCTCTCGCACTACACCGACTGGACCATCGGCCACGTACACGCCGGCGCTCTCGGCTGGGTAGCGATGATCTCGATCGGCGCGATCTACCACATGATCCCGAAACTGTTCGGCCGCGCGCAGATGCACAGCACCGGCCTGATCAACGCGCACTTCTGGCTCGCGACCATCGGTACCGTGCTGTACATCGCTTCGATGTGGGTCAACGGCATCACTCAAGGCCTGATGTGGCGTGCAATCAACGACGACGGCACCCTCACCTACTCGTTCGTCGAAGCGCTGCAGGCCAGCCACCCCGGCTTCATCGTCCGTGCCCTGGGCGGTGCGTTCTTCGCCAGCGGCATGCTGCTGATGGCGTACAACGTATGGCGCACCGTTCGCGCCTCGAACCCGGCTGAAGCCGAAGCCGCCGCCAAGATCGCCGTAGTTGGAGCTCACTGATGAAGCATGAAGCTGTCGAGAAGAATATTGGTCTGCTGGCCTTCTTCATGGTCATCGCCGTCAGCGTCGGTGGCCTGACCCAAATCGTTCCGCTGTTTTTCCAGGACGTCACCAACAAGCCGGTCGAAGGCATGAAGCCGCGCACCGCCCTTGAACTGGAAGGCCGCGACGTTTACATCGCCAACGGCTGTGTCGGCTGCCACTCGCAGATGATCCGTCCGTTCCGTGCCGAAACCGAACGCTATGGCCACTACTCGGTCGCCGGTGAAAGCGTCTGGGATCACCCGTTCCTGTGGGGTTCCAAACGTACCGGCCCGGACCTGGCCCGCGTCGGCGGTCGTTACTCCGATGACTGGCAGCGTGCGCACTTGTACAACCCGCGCAACGTCGTCCCCGAGTCGAAAATGCCGGCCTACCCGTTCCTCGTAGAAAACAAGCTCGATGGCAAAGACACGGCCAAGAAAATGGAAGTGTTGCGCACGCTCGGCGTCCCTTACACCGACGAAGACATCGCCGGTGCAAGAGATGCCGTGAAGGGCAAAACCGAAATGGACGCGCTGGTGGCCTATCTGCAAGGCCTGGGCACCATCATCAAAAGCAAACGGTGATTCTGATGGATATCGGGATGATTCGAGGCCTGGGCACCGTTGTCGTGATGGTTGCCTTCATCGGCCTGGCGTTGTGGGTGTTCAGCCCCAAGCGCAAGTCGGAGTTTGAAGACGCGACCTTGCTGCCCTTCGCGGATGATCCCGAAGCCATCAAGCACGTCGAGCAAGCTTCTAGGAGTAACAAAGAATGACTACATTCTGGAGTCTGTACGTCACAGTCCTCAGTCTCGGTACGATCTTTTCCCTGACCTGGCTGTTGTTGTCGACCCGCAAGGGCCAGCGCACCGAACAGACCGACGAGACGGTCGGCCACTCCTTCGACGGGATCGAGGAGTACGACAACCCGCTGCCGAAATGGTGGTTCATGCTGTTCGTGGGCACCATCGTGTTTGCGTTGGGTTATCTGGTGCTGTACCCGGGCCTGGGCAACTGGAAAGGTCTGCTGCCGGGTTACAACTACCTCGATACCGAGAAGCAGACCGCGTTCGCCAACGGCCAGACCGGCTGGACCGGCGTTCACGAGTGGGAAAAGGAAATGGCCCGTTCGGACGCCAAGTTCGGTCCGATCTTCGCCAAGTTCGCCGCCATGCCGATCGAAGAAGTAGCGAAGGATCCGCAAGCCCTGAAGATGGGTGGCCGTCTGTTCGCCTCCAACTGCTCGGTCTGCCACGGCTCCGACGCCAAGGGCGCTTATGGTTTCCCCAACCTGACCGACGCCGACTGGCGCTGGGGCGGCGAGCCGGAAACCATCAAGACCACCATCATGGGCGGTCGTCACGCGGTGATGCCGGCCTGGGCTGAAGTGATCGGTGAGCAAGGCGTGGCCGACGTGGCTGCGTTCGTGCTGACCAATCTGGATGGCCGCAAGCTGCCGGAAGGCACCAAGGCAGATCCGGCCAATGGCCAGAAACTGTTCGCCGCCAACTGCGTGGCCTGCCACGGCCCGGCGGGTAAAGGTACGCCAGCCATGGGCGCACCCGATCTGACCCACCCGGCCGCGTTCATCTACGGTTCGAGCTTCGCCCAACTGCAGCAGACCATCCGTTACGGCCGTCAGGGCCAGATGCCTGCCCAGGAACAACTGCAAGGCAACGACAAGGTTCACCTGCTGGCGGCTTACGTTTACAGCCTGTCCCACGGTGAAAAACCAGCGGAAGCCGAGGCCCAGTAAGGCCAACGCCTGAAGCAAACAAAGCGGCCCCGCCAATGAGAATTGGCGGGGCCGTTTTGCATTCCGGCACCTTCATGATTTGAGACGAATGCTCGATGGACGCTTAATGAGGTGCCCTGTAGCTTGTCGTTCGACACATTGACCTCAAGGAAGAAAACCAATGCGAGAATCTGATCACGACTGCGTTCAACCCCGTGACGATTTCCTTTACGCCTATTCGGAAATTCAAACCACACCTACCGAAGCCCCTGCCAGCGACAAAACAAAAACAGTCGAACGCGCCGAGAAGAGTAAAGGCAACGGGCTGGACAGTCTCGGAGGTGGAAAACTGGTTTGATGCCGCTCCAGACAGGCATGTCAGCGCATTCCGGGGGCTCGTTCGGGAGAACGGGACCAAGGATCGTCTATAGTCAATTGATCTGCATCATGCTTTGTTACATTCGCTACACCATTCATGATTTTTCCCCAACGCGACCAAAGGTCGCACCCGTTCGTCGGTAGTACAGGCGTATCATTGCGCCACCGCAACACCCCTTTTTGACCCCGGCCGGCACGCATCGACCGAGGCATTTTTCCACTGCCGTGGGATGCAATGATGAGCAACCAGATTCCGGTACACGACGTCACGCCACCCAGCAAGAACGCAAACAACAGCGTCGACCTTTACGCCTCTCGAGAAAAAATCTACACCCGTGCTTTCACCGGCCTGTTCCGCAATCTGCGGATGATGGGCGGCGCGGCGCTGTTCCTGCTGTATTTCGGTACGGTGTGGTTGAACTGGGGCGGCCACCAGGCCGTGTGGTGGAACCTGCCGGAGCGCAAGTTCTTCATTTTCGGTGCCACCTTCTGGCCGCAGGATTTCATTCTGCTTTCCGGGCTGTTGATCATTGCCGCCTTCGGTCTGTTTTTCATCACCGTGTATGCCGGCCGGGTCTGGTGTGGTTACACCTGTCCGCAAAGCGTCTGGACATGGATTTTCATGTGGTGCGAGAAGGTCACCGAAGGCGACCGCAACCAGCGCATCAAGCTCGACAAGGCGCCAATGAGCGCCAACAAGTTCCTGCGTAAATTCGCCAAGCACGCGCTGTGGCTGCTGATCGGTTTCGTCACCGGCATGACCTTCGTCGGTTACTTCTCGCCGATCCGCGAACTGGTAATCGAATTCTTCACAGGGCAAGCCGATGGCTGGTCGTATTTCTGGGTCGGTTTCTTCACCCTCGCCACCTACGGCAATGCCGGCTGGCTGCGTGAGCAGGTGTGCATCTACATGTGTCCGTATGCACGCTTCCAGAGCGTGATGTTCGACAAGGACACGCTGATCGTTTCCTACGACCCGCGTCGCGGTGAAAGCCGTGGTCCGCGCAAGAAAGGCATCGACTACAAGGCTCAGGGCCTGGGCGACTGCATCGACTGCACCATGTGCGTCCAGGTCTGCCCGACCGGCATCGACATCCGCGACGGCCTGCAGATCGAATGCATCGGTTGCGCCGCGTGCATCGACGCCTGCGACAGCATCATGGACAAGATGGATTACCCGCGCGGGCTGATCAGCTACACCACCGAACACAACTTGTCCGGGCAGAAAACCCATAAACTGCGGCCACGCCTGATCGGTTATGCCGTGGTGCTGCTGGCGATGATCAGCCTGTTGGTGACGGCCTTCTTCATGCGTTCGCTGGTGGGTTTCGACGTCAGCAAGGACCGCGTGCTGTACCGCGAAAACGCCGAAGGCCGGATCGAAAACGTCTACAGCCTGAAGATCATGAACAAGGATCAGCGCGACCACACTTACGTGCTGGAAGCCGCCGGTTTGCCGGATCTGCGCCTGCAAGGCAAACGCGAGATCAAGGTGCCGGCCGGGGAAATCTTCAGCATGCCGGTCGAGCTGTCGAGCGCGCCTGAACAATTGCCATCGAGCACCAACGAGGTGAAATTTATCCTCAAGGACGCCGATGACGACAGCGTCCACGTAGAAGCCAAGAGCCGATTCATCGGCCCACAAAATCGTTGAGAGAACTGAACATGCCCGCAGCAAACGCCGCAAGTCCCTGGTACAAGCACCTTTGGCCATGGATCATCATCGGGATTCTGGCCTGTTCGGTGACCCTGACGCTGTCCATGGTGACCATCGCGGTGAACAACCCGGATAACCTGGTCAACGACAACTACTACGAGGCCGGCAAAGGCATCAACCGTTCGCTGGACCGTGAATTGCTGGCGCAGACCCTGAAGATGCGCGCCGCCGTGCACCTGGATGACGTCACCGGCGAAGTCGACCTGCGCCTGAGCGGCGACAGCCAGCCGAAAACCCTGGAACTGAACCTGATCTCGCCGACCCAGCCGGAGAAGGATCGCAAGATCGTCCTCGCCCGCAGCGAGACTGAACAGGGCCGCTACATCGGCCAGTTGAGCGACAAGATCGAAGGCCGGCGTTTTGTGGAGTTGCTGGGTACTCAGGACGATCACGTGTGGCGGATGTTCGAGGAAGAGCTGGTCAACCATGACAAGGATCTGTTGCTGGGTGATGAGCCGTTGCAGGGTGCAGAAGACCTGAAGAATTAAGCAGCACTGCAAGTGCCCCCTCACCCTGGCCCTCTCCCCCTGGAGAGGGAACTGATCTCGGACGCTTGCACGCGCCATGTATGCCAGTGACGATGTCGCTGACTGAACCCATTAATCCGGCCACCACCGATCGGCCCCCTCTCCCTCCGGGAGAGGGCTGGGGTGAGGGCAAGCGGACCACTCGATTCCAGGGGTTTATTCCCTCGACAATGCCATGACCACTCCACTCCCCTGCTACCACTGCGCCCTGCCCGTCCCGTCCGGCAGCCGCTTCACCGCCGTCGTGCTCGGGGAGTCCCGCGAGTTCTGCTGCCCCGGCTGCCAGGCCGTGGCCGAAGCCATCGTCGCCGGCGGGCTGGAAAGCTATTACCAGCATCGCAGCGAAGCTTCGGCCAACCCCGAAGCGCTGCCGGTGCAACTGGTCGATGAGCTTGAGCTGTACGACCGCGCCGACGTGCAGCAACCCTTCGTGCGCCACGAAGGCGAACTGGCCGAAACCACGCTGCTGATGGAAGGCATCAGCTGCGCCGCGTGCGGCTGGCTGATCGAGAAACACCTGCGCACCCTGCCCGCTGTGGCCGAGGCGCGGCTGAACCTGTCCAACCATCGCCTCCACGTACGTTGGGCCGACGGACAATTGCCGCTGAGCCAGATCCTCGGCGAACTGCGCCACATCGGCTATGCCGCGCACCCGTATCAGGCCGACCGCGCCAGCGAACAACTGGCCAGTGAAAACCGCCTCGCCCTGCGTCAACTCGGGGTCGCCGGGCTGCTGTGGTTTCAGGCAATGATGGCAACCATGGCGACCTGGCCGGAATTCAACATTGACCTCAGCCCGGAGTTGCACACCATCCTGCGCTGGGTCGCTCTGTTCCTCACCACGCCGATCGTGTTCTACAGCTGCGCGCCGTTTTTCAAAGGCGCCATGCGCGATCTGCGCACCCGTCATCTGACCATGGACGTTTCGGTCTCACTGGCGATCGGCGCGGCGTATGTTGCCGGGATCTGGACTTCGATCACCGGGGTCGGCGAGCTGTATTTCGACGCGGTGGGCATGTTCGCGCTGTTCCTGCTCGCCGGGCGCTACCTTGAACGTCGCGCCCGCGAGCGCACCGCCGCTGCCACCGCGCAACTGGTCAATTTGCTGCCGGCCTCGTGCCTGCGCCTCGACGATGCCGGCCAGAGCGAGCGGATCCTGCTCAGCGAACTGTGCCTCGGTGACCGGGTGCTGGTGCAGCCCGGTTCGGTGCTGCCGGCGGACGGCAAGATCCTCGATGGCCAGTCGAGCATCGACGAGTCGGTGCTGACCGGCGAATACCTGCCACAACCGCGCACCAAGGGCGATGCCGTCACCGCCGGCACGCTGAACGTGGAAGGTGTGCTGACCGTCGAGGTGCAGGCGTTGGGTCAGGACACGCGGCTGTCGGCGATCGTCCGCCTGCTGGATCGCGCCCAGGCGGAAAAACCACGGCTGGCGGAAATCGCCGACCGCGCCGCGCAATGGTTCCTGTTGCTGTCGCTGATCGCGGCGGCCGCCATCGGCCTGTTGTGGTGGGAACTGGATTCTTCGCGCGCCTTCTGGATCGTCCTCGCGATGCTGGTCGCCACTTGCCCGTGCGCCCTGTCTCTGGCAACGCCGACCGCGCTGACCGCCGCCACCGGCACCCTGCACAAACTCGGCCTGCTGCTGACGCGCGGTCATGTGCTGGAAGGTCTGAACCAGATCGACACGGTGATCTTCGACAAGACCGGCACCCTCACAGAAGGCCGACTGGTACTGCGCTCGATTCGACCGCTCGGCGCCCTCGACAGCGATCAATGCCTGAGTCTGGCCGCCGCTCTGGAAAACCGTTCCGAACACCCGATCGCCCGCGCCTTCGGTCGCGCGCCACTGGCCGCCGAAGATGTCCACAGCACGCCGGGCCTGGGGCTTGAAGGGCTGGTTGGCGAACAGCGTTTGCGCATCGGTCAGGCGGATTTTGTCTGTGATCTCAGCGGCGCGCCGGTGCCGTCGATGCCGAAAGAGCCGGGGCAATGGCTGCTGCTCGGTGACCATCAGGGGCCGCTGGCCTGGTTCGCCCTCGACGACCGCCTGCGCGACGACGCCCCCGCCCTGCTCGCGGCGTGCAAGGCACGCGGCTGGCGCACGCTGCTGCTGTCGGGCGACAGTTCGCCGATGGTCGCCAGTGTTGCCGCCGAACTGGGCATCGACGAGGCCCGGGGCGGTCTGCGTCCGGACGACAAGCTGCAAGTGCTGCAACAACTGCACAAGGACGGCCGCAAGGTATTGATGCTCGGCGATGGGGTCAACGACGTGCCGGTGCTGGCCGCTGCGGACATCAGCGTGGCCATGGGCTCGGCCACCGATCTGGCGAAAACCAGTGCCGACGCGGTGCTGCTGTCCAATCGCCTCGACGCCTTGGTACAAGCCTTCACGCTGGCGCGCCGCACACGCCGGGTGATCATCGAGAACCTGTTGTGGGCCGCGCTGTACAATGGCCTTATGTTGCCGTTCGCCGCCCTCGGCTGGATCACTCCGGTGTGGGCCGCCGTCGGCATGTCGATCAGTTCGCTGACCGTGGTGCTCAACGCCCTGCGCCTGACTCGCCTGCCGAGTGCGCCGGCCGTCAGCGCCACGTCAGAAACCCGCCCGCTGCCGGCCTGAGCCGCGCGGGCATGGAGTACAGATGCCAGCTCTTTACGTGATGATTCCGGCCGCGCTGCTGATCGTGGCCATCGCCGTCTACATCTTCTTCTGGGCGGTGGACAGCGGCCAATACGACGACCTCGATGGCCCGGCCCACAGCATCCTGTTCGACGATCAGGACCCGAACCACACCGCTGCGGTGGACGAAGCCAACCCTACAAAAGCGGACGACAAGGCGCCACCCCATGCTTGAACTGGCGCCGCTGCTGGTGTCTGCGTTGATCCTCGGCCTGCTCGGCGGCGGCCATTGCCTGGGCATGTGCGGAGGCTTGATGGGCGCACTGACCCTGGCGATTCCCAAGGAACAACGCAGCCGACGTTTTCGATTGCTGCTGGCCTATAACCTCGGGCGGATTTTCAGTTATGCCACGGCGGGATTACTGATCGGACTGGCCGGATGGGCCGTGGCCAACAGTCCTGCCGCGCTGTTCATGCGCGTGCTCGCCGGTTTGCTGCTGATCGCCATGGGCTTGTACCTGGCCGGTTGGTGGAGCGGCCTGACCCGTATCGAAAGCCTTGGGCGCGGACTGTGGCGTTACATTCAACCCGTCGCCAATCGTCTGCTGCCGGTGTCGAGCCTGCCGCGGGCCTTGCTGCTAGGCGCGCTGTGGGGCTGGCTGCCGTGCGGGCTGGTTTACAGCACGTTGCTGTGGTCGGCCAGTCAGGGCAATGCACTCTACAGCGCGTTGCTGATGCTCGCCTTCGGGCTCGGCACCTGGCCGGTATTGCTGGCCACCGGCCTCGCGGCCGAGCGGGTCACGGCGCTGTTGCGCAAACGCAGCGTGCGCATGGCCGGCGGTCTGCTGGTGATCCTGTTCGGTATCTGGACCCTGCCAGGGCCGCACCAGCACTGGCTGATGGGCCACTGATGCCGTTGATGCCGTTGATGCAAATCAAGATGCCTTTTCGCGCCCTCCCCTAGACTCGGCACACTGCCAGCCTATCCGGGGGAATGCCCGCATGCTCGACGCCATTCGTTGGGACACCGATTTGATCCGCCGCTACGACCTGGCGGGGCCGCGCTACACCTCGTACCCGACGGCCGTGCAATTTCACAGTCAGGTCGGCACCTTCGACCTGTTCCACGCCCTGCGCGACAGCCGCAAGGCCCTGCGCCCGCTGTCGCTGTACGTACACGTGCCGTTCTGCGCGAACATTTGCTACTACTGCGCCTGCAACAAGGTCATCACCAAAGATCGCGGCCGCGCGCTGCCGTATCTGCAACGGCTCGAGCAGGAAATCCAGCTGATCGCCTGCCACCTCGACCCGGCGCAGAAAGTCGAGCAACTGCACTTTGGCGGCGGCACGCCGACCTTTCTCAGCCACGACGAACTGCGCCAGTTGATGGCGCACCTGCGCAAGCATTTCAATCTGCTGGACGATGATTCCGGCGACTACGGCATCGAAATCGACCCGCGCGAAGCCGACTGGTCGACCATGGGCCTGCTGCGGGAACTGGGCTTCAACCGGGTCAGTATCGGCCTGCAGGATCTCGACCCGGCGGTACAACGGGCGGTCAATCGCCTGCAAAGCCTGGAGGAAACCCGCGCGGTGATCGACGCGGCGCGCACCTTGCAATTTCGCTCGATCAACATCGATTTGATCTACGGCCTGCCCAAGCAGACCCCGGACAACTTCGCCCGCACCGTCGAGGAAGTCATCAGCCTGCAACCGGACCGGCTCTCGGTGTTCAACTACGCGCACCTGCCGGAACGCTTCATGCCGCAGCGGCGGATCAACGGCAACGAACTGCCGAGCCCGGCGCAGAAACTGGAAATGCTGCAACGCACCATCGAACAACTGACCGCCGCCGGCTATCGCTACATCGGCATGGACCACTTCGCCCTGCCCGACGATGAACTGGCGATTGCTCAGGAAGAATCGACCCTGCAACGCAATTTCCAGGGCTACACCACCCACGGTCACTGCGACCTGATCGGGCTAGGCGTGTCGGCCATCAGCCAGATCGGCGACCTGTACTGCCAGAACAGCAGCGACCTCAATCACTACCAGAACACCCTCGCCGGCGCGCAACTCGCCACCAGCAGAGGCCTGGTGTGCAACGCTGACGACCGCCTGCGCCGCGCGGTGATTCAGCAACTGATCTGCAATTTCAGCCTGGACTTCGCCGAGATCGAGCGCAGTTTCAACATCGATTTTCAGGGTTACTTCGGCGCGCTCTGGCCACAATTGCAGGGCATGGCGCAGGACGGGTTGATCGAACTGGATCGCGAACGCATCACCGTGCTGCCGGCCGGACGACTGCTGGTGCGTTCGGTGTGCATGGTGTTCGATGCGTATCTGGAACAGCAGAATCGCCAGCGCTTTTCCCGGGTGATCTGACTTTTCGTCAACAACGCAGGGGGCTGCGTATCCATAGCGGTCATCGAAACGGTGCCTTGCACGCCGTCCGAGACACGTTTATCGGCCGTCATCCCTGCGGCGTTTTGCCGGTGGGGCAATCTCGCCACAGGCTGGCCTGAATGTCTTCCAGTGGGTTACCCTTACGCCTTATGTGTGTTTTCCCACAAGGATTTAAGAAATGTCCGAGCCAGTTAAACTGCGCGCTCACAACCAGGCTAATTGCAAGGATTGCAGCCTGGCCCCTCTCTGCCTGCCACTTTCGCTGAATCTGGAAGACATGGAAGCGCTGGACGAAATCGTTAAACGGGGTCGCCCGTTGAAAAAGGGTGAGTTCCTGTTCCGCCAGGGCGACACCTTCGATTCCGTTTATGCAGTACGCTCCGGCGCTCTGAAGACCTTTAGCCTGAGCGATACCGGCGAAGAGCAACTGACCGGTTTCCACCTGCCGAGCGAGCTGGTCGGCCTGTCCGGCATGGACACCGAGAAACACCCGGTGTCCGCTCAGGCACTGGAAACCACTTCGGTCTGCGAGATCCCCTTCGAACGCCTCGATGAACTGGCCCTGCAACTGCCGCAGCTACGCCGTCAGCTGATGCGCGTGATGAGCCGGGAAATCCGCGACGACCAACAGATGATGTTGCTGCTGTCGAAGAAAACTGCCGACGAGCGCATCGCCACGTTCCTGGTCAACCTGTCGGCGCGTTTCCGCGCTCGCGGCTTCTCGGCCAACCAGTTCCGCCTGAGCATGTCGCGCAATGAAATCGGCAACTATCTGGGGCTGGCGGTGGAAACCGTGTCCCGGGTCTTCACCCGCTTCCAGCAGAACGAACTGATCGCCGCCGAGGGCAAGGAAATCCACATCCTCGACCCGATCCAGCTCTGCGCCCTGGCCGGCGGCTCGCTCGAAGTCTGATCTCGACCCGCGGCCGAGCGAATCGTTTCAGCCGCGGGTATACTGCGCCGTTTGCAGCCCTGCCAGGACACCTCGACGATGGTCTTCGACTCCTTCGACATCAAATCCCTGATCCGCCCCGTGATCGACTTCCCGAAACCGGGTGTGATCTTTCGCGACATCACCCCGCTGTTCCAGTCGCCCAAGGCCCTGCGCCTGGTGATGGACAGCTTCGCCCACCGCTATGTCGAAGCCGACTTCACCCACATCGGTGCGATGGATGCGCGTGGTTTCCTGATCGGTTCGGTACTGGCCTATCAGTTGAACAAGCCGCTGGTGTTGTTCCGCAAGCAGGGCAAGCTGCCGGCGGACGTGCTGGCCGAAGGTTACGCGACCGAATACGGCGAAGCGTTTCTGGAAGTGCACGCCGACAGCCTGTGCGAAGGCGACTCGGTGGTGATGTTCGATGACCTGATCGCCACCGGCGGCACGCTGATCGCAGCGGCCAACCTGATCCGCCGCATGGGCGCCCGCGTTCATGAAGCGGCGGCGATCATCGATCTGCCGGAACTGGGTGGTTCGCAGCGTCTGGAGGACATGGGGATTCCGACGTTCTGCCTGACGCAGTTTGCGTTGACTGATAAATAAGCGGCGCCTGCCATTACGCCTTCGCGAGCAAGCCCGCTCCCACATTCGACCGCATTCCCCGGATGGAACATGGTCGAATGTGGGAGCGGGCTTGCTCGCGAATGGGCCGGCAGCCTCACTGCAAAATCTAAAGTCCCATCTGTTTGCTGATGATCTCGTTCATCACTTCCCGCGTCCCGCCGCCAATCGACAGAATCCGGTTATCCCGATACAGCCGCTCCACCAGACTTTCGCGCATATAACCCAGCCCGCCAAGAATCTGCACCGCCTCATTGGTAATCCGGTCCGAAGTGTCCGTGGCAAAGTTCTTGGCCATGGAAATCTCCTTGATCACGCTCTGCCCTGCCGCCATCTTCGCCGCCTGCCGGTAGGTGAACTCCCGCGAGACTTCCAGCGCTGTGGCCATTTCCGCGAGGCGGTGCTTGATCACCTGGAACTTGCCGATGGGTTTGCCGAACGCTTCACGTTCCTTCGCCCACTTCAGGCTTTCTTCCAGCGCCAATTGCGCGGTCATGTTGGCCATCAGCGCCAGCGCCAGACGTTCGCTCTGGAAGTTGCCCATGATGCAGGCAAAGCCCATGTTCTCCGCGCCAATCAGGTTTCCTACGGGCACCCGGCAATCATCGAAGAACAATTCAGCCGTGTCCGACGCCCACCAGCCCATTTTCTTCAGCGGCCGGCCGACGGTGAAACCCGGCGTACCCTTCTCGATCAGCAGCAGGCTGATGCCGCCGAAACCGGGCGCACCGGTGCGCACCGCGACGGTGTAGTAGTCAGCGCGTACGCCACTGGTGATAAAGGTTTTGCTGCCGCTGACCCGGTAATGATCACCATCGCGTACGGCGCGGGTCTGCAGGTTGGCGACATCGGAACCGCCACCCGGCTCGGTGACAGCCAAGGCGCTGATTTTCTCGCCGCTGAGTACTTGGGGGACGACGCGGTTACGCACTTCGGGCCGGGCCCATTTGACGATCGGCGGCAATCCGATGTCGAGCGAGCCGAGCCCCGCCACCAGCCCGCCGGAACCGCAACGCATCAGTTCTTCGCTGGCGGCGATCTTGGCGAACAGATCACCTTCGTGACTGCCGCCCAGCGCTTCGGGGTAACCGATGCCGAGAATGCCGGCCGCACCGGCCTTCAGGTACAGCTCACGGGGAAAGCTTTCGGCTTCTTCCCACGCATCGATGTCCGGCAGGATCTCGCGCTTGACGAAACGTCTGACGCTGTCGCGGACCATTTGGTGGTTGGGGTCGAAGTATTCCTGGAAGGCGGGCATCGGCGAACTCCATGGAAGGGTTCGCCGAACTTAACCGAGCGCTTGCTTGGTTTTCAACAGGATTGTGTGGCTCAGAGGGAAATCGGCTTGCGCCCGGCAAACGAGTGAGCCAGCGTGCCGCCGTCCACCAGCTCCAGTTCGCCGCCCAGCGGCACGCCGTGAGCGATGCGCGAGGCGATCAAGCCTTTGTTCTGCAGCAACTGGGCGATGTAGTGTGCCGTCGCTTCGCCTTCCACGGTCGGGTTGGTGGCGAGGATGACTTCGGTGAAGGTGCCCGCCTCTTCGATCCGCGCCATCAATTGCGGAATGCCGATGGCTTCCGGGCCCAGGCCGTCCAGCGGCGACAGGTGCCCCTTGAGCACGAAATAGCGCCCGCGAAATCCGGTCTGCTCGACCGCGTAGACATCCATCGGCCCTTCCACCACGCACAGCAGCGTGTCGTCGCGGCGGGTGTCGGCGCATTGCGGGCACAGATCGTCTTCGGTCAGCGTGCGGCACTGGCGGCAGTGTCCGACCCCTTCCATGGCCTGGCTCAAGGCCTGGGCCAGGCGCGTACCGCCGCTGCGGTCACGTTCGAGCAACTGCAACGCCATACGCTGGGCAGTTTTCTGACCCACGCCCGGCAAGGTTCGCAGGGCGTCGATCAGTTGGCGAATCAAAGGGCTGAAGCTCATGGGGAAAAAGTCCGACAAAACAACGAGACGCGGTTTATACCCGCGCCTCCGGCCAGCGTCAAATCCTCAGTCCTGGGCGACCTTCACCACCAGTTTGCCGAAGTTGCGCCCCTCCAGCAGCCCGATAAACGCCTCAGGCGCCTGCTCCAGGCCCTCGACCACGTCCTCGCGGAATTTCACCTTGCCCTCGCGCACCCACGGCACCATCGCGCTGATAAATTCCGGCTGACGGTCACCGTAGTCGTCGAACACGATGAAACCCTGAATCCGTACGCGTTTGGTCAGCAAGGTGCGTTGCAACATGGGCAGGCGATCCGGGCCTTTCGGCGCTTCCGAAGCGTTGTAGCCAGCAATCAGGCCACACAACGGGACCCGCGCCTTGGGATTGAGGAGCGGCACGACGGCATCGAAGACGTGACCGCCGACGTTTTCATAATAGATGTCGATGCCATTGGGGCAGGCCTTGGCCAGTTGTTCGGCGAAATCCGGCGCCTTGTGATCGATACAGGCGTCGAAGCCCAGTTCCTCGACCACGTATTTGCACTTCTCGGCACCACCAGCCACGCCGACGGCGCGCAGACCTTTGATCTTCGCAACCTGGCCGACCACCGAGCCCACTGCGCCGGAAGCGGCGGCGACCACCAGGGTCTCCCCTTCTTTAGGCTGCCCGATGTCCATCAATCCCATGTAGGCGGTCATGCCCGGCATGCCCAGCACGCCAAGCGCCATCGACGGGCTCGGCAGGCCCGACGGAATCGGGATGATGTTGCGGCCATCGCTGATGCTGTGGCTTTGCCAACCGGTGGCACCGACGACCAGATCGCCAGGGTGGAATTTCGGATGACGCGACTGCTCGACCCGGCTGACAGCGCCACCGGTCATCACTTCGCCGATTTGTACCGGCGCCGCGTAGGACGGCGCGTCACTCATGCGTCCGCGCATGTAGGGATCGAGCGACAGGTACAGGGTCTTGAGCAACACCTGGCCGTCCTCAAGGTCCGGCAGCGCCTCGCGCTCCAGACGGAAATTCTCGGGCGTCGGCGCGCCCACCGGACGCGAGGCCAGCACGAAGCGTTGATTGAGGGTCAGAGGGTCGGACATGTCAGCGTCTCCTTTGAATGATGAATTCGGGGGTATAGGAAGCAGACCCTTGGGGCGGTGGGGTGTTCGATGTTTATTCCGGCAAATCGTGTTGACGCTTTCGCGAGCAAGCCCGCTCCCACATTTGAAATGCAATCCCATGTGAGAGCGGGCTTGCTCGCGAAGGCGTCATTACAGCCAACACATCTCTACCGGCCAGAAACAAAAATGCCAGGCGCACTGCCTGGCATTTTGTGTAGCTCATCTGTCGCCGGATGGCGAATCAGAACGGCAGTTTCATACCGGCCGGCAGGTTCATGCCAGCGGTCATGCTGCCCATTTTCGCCTGGCTGTTGGCTTCGATCTGACGCACAGCGGCGTTGACGGCTGCGGCCACCAGATCCTCGACCACTTCACGGTCGTCTTCGTCCAGGCCCGGCAGTACGCTCGGGTCGATGCTGACTTTTTTCACGTCATGACGACCGGTCATCACCACGGTGACCAGATCGCCACCGGCTTTGCCGGTGACTTCGGCGTTGGCCAGTTCTTCCTGCATCTTGGCCATTTTTTCCTGCATCTGCTGCGCCTGCTTCATCAGGCCGGCCATGCCACCTTTCATCATGGGAATCACCTCAAAAGTACTTGTATCAAAACAGCGCCCGGCCATACAGGCCGGACGCCCTCAGTTATTAGCCCTGACTGATCAGGGCGTCGACAGGTTCAATAGTATCGTGTCGCACGACCGCGCCGAACTGCTGGACCATCTGCTGGATGAACGGATCGCCGTGGATCGATTCTTCAGCCTCGCGCTGACGGTTGGCACGGCGCCGGGACGCGGCCTGGGCCGGGGTTTCCTGTTCGGGCTTGATCAGCTCGATGGTCAGGGTCAGCGTGCGTCCGTGGAACTGGTTCAGCGCATCGTTCAGGCGACGCTGCTGGGTGGCGTTGAACAAGGCGCTGTGGGCCGGGTCCAGGTGCATCAGCCAGTTGTCGCCATCGACCGCGATCAGCGTGCAGTTGGCGGCGATGCTGCCGGTCATGCCGGAAATCGGCAGTTGCGGGAACAGCTCCAGCCATTGCAGGGCCAGACCGGTGGCCGGCGCGGCGGCAGGTTCCGGCTCGGGTTCGGGAGTCGGTTCTGCGGCGTGTTCGCTGGCCAGATCGTCGAGGTAACTGTAGGCCGAATCCATGTCCGGCTCGATGTAGTCCTCGTCCAGCGGCGGCTCGTCGTCCATGTCCATGCCCGGTGTGGCGGCATCGACGTCGGCTACTGACGGCTCGGGGATCGGCGCGGCGGCCCACTCCGGGGCGTCCGGCACGACGCTGTCCGGGGTCGGCAGTGGCATTGGCGGCAAATCGGGTTGTTCGGCGGTGGTTTCCAGAACGGGCTCCACCGCTGGCTGCTGCACAGGCGCCGGTTCTACCGGGTCATTCCACGGCAGATCGACAACTTCCTCAACGGCAACCGGCTCTGGCTCTGGCTCTGGCTCTGGCTCAGGAACGGGTTCCGGCGCAATCACCTGGGCAACCGGTGCAGGCTCGGGAGCAGGCGTAACCACCGGTGCTGGCGCGGGTGTGGGTGCAACAGCCGCAGCAACTACCGGCGCAGGTTTCGGCGCGGCAGCCACTGAGTTTGCGGAATCAACTGTGGCCTGGCTGATCCCCACTGGCTTTAGCGGTTGCCTCGGGGCGTCTGCCGTGTCCGCCGGCCGGAAGGCCAGCATCCGCAGCAGGACCATTTCGAAGCCGCCTCGCGGGTCCGGCGCCAGCGGCAAGTCGCGGCGGCCGATCAGGCCCATCTGGTAATAGAACTGCACGTCTTCAGCCGGCAACGCCTGGGCCAGTGCCAGCACCCGGTCACGGTCGCCATGACCGTTGTCGACACCTTCCGGCAAGGCCTGGGCGATGGCGACACGGTGCAGCACATTGAGAATTTCCGAGAGCACGCCGTTCCAGTCCGGCCCCTGTTCGGCCAGATGGCGCACGGCTTCGAGCAACGCCTTGGCGTCGCCTTCAATCAGCGCGTGCAACACGTCGTAGACCTGACCGTGATCCAGCGTACCGAGCATCGCCCGCACATCGGCGGCCAACACTTTGCCTTCACCGAAGGCGATGGCCTGGTCGGTCAGGCTCATGGCGTCACGCATCGAACCGTCCGCCGCGCGGCCGAGCAGCCACAGGGCGTCATCTTCGAACGGGACGTTTTCGGCGCCCAGAACGTGGGTGAGATGCTCGACCACCCGCTCAGGCGTCATGTTCTTCAGGGAGAACTGCAGGCATCGCGACAAAATCGTTGCCGGAAGTTTCTGCGGGTCAGTGGTCGCCAGGATGAACTTGACGTAGGGCGGCGGCTCTTCGAGGGTTTTCAGCAGCGCATTGAAGGAATGGCTGGAGAGCATGTGCACTTCGTCGATCAGGTAGACCTTGAAGCGCCCGCGGCTCGGGGCGTACTGCACGTTGTCGAGCAGCTCGCGGGTGTCCTCGACCTTGGTCCGGCTCGCGGCGTCGATCTCGATCAGGTCGACGAAACGGCCTTCATCGATCTCACGGCACACCGAACACTCGCCACACGGGCTTGAAGTGATACCTGTTTCACAGTTCAGGCATTTGGCGATGATCCGCGCAATCGTGGTCTTGCCGACGCCCCGCGTACCCGTGAAGAGGTAGGCGTGGTGCAGGCGCTGGCTGTCCAAGGCATTGATCAGAGCCTTGAGCACATGGGTCTGGCCGACCATTTCGCGGAACGAGCGCGGACGCCATTTACGTGCAAGAACCTGATAACTCATCGAAAACCGTCGCGGCAAAGGAAGCAGAAGCGGCTAATGCTAGCGGAGCAAGGGCAAAATTGCATCCGGTGTGCTCGTCTATTCTGGCTAAGCTGCATGGGCAGGGGCTTTTATCGGTTCGGGATCGGGAATTACCGGAGCGTTTATGCGGTGGGCCGTGGGGGCAATACTGGGAATCAGCCTGAGCGCGATGGCGTCGCAACCGCCGCTACGCTTCGCCGTTGCCGACAGCTGGGCGATGCCGATGGTGCAGATCGAACGCGGCCGCCCGACCCAGGGCATCCTCTACGACATGATGCTCAGCCTGGCGACCCAGGTCGGCGTGCCGGCGCAATTTCACGTCCTGCCCCGCGCCCGGGTGCAGAACGCCATGGAACACGGCGAAGTCGACGTGCGCTGCTATGCCGCACAATCCTGGCTGCCGAACCTGTCCGGGGACTACATCTGGAGTCTGCCGCTGTTCTTCCAGCGCGACCTGCTGATCAGCCGTCAGGACCAGCCGCCCAACGCCGATCCGGCCCACCTGCCCCGCCAGTCGATCGGCACCGTCCTCGGCTACAGCTACCCCACGCTACAACCGATATTCGACGCCGATCGACTCTGGCGCGAAGACGCGCGCAATCAGGAGCAGGTGCTCGACAAACTGCTGGCCGGCCGCTACCGCTACGCCGTGAGCAATCAGTGGACCCTGGACTGGTTCAACCAGCGCCTGCTGCCAGGGCAACAACTGCAAGCGGTGGCGGTGTTGCAGGAACAGAAGGTCGGTTGCTATGTACGCAACGATCCGAACGTGCCGGTGCAGCAGATATTGAGGACGTTGCTGCGGATGAAAATGTCGGGGGAGATTGATGACATCATTCGGTTGTATACCGGCAGCGCGGGCGGCGAACCGTAAGCCAGACCCTCAATGCCCCGCCGTATCACGAAACCGCTGGTACTCGTGATACTCGACCCACGCAACCACATCGTACGGCACGTAAAGCTTCAGCCTGGCCCGGGAGATGGCGATGTACACGGCGCAGATCCGCTGATCGAACGCGTAGGCGTCCTTGAATTTCTCATTGGTCAGCAGCCCCGGTGTCAGTAGCACCTTGTCGAACTCCATGCCACCCGCCTCTTCCGCCAGCATCAGCAGGCAGCCGTTGCCGGCGTTGTCGATCATTCGGTTCAGGCGTGTCAGGTCGGCAATCATGAAACCGTTTTCCAGCTTGGCCTTGACCCGCAGAAACGACTCGTCGAACCGGTTGGCGTCGCACACGGCCTGCCAGTCGGGCAGGTCGCTGAAATACGGATGCACGCCGTTTTCGCTGAATTCGGAGCGGTAGAAATCAGGTTTGAACAGTTCGATGGCGGTGGCCATGAAATGCTTGAGTTCATCCTGGGTGCGCTTGTCCGGGAATCTGAACTTGCAGTTGGCGTCGTGCAGGTGGATGGCCCAGATCATCGTGTCCCACGGCGATGCCGTCAGCACCACGCAGCCTTCGGGCGGCACAAAACCTTCCGGATATTCCTTGATCAGGACATCAGCATCACTGGCGCCTTCGAACGGTATCTTGCCCTTCTGCGAGTGCCGGGCGATCAGCGGATTGACCAGCCGCTCGACGTTGCGACCCGAACGCACGGAATAGCTGATATCGCTCTGGCGAACCTCACGGTGCCGTTTGACCGGCACGCCGCTGGCCTGCTGGTACTCGTCGCCGAGGGTGATCAGCACTTGGCGGCCACGTTCGATGATCTGCAACAGCGAGCCGGGAATATCCTGGCTCTCGTCGATCAGCACATGCGTGTAGCGCGCCGGCACCACGCAACCAGCAATGCAGGCCCGCTTGATCATCAGCAGCGCTTCGAAGCCAGTCTGGCTGCCCCACGCCGGGTTGAGTTCGAGATAGCCCCACACCCGGCTCGAATACTCCAGCAACACCTGAGCGTCGACGCTGGAGAGCGGCTGGTTGAAATGCGGCAGATGCTTCGCCGAAAAGGTGTGATCGCGGAAGCGGCAGTAGCGCTCGATCACCTTGAGGCAGAGTTCAAGGGTTGCCGGTCCGTCGTGGTGGCGAAAGCCGAAGATATTCAGTTCCTGCGCCAGCGCCTGGCGACTGAGGATCCGAGTCGCCCCTTCAGCCTGAGGCCTGCGCCCGAGCATCAGCGACTGGGCAAACGCCAGGAAGGTCTTGCCAGCCTTCTTCTCGCTCGGCCCCACCATGCGCTGACGAAGAACTTCGAGCTTGGCCGGGGTGCGCGCCAGCAACAGAGTCTTTTCCGGGCGCAGGTGCTCCAGCAACGCCACCAGCAGATGGCTTTTGCCGATTCCTGCGTAGCCTTGAACGTGCAGGTCTTCGTCCAGATTGGCGCGGAAGGTTCTGACCAGTTTGTCCTGTGCCGGGCTCAACCAGCGCTCGCGCTGTCGGGGCGTCACGATCGGCTGGCTGAACGGGTCATGGCTGCGATGGCGCCGCACCTTGTATTCGAAGTCCCACTGGCCGTCGGGCAACAAGTAGTCGCGTGCGGATACTTCTTCGGCCGACAGAAAACGCAGGTTCAGAGGATTCAGGACCTTCAGGCCGAAATACAGTTTGCGCGGGTCGAACAGTCGCTGCGCTTCCGACAGCAGGCTCGCCGTGGTTGATTGCCGAGTTTCAGCAGCCCAGGACAAGAGCTTTGCCAGAATTTTCTCTGCCGCCACGGCGCCGAGATCCTGCTCTTTCGTCTGCACCAGATTCTGGATGACCAGCACTGCCGCCAATTCGGGATCGGTCAGGCTTTCGAGGGCTTTGGCGCCACTCGCCTGCAACAGGTTCGCGCAGGTTTCATCCGTGACGGGCAAGAACACGGGGCTGGATAGATCGGAATGTTCCGGGAGCATAAAACCTCGCGGCCAGGGCGCAGACCTTGCTGGGTCGATCCTGGCCAGACTCTTCATTTATTTCGGTGGCTGCGAGTATGCGGGATTGAAGAGCAAATGATTACCCCGTGTCGGCGCCCTCGCGAGCAAGAGGTTCGGGTACGAAACGCCAAATCGCAGGCATAAAAAAACCGCAGTGGGCGAAACCCATGCAGTTCGGTGTTGATTCGTTCGATGTTCGTTAAGGTGGTAACCCTACCAGCCACACCCCGGCACACAATGTTCCCGCTGTGGCTGCTGCCTTCCGGCTCTGACCAGGTTCACGGGTAATCGTTGCGGGGGGACCGATAGGGTCACCATAACGACACTCGCCTGTCGGCGAGCCGCGCCATTGTACCTATCTGAGACGAAGTTACAACCGCTGGTTGCAGATTAAAAATATGAAGGGCTTCAAGCACTTGCTATTGCGCCTGAAGCACCTCGTCCGCGCGGCCGCCCTCTTGCTGGATCACCAGATGAATGAAGTGCAGCTTGGCAATCGCCGCTGGCGGCAGCACGAACGGATAGAAATCCGGCTGGCCCATGCTGCGCGACAGTTCGTTGAGCATGCCGGCCAGTTCGATCCACGCGTTGACGAACGACAGGAATGCCGCGCCGCCGGGATGCTCGGGGTCGTACAGCGTGCTCGACGGAAACGGCTGGTAATCCAGATCCATCTCCCGGGCACTCATGCCGAAACCCAGCGCCGTGTCCACCGCGTCCATCATATGCAGGTAATGCGCCCAGGTTTCCGCCCAGTCTTCCCACGGATGCATGGTGGCGTAGGCACTGACGTAGTGCTGCGACCAGTCCGCCGGCGCGCCCTGTTGATAATGCCGTTCAAGCGCCTCGGCATAACTGGCGCGCTCGTCGCCGAACAGGTTGCGGAATGAACCGAGCCACGGGCCGTTGTCGATCAGGCGATCCCAATAGTAATGCCCGACCTCGTGGCGAAAGTGCCCGAGCAACGTGCGATAGGGTTCGTGCATCTGCGCCCGGACCCGTTCGCGGTGGGCGTCGTCGGCTTCTTCGATGTCGAGGGTGATCAGGCCGTTGGCGTGGCCGGTCATGGGTGCATTGCCTTGCAGATCGACGCCGATGAAATCGAAGGCCAGGCCGGTGGCTTCGTCGACGGTTTTCGGGACGACCGGCAGTCCAAGGCTGATCAGTTGCGCGACCAGTCGCCGCTTGGCGATTTCCACCTTGCGCCAGCGTTCGGGGTTTTCCGGGACGGACAGGTCGGGGATGGTGCGATTCAGAGCGCAGGCCGCGCAGAGGGTGTCGTGATCATTGGCGGGCAGCAGCCAGTTACAGGCCGCCGGGGTGTCGAGATTGGCGCAGCGCCGGAACAGCCCGGCGTCGGGATCGACGTCCAGCGTCCAGGTGCCCTTTTGCGGCCCCGGCTGCAACGAGGTCAGTCGACTGTGTTCCGGTTGATAACCCAGCGCCGCGTTACAGGCCAGGCACTGGCTGTTGCGAAAGAACAGCGACTGGCCGCAGCGACACGGCCAGACTTTGCTGTTGCGCGAGGATTCGCCCATGAACGGCGCGACGATGCGAGAACTGAGCTGCTCGAAAAAGCGGTACATGGCGATCTCTCCCTTGGGCTTGCCAAGACTAGATCATTCCCGCGAGCTGATCGTTCCCGCGCGTTGCGTCAGGCGGAAATACCGTGTCCTTTCAGGAACGCAATAAACGCCTCCTCATCCATGACCCTCACTCCCAGTTCGTTGGCCTTGGTCAGTTTCGACCCCGCACCCGGTCCGGCGACCACGCAATGGGTCTTGGCCGACACGGAGCCGGCAACCTTGGCGCCGAGGCTTTCCAGGTGTTCCTTGGCGATGTCGCGGCTCATCAACTCGACCTTGCCGGTCAGCACCCAGGTTTCGCCGGCCAGCGGCAGGCCTTCGACGACTTTCTTTTCGCTTTGCCAGTGCATGCCGAAATCGCGCAGTTGCTTTTCGGCGTCTTCAGCCAGTTGACGATGCTCGGGCAAGGCAAAAAACTCGCGTACCGAATTGGCCTGCTTCTCCGGCAATGCCTGGCGCATGTCCAACCAGTCAGCGGTCATCACCCCTTCCAGCGTTTCGAACTTGTCAGCCAGCTTCTGCGCCCCGCCCGGCCCCACCGAAGGAATGTGCAGCTTGTCGAGGAAGCCGCCCAGCGTGGTGCTCGCAGCAAACTCGGCACCCAGCTCGCCCTGATCCTGAATCTGCAAACCGTGGCCCAGCAGCTCGGTGATCACCTGCCGGTTGTGCGCATCTTCGAAGAAGCTGTGAATCTCGTGCGCCACTTCCAGACCGATGTCCGGCAGGTAAGTCAGCACTTGCGGCAAGGCTTGCTGAACACGCTCCAGCGACCCCAGCGAACGCGCCAGCACCTTGGCCGTCTCTTCGCCGACATCCGGGATGCCCAGCGCATAGATGAACCGCGCCAGCCCCGGCTTCTTGCTGTCTTCAATCGCAGCCAGCAACTTGTTGCTCGACACCTCGGCGAAGCCTTCCAGGTCGACGATGTCATCGAACTTCAGGGCGTAAAGATCGGCCGGCGAACTGACCAGACCTTCGTCCACCAACTGCTCGACGCTCTTGTCGCCAAGACCTTCGATGTCCATCGCGCGACGGGAGACGAAGTGAATGATCGCCTGCTTGAGTTGCGCACCGCACGCCAGTCGGCCGACGCAGCGATACACCGCGCCTTCGCTGATGGTTTCCTTACCCTTGCTGCGCTTGACCAGTTGCGTGCGCTCGACGTGGGAGCCGCAGACCGGGCAGCTCTCGGGAATCTGCACCGGCCGCGCATCTTCGGGACGACGCTCGGTGACGACCTGCACCACTTGCGGGATCACGTCACCGGCGCGGCGAATGATCACCGTGTCGCCGATCATCAAGCCCAGCCGGGCCACTTCATCCATGTTGTGCAGCGTGGCATTGGCCACGGTGACGCCGGCAACCTTGACCGGTTTTAACCGCGCCACGGGTGTGACGGCACCGGTGCGGCCGACCTGGAATTCCACGTCGAGCAGTTCGGTGAGTTCTTCCATGGCCGGAAATTTGTGGGCGATGGCCCAACGAGGTTCGCGGGCGCGGAAGCCCAGTTCGCGCTGATCGGCAATGCTGTTGACCTTGAACACCACGCCATCGATTTCATAGGCCAGCGAGTTGCGGCGTTCGCCTATATCGCGGTAGTAATCCAGGCATTCGCCAATGCCCTTGGCCAGTTTCAATTCGTGGCTGATCGGCATGCCCCAGGCTTGCAGTTGCTTGAGGTTGCCGATGTGGGTGTCGGAAATATCGTGAGAGACCTGACCGATGCCGTAGCAGCAGAATTCCAGCGGGCGGTTGGCGGTGATCTTCGAATCCAGCTGACGCAGGCTGCCGGCGGCGGCGTTGCGCGGGTTGGCGAAGGTTTTGCCGCCGACTTCCAGTTGCGAAGCGTTGAGGCGTTCGAAACCGGCCTTGGACATGAACACTTCGCCGCGCACTTCAAGGGTCGCCGGCCAGCCCGTGCCGTGCAGTTTCAGGGGGATGTTGCGCACCGTGCGCACGTTGACGCTGATGTCTTCGCCGGTGGTGCCGTCGCCGCGCGTGGCACCGCGCACCAGCACGCCGTCCTGATACAGCAGACTGACCGCCAAGCCATCGAGTTTCGGTTCGCAGCTGTATTCCACCGCCGCGCCACCGCCAAATAGATCGCCGGCCGGCAGGTCCAGACCCTCGGTCACCCGACGGTCGAACTCGCGCATGTCGGTTTCTTCGAAGGCGTTGCCGAGGCTGAGCATCGGCACTTCGTGACGCACCTGGGTGAACGCGGTCAGCGCCACGCTGCCGACGCGCTGGGTCGGCGAATCGCTGGTGATCAGTTCCGGGTTGGCCGCTTCCAGCGCCTTGAGCTCGTGGAACAACCGGTCGTACTCGGCATCCGGAATGCTCGGCTCATCGAGGACGTGGTAACGGTAGTTGTGCTGATCGAGTTCAGCGCGCAGCTTTAGAATGCGGTCTTTGGCGGCAGTCATGGGTGTTCTCTCATAAAGCAAAAGAGCAGCCGAGGCTGCTCAATCTATTTTGCCGATTGCCTCTTTATGACGAGGCAACCTTTTCAATCAACGCTTCTGGGTCAGGGCGCGACGTTCGAATTCAACGATGCGCTGACGGTAGTGCTCGATGGTCTGCGCGGTCAGGACGCTGCGCTGGTCATCTTTCAATTCGCCGTTCAGTTCCTGGGACAGCTTGCGGGCTGCCGCGACCATCACGTCGAAGGCCTGCTTCGGATGACGCGGGCCTGGCAGGCCGAGGAAGAAGCTCACCGCCGGGGTGCTGAAATGGTCGATGTCGTCCAGATCGAAGATGCCCGGCTTGACCGCGTTGGCCATGGAGAACAGCACTTCACCGTTGCCGGCCATGCTTTCGTGACGGTGGAAGATATCCATCTCGCCGAAACGCAGACCGCTTTCCAGAATGTTCTGCAGCAGTGCCGGGCCCTTGAAGCCGGCCGGGTCGCGGCAGATCACGCTGATCACCAGCACTTCTTCGGCTTGCGGCTGATCTTTATCGGCAACGGCAGGCGACGACTTGGCGGCAGATTCGACAAAATCATCATCGCGGCTGCTGAAGCTCGGGCCGCCGTCCAGATCCAGATCGAGGTTCAGGTCCCCCTGGGCCGGACCGTTGCTGCCACGCTTGCCGCGCTTGGAACCGGATTCGCGAGGCTCGCGTGCTTCGCGGGCCGGCATGCTCACCGATGGCAGATCGTGTTCGTCCAGTTGTGGCTCTTTATGGGTATCCAGCACGCGGGCCGGGCCCAGCAGTTCGGCGCTGGTGTCCTCGTCCGGCAGGTTGGACAGACTTCGGTCAAGACGGAATTTCAGTTTTCCCTTGCCGCCGCGCATACGGCGCCAGCCATCGAAAAGAATACCGGCTATCACAATGATGCCGATGACGATCAGCCACTCGCGCAGACCGATTTCCATGTAATCCCGTGCCTCTATAAAAAATGCTGAAAAATAAGGGGTTTACACTGTGCAAACCGCTTTAAAACGTGGCGCCAACTCTATGTTCTGACAGGCGTTTTGCCCACGTATACGAAAAATTGACATTAAACTAGCACGACCAAAGACAACTTTACACCGTCTGTCTCATTGGCTTGCGCGATTATGTCGATTGGCCAGCAAGTCGAAGCCGGTAAATATGTCCTACAGACTACAGATACCCTTTCCGACAGCGCCGGCTCAGGCATCCACCATCGCCATCGCCTCCTCGACATCCACGGCTACCAGTCGCGAACAACCCGGCTCGTGCATCGTCACCCCCATCAACTGGTCAGCCATTTCCATGGCGATCTTGTTGTGGGTGATATAGATGAACTGCACGGTCTGCGACATCTCTTTGACCAATCGTGCGTAGCGTCCAACGTTAGCGTCATCCAGTGGTGCGTCAACTTCATCGAGCATGCAGAACGGCGCCGGATTCAATTTGAAGATCGCAAAAACCAGTGCCAGTGCCGTCAGGGCTTTCTCGCCGCCGGAGAGCAAATGGATGGTGCTGTTCTTCTTCCCGGGCGGCTGCGCCATGATCGTCACCCCTGTATCGAGTAGATCTTCGCCCGTCAGTTCCAAATACGCCCGCCCGCCACCGAAAACTTTTGGAAAAAGTGCCTGTAAACCGCCATTGATCTGATCAAAGGTATCTTTGAAACGGTTACGGGTTTCCTTGTCGATCTTGCGGATGACGTTTTCCAGGGTCTCCAGTGCTTCGACCAGATCGGCGTCCTGGGCGTCCAGATAACGTTTACGCTCGGATTGTTGCTGGTATTCGTCGATCGCCGCGAGGTTGATCGCGCCCAGGCGCTGAATGCGCGCGGCGATGCGTTCAAGTTCTTCTTCGGCAGCCTTCTCGCTGGCCTCGGCAGTCAGAGTATTGAGCACGCCGTGCAGATCGTAGCCGTCTTCCAGCAGTTGATCCTGCAGAGCCTTGCGGCGCACGGTCAGGGCCTGCCATTCCATGCGTTGCTGTTCGAGCTGGCCACGGATCAATTGCGATTGCTGCTCGGCCTGGGTCCGGCGTTTTTCCGCGTCGCGCAGTTCGCGGTCAGCGTCTTC
Organism: Candidatus Pseudomonas auctus; assembly: GCF_048654275.1. NCBI lineage: Bacteria > Pseudomonadati > Pseudomonadota > Gammaproteobacteria > Pseudomonadales > Pseudomonadaceae > Pseudomonas > Candidatus Pseudomonas auctus. The sequence continues at coordinate 192,391 of NZ_JBJYZK010000004.1, read as the reverse complement.
CAGAGCGATCTGGGCGGTCTTGAGTTCGTCGTCGACGCTCATGCGCTTGTCGAGCAATTCTTCGAGTTTGAGGCGCAACTCTTCCAGCGGCGCCTCGCCCTCCTCCAGATTCAGGCTGAGCTGTTCACGTTTTTCGGTGAGACGCTCGGCCTGCATTTCCAGACGCTCAAGGGCCTGGCGAGTCGAATCATGCTGGGCCCGCAACGAGCCGAGGCGCACGGCCAATTGATGCGCGTGGTCCTTGTGCTGACGGGCTTCCTGACGCACCCGATCCAGACGTTCGCGCAGACTGTCGCGCTGGGCCAGCAGCAATTCGCGCTGCTCGGTGTCGAGGGCCATGGCGTCGAGGGCGTCCTGCAACTGGATCCGCGCTTCGCCGATGTTTTCGTGTTCCAGTTCGCGCTGTTCAGCGAGCTCTACCAGTTCTTCATCGAGGCGGGTGCGACGCAGGTTCAACTGCTCGGCCTTGGCTTTGCCGGCGGACAACTGGGCTTTCAACTCGCCTTGCTGACGGGCTTCGTCTTGCAGCAAACGACGCAGATGTTCGCGACCGTTTTCCTGCTGACGCTGTTGCGCGCGCAGGGTTTGCAGACGGGTTTCCATGGCCTCGACCGTGGCTTCACGCTCTTCGCGTTCCGCATGCAGCGATTCGATTTCCTGACCGCGCGCAAGCATGCCGCTTTCGGCTTCGCTGGCGCGGCGCACCCGCAGGAAATGCCGGCCGACCCAGTAACCGTCGCGGCTGATCAGGCTCTGCCCGGCAGTCAGTTGGCCACGCAGAGCCAGCGCCTGTTCAAGGCTGTCGACCGGCTTGACCTGAGCGAGCCACGGCGACAGATCAACCTGCGCCTCGACCTTGTCCAGCAGGCTGCCGGCCACGCGCACGCCGTCATTGCCGGGGCTGAGCAAACGCAAATCGCCTTGGGCAAAACCGGACAGATCGAAGCCGTCGAAATCATCCACCAGCACCGCTTGCAGGTCGGCGCCGAGCACGGTTTCCACCGCCAGCTCCCAACCGGCCTCGACCTTCAGGCCTTCGGCCAGACGCGGGCGTTCGGCGAGGTTGTGTTCTTTCAGCCATTCGGCGGTGCCGGTGCCCGGATCGAGCGCGGCCTGCTGCAAGGCTTCGAGTGACGCAAGGCGACCATTGAGGCGCTGCAAATCGCCCTGCGCCTGTTGCTGCGCGGTCAGCGCCTGCTGCAGTTCCTGCCGCAGTTGCTCAAGTTTTTCGACCTGGGCTTCTTCGCTGGTCTGCAAATCTTCAAGGGTGGCTTCGGACTCGGCGAGCTGTTCGCTGAGCTCCATGATCGCCGCGTCTTCCGGATCGGCCGACAGCAGCGCGCGCTCTTCGCCCAGACGCTTTTGCCGATCGGCCAGACGCTCCATGCTGGTTTCCAGCTGCTGGATGCGCGACTGCTGCACTTCGGCCTGACGACGGGGTTCGGCGGCAGTCAGGTTGAAGGCGTCCCACTGCTCCTGCCAGCCGTGCATCACGGTTTCGGAATCTTCCAGCGCAGCGGCGGCTTCTTCAGCGGCAGCGTTGGTGATTTCCTGCTCGGGGGTCAGTTGATCGAGCTCTTCGCCAAGGGTCAGCAGCAAGGTGCGGTCGTGGCCCAGGTGCGATTCGGTTTCGAGGCGTGCGCGCTCGGCTTCTTTCAGATCGTCCTGCAATTGGCGCAAGCGTTGCTGACCGTGCTGGATGCTCTGCTCGACCCGGGCGATGTCGCCGCCGACCGAATAGAAGCGCCCCTGCACCAGATTGAAGCGCTCGGACAGGTCATGGTGACCGTCGCGCAGGCGTTCAATGGCGGCGTCGGCGTTGCGCTGCTCGGCAACCAGCGCTTCGAAGCTGATTTCCTGGCTGCCGATGATCGATTCACGCTGGCTGACCTGATCGTTCAGATCCTGCCAGCGCAGGGCCGACAGTTGGGCCTTGAGCTGGCGCTCTTCAGCCTTGTATTCCTGATACTTCTTGGCGGCCTCGGCCTGACGGTGCAGGCGTTCGAGCTGGCGCTCGAGCTCTTCGCGCAGGTCGGTCAGACGGGCCAGGTTTTCGTGGGTGCGACGGATGCGGTTTTCGGTCTCGCGTCGGCGCTCCTTGTACTTGGAGATGCCGGCGGCTTCTTCGATGAAGTTACGCAGGTCTTCCGGTTTGGACTCGATCAGCTTGGAGATCATCCCCTGCTCGATGATCGAGTAACTGCGCGGGCCGAGGCCGGTGCCGAGGAAAATGTCGGTGATGTCGCGACGACGGCATTTGGCGCCGTTGAGGTAATAAGTCGTCTGGCTGTCGCGGGTCACTTTGCGGCGGATCGAAATTTCCGCGTAGGCCGCCCACTCGCCCAGCAGCGTGCCGTCGGAGTTGTCGAACACCAGCTCGATGCTCGCCTGGCTCACCGGTTTGCGGCTGGTCGAGCCATTGAAGATGACGTCGGTCATCGACTCGCCGCGCAGGTTCTTGGCCGAGCTCTCGCCCATCACCCAGCGCACGGCGTCGATGATGTTCGACTTGCCGCAACCGTTCGGCCCGACGACCGCCGCCATGTTGCTGGGGAAGTTCACCGTGGTCGGGTCGACGAAGGATTTGAACCCCGCCAGCTTGATGCACTTGAGCCGCAAGGTCAGGCAACCGTCAGGGCGGACACCACCAGATCGCAGCTGCGCTGGGCGTAAGCCGTCAGCACGATGCGGATCTGCGGCAGGTCACGGGCGAGGACGGCGGCGAGCAGGCGTTCGAACAGGTCGAGGAACTCGCTCATCTCGGCCTTGCGCTGCTCCAGCGCGAGGAAGTACGCACGGCTCATGGCCGGTTGCAGGTTCTCGACCGTTTCTTGCAGGTACGGGTTGTTGGCGAAGGGATACGCGGCGCGCATGACGTTGAAGCTGTCGTCGACGAAGGTGCGGATGTCCTGACGCTCGTAGCTGGCGGTCAGGCGCTGCTGGATCTGCACGAACGGCGCCATGTCGGCCTGGGTCTGCCAGCCATAGGCCACTGCGTTGCCGAGCAGGATGTACAGCTCGCTCATCAGCGTGCACAGGCTCTGCACCTTGTGCGCCGTCAGTTCGGTGACGTGGGCACCGCGGCGCGGCAGGATCGCGATCAGGTGACGGCGCTCGAGGATCAGCAAGGCTTCGCGGACCGAACCGCGGCTGACGTTCAGCGCCAGCGTGACCTTCTGTTCCTGGATGCGCTCTCCCGGCTTCATTTCGCCGCGAATGATCCGTTCGGCGAGGTGGTGAGCGATTTGCTCGGCGAGGCTGTCCGGCGCCTTGAACGTCATGGTTGTCCTTCAAACTCTTCGATCTGCACAAGCGGCGCAGTGTAGCGCAATGCGCGGTCATGGCGGAGTGCCCGCACAGCGGTTTTTGGCACGAATCCCGCAAAAAAGCGCTTGATCCAATGAGGGTCAATACTGAAGAGACACGAGGTTGAGCGACAAAACGGTTTTTCCTGACCTTTAAGTCAGAAAACCATTGACCGAAAAGTCAGACCTGCTAAATTCGGCTCAAGTCGCTCAACAACAATAATGAGTCTGCGAGGCCTTCCGTGATCCAGTTTTTACTTAACCAGGAACTCCGTAGCGAGCACGCCCTGGACCCGAACCTGACTGTGCTCAACTACCTGCGCGAACACGTGGGCAAATCCGGCACCAAAGAAGGCTGCGCCAGCGGTGACTGCGGCGCCTGTACGGTGGTGGTCGGCGAGTTGCAGACGGATGACGATGGCCGCGAGCACATTCGCTATCGCAGCCTCAACTCGTGCCTGACGTTCGTTTCGTCGCTGCACGGCAAGCAATTGATCAGCGTCGAAGACCTCAAGCACAAGGGCGAACTGCACAGCGTGCAGAAAGCCATGGTCGAGTGCCACGGTTCGCAGTGCGGTTTCTGCACCCCCGGTTTCGTGATGTCGCTGTTCGCCCTGCAAAAGAACAGCGATGCACCGGATCAGGCCAAGGCCCACGAAGCGCTGGCCGGCAACCTCTGCCGCTGCACCGGCTACCGGCCGATCCTGGCCGCCGCCGAACAATCCTGCTGCGGCAAGCAACCGGACCAGTTCGACGCCCGCGAAGCGGAAACCATCTCCCGCCTCAAAGCCATTGCCCCGACGTCGATCGGCGAACTCAACAGCGGCGACAAACGCTGCCTGGTGCCGCTGACCGTGGCCGATCTGGCCGATCTCTACGACGCTTATCCACAGGCCCGCCTGCTGGCCGGCGGCACCGATCTGGCGCTGGAAGTCACTCAGTTCCACCGCACGCTGCCGGTGATGATCTACGTCGGCAACGTCGCCGAAATGAAGCGCATCGAGCACTTCGAGGATCGCATCGAAATCGGCGCCGCCACCGCCCTCTCCGACTGCTACGAAGCGTTGAACGCCGAGTACCCCGACTTCGGCGAACTGCTGCACCGCTTCGCCTCCCTGCAGATCCGCAACCAGGGCACTTTGGGCGGCAACATCGGCAACGCCTCGCCGATTGGTGACTCACCGCCTCTGCTGATCGCCCTCGGCGCGCAGATCGTGCTGTGCAAGGGTGAGACCCGCCGCACGCTGGCACTTGAAGATTACTTCATCGATTACCGGGTTACCGCGCGCCAGGAAAGCGAGTTCATCGAAAAGATCATCGTCCCACGCGCCACGGCCGAGCAGCGTTTCCGCGCCTACAAAGTCTCCAAGCGTCTGGACGATGACATTTCTGCCGTCTGCGCCGCCTTCAATCTGCGGGTCGAGAACGGCGTGATCACCGACGCCCGCGTCGCCTTCGGTGGCATGGCCGCGATCCCGAAACGCGCCGCTCATTGCGAAGCCGTGCTGCTCGGTCAGCCGTTCAACAATGCCGTCGTCGAACGTGCCTGCACCGCGCTGGGCGAGGATTTCACCCCGCTCTCGGACTTCCGCGCCAGCAAGGAATACCGCCTGCTCAGCGCGCAGAACCTGCTGCGCAAATACTTCATCGAACTGCAAACACCGCACATCGAGACTCGGGTGACCGCTTATGTCTAACCATCACGGCGTAGAGAAAACTCAAGCTGAACTGGCTGAATTGTTCGCCAAGGACCTGACCACCGGCGTCGGCCGCAGCGTCAAGCACGACAGCGCCGCCAAGCATGTGTCCGGTGAAGCGCAATACATCGATGACCGTCTGGAATTCCCCAACCAGTTGCACGTTTACGCACGGCTGTCGGATCGCGCCCACGCGAAAATCATCAGCATCGACACCCAGCCCTGCTACGCCTTCGAAGGCGTGCGCATCGCCATTACCCACGAAGACGTGCCGGGCCTGAAAGACATCGGCCCGCTGCTGCCGGGTGATCCGCTGCTGGCCATCGATGACGTGCAGTTCGTCGGTCAACCAGTGCTGGCCGTGGCCGCCAAGGATCTGGAAACCGCACGCAAGGCCGCCATGGCCGCAATCATCGAATACGAAGATCTGGAGCCGGTGCTGGACGTGGTCGAAGCCCTGCGCAAACGCCACTTCGTGCTCGACAGCCACACCCATCAGCGCGGCGATTCGACCACGGCGCTGGCCACGGCCGAACATCGCATTCAAGGCACACTGCACATCGGCGGCCAGGAACACTTCTATCTGGAGACCCAGATCTCCTCGGTGATGCCGACTGAAGACGGCGGCATGATCGTTTACTGCTCGACGCAGAACCCCACCGAAGTGCAGAAACTGGTGGCCGAAGTTCTCGACGTTTCGATGAACAAGATCGTGGTCGACATGCGCCGCATGGGCGGTGGTTTCGGCGGCAAGGAAACCCAGGCCGCGAGCCCGGCCTGCCTGTGCGCAGTGATCGCGCACCTCACCGGTCAGCCGACCAAGATGCGCCTGCCGCGTGTCGAAGACATGCTGATGACCGGCAAGCGTCACCCGTTCTACGTCGAGTACGACGTCGGCTTCGACAGCACCGGGCGCCTGCACGGCATCGCGATGGATCTGGCCGGTAACTGCGGCTGCTCGCCTGACCTGTCGGCCTCGATTGTCGACCGGGCGATGTTCCATTCGGACAACTCGTATTACCTGGGCGATGCGACCATCAACGGTCACCGCTGCAAGACCAACACCGCGTCGAACACCGCGTACCGTGGTTTCGGCGGCCCGCAAGGGATGGTCGCGATCGAAGAAGTGATGGACGCCATCGCCCGTCATTTGAACCTCGATCCGCTGGCCGTGCGCAAGGCCAACTACTACGGCAAGACCGAGCGCAACGTCACCCATTACTACCAGACCGTCGAGCACAACATGCTCGAAGAGATGACCGCCGAGCTGGAAGAAAGCAGCCAGTACGCCGAGCGCCGCGAAGCGATCCGTCGCTACAACGCCAACAGCCCGATCCTGAAAAAAGGCCTGGCGCTGACCCCGGTGAAATTCGGCATTTCCTTCACTGCCAGCTTCCTCAACCAGGCAGGCGCCTTGGTACACGTCTACACCGACGGCAGCATCCACCTGAACCACGGCGGCACGGAAATGGGCCAGGGCCTGAACACCAAAGTCGCGCAGGTCGTGGCCGAAGTGTTCCAGGTGGAAATGGACCGCGTGCAGATCACCGCGACCAACACCGACAAAGTGCCGAACACCTCGCCGACCGCGGCATCCAGTGGCGCCGACCTGAACGGCAAAGCGGCGCAGAACGCTGCCGAGACAATCAAGCGGCGTCTGGTCGAATTCGCCGCGCGGCACTACAAGGTCAGCGAAGAAGACGTGGAATTCCATAACGGCCACGTACGGGTGCGTGACCACATCCTGACCTTCGAAGCGCTGATCCAGCTGGCGTATTTCAATCAGGTGTCGCTGTCGAGCACCGGGTTCTACAAGACCCCGAAAATCTACTACGACCGCAGCCAGGCCCGTGGCCGGCCGTTCTACTACTTCGCCTTCGGCGCGGCGTGCTGCGAAGTGATCGTCGACACCCTGACCGGTGAGTACAAGATGCTGCGCACCGACATCCTCCACGACGTCGGCGCCTCGCTGAACCCGGCCATCGACATCGGCCAGGTCGAGGGCGGCTTCGTCCAGGGCATGGGCTGGCTGACCATGGAAGAACTGGTGTGGAACAACAAGGGCAAGCTGATGACCAACGGCCCGGCCAGTTACAAGATCCCGGCCGTGGCGGACATGCCGCTGGACCTGCGGGTGAAGCTGGTGGAAAACCGCAAGAACCCGGAAGACACGGTGTTCCACTCCAAGGCTGTGGGTGAACCGCCGTTCATGCTCGGCATCGCCGCGTGGTGCGCGATCAAGGACGCGGTGGCCAGCCTCGGCGACTACAAGCATCAACCGAAGATCGACGCACCGGCGACCCCGGAGCGGGTGTTGTGGGGCTGCGAGCAGATGCGCCAGCTCAAGGCGGTGAAAGCCGTCGAAGCTGAAACCGAGCTGGCTCCGCTCTAGGACCGAGGTGCGGCCTTCGCGAGCAGGCTCGCTCCCACATTTGGAATGCATTCCCTTGTGGGAGCGAGCTTGCTCGCGAAGAGGCCCGAACAGACAACGACAGATGTCGAGGTGAACATGTACAACTGGATCGACGCCCTCGCCGACCTGCAGAACCAGGGCGAACCCTGCGTTCTGGTGACGATCATCGAAGAACTCGGCTCGACGCCGCGCAATGCCGGCTCGAAGATGGTCGTCAGCGCCCGCCAGACCTTCGACACCATTGGTGGCGGGCACCTGGAATACAAAGCCATGCAGATCGCCCGCGAGATGCTCGCCAGCGGCAGGCAGGACACCCATCTGGAGCGCTTCAGTCTCGGTGCCAGCCTCGGCCAGTGCTGCGGCGGCGCGACAGTGCTGTTGTTCGAGCCAATGGGCCAGGTGCAGGCGCAGATCGCCGTGTTCGGCGCCGGCCATGTCGGTCGCGCGCTGGTGCCGCTGCTCGCCAGCCTGCCCTGCCGGGTGCGCTGGATCGATTCCCGGGAAGAGGAATTTCCCGAACAGATTCCCCACGGCGTGCGCAAAATCGTCGCCGAGGAACCGGTGGATGAAATCGACGACCTGCCAGCCGGCAGCTACTGCATCGTCATGACCCACAATCATCAGCTGGATCTGGAGCTCACCGCCGCGATCCTCAAGCGCAACGACTTCACCTGGTTCGGCCTGATCGGCTCGAAGACCAAACGCGCCAAGTTCGAACACCGCCTGCGTGACCGTGGCTTCGACGCCAGCGTCGTGCAACGCATGCGCTGCCCGATGGGCATCGGCGAAGTCAAAGGCAAGTTGCCTGTGGAAATCGCCATCTCCATCGCCGGCGAAATCATCGCCACCTATAACGCCAATTTCGGCCAGCACACCGCCAGTGCCGAACCGATTGCCAAACTGCTGCCGGTTTCGCGCCGCAGTCAGGCCGCCACACTCAAAGCCTCAAACTGATTAGAGAACCCTCATGCCTCTGACTCGCAAAGCCTACCGCGCCGCCATCCTGCACAGCATCGCCGACCCCGCCGAGGTCGGCATCGAAGCCTCCTACGAGTATTTCGAGGACGGCCTGCTGGTGGTCGATGACGGCAAGATCAGCGCCCTCGGCCACGCCAGTGAACTGCTGCCGACGCTGCCGGCGGACATCGAGATCACCCATCACAAGGATGCGCTGATCACCCCGGGCTTCATCGACACCCACATCCACCTGCCGCAGACCGGCATGGTCGGCGCCTATGGCGAGCAACTGCTGGACTGGCTGAACACCTACACCTTCCCGTGCGAAAGCCAGTTCGCCGACAAGGCCCACGCCGATGAAGTGGCGGATATTTTCATCAAGGAACTGTTGCGCAACGGCACCACCACCGCGCTGGTGTTCGGCAGCGTGCACCCGCAATCGGTGAACTCGTTCTTCGAAGCGGCCGAGAAGCTGGACCTGCGGATGATCGCCGGCAAGGTGATGATGGACCGCAACGCGCCGGACTACCTGACCGACACCCCGGAATCGAGCTACGTCGACAGCAAGGCGCTGATCGAGCGCTGGCACGGCAAGGGTCGTCTGCATTACGCCGTAACCCCGCGCTTCGCCCCGACCAGCACCCCGGAACAGCTGACCCTCGCTGGGCAGCTGCTCAGTGAATACCCGGATCTGTACATGCAGACCCACATCAGCGAAAACCTCAAGGAAGTCGAGTGGGTCAAGGAGCTGTTCCCGGAGCGCAAGGGCTATCTGGACGTCTACGACCACTATCAATTGCTCGGCGAGCGTTCGGTGTTCGCCCATGGCGTGCACCTGTGCGATGACGAATGCGCGCGCCTGGCGCAGACCGGTTCGGCGGTCGCGTTCTGCCCGACCTCGAACTTCTTCCTCGGCAGCGGCCTGTTCAACCTGCCGATGGCCGAGAAGCACAAGCTGAACGTCGGCCTCGGTACTGACGTCGGCGGCGGCACCAGTTTCTCGCTGCTGCAAACCCTGAACGAAGCCTACAAGGTGATGCAGCTGCAAGGTGCGCGCCTGAGCCCGTTCAAGTCGCTGTACCTCGCCACCCTCGGCGGAGCGCGGGCGCTGCGTCTGGAAGACAGGATCGGCAACCTGCAACCGGGCTCCGACGCCGACTTCCTGGTGCTGGACTACAACGCTACGCCGCTGCTGAGCTACCGCCTGAAGCAGGCCAACAATATTGCCGAGACGCTGTTCGTACTGATGACCCTGGGCGATGACCGCACCGTGGCCCAGACCTATGCGGCGGGTGCGCTGGTACACCAGCGCTGAGTTTTCCCCAAGGCAAAAAAATCCCCCGAGAGCGTTCAGCTCCGGGGGATTTTTATTGCCTGTCAGGACATCTTCGCGAGCAAGCCCGCTCCCACAGGAGGAATACATTTCAAATGTGGGAGCGGGCTTGCTCGCGAATGCCGCGACAGGGTGCCGGTCAGAGCTTGACCGCCGGCCGCCCCGGCTTCTTGGTCTGCAACAGGTGCGAGAACACTGCATGCAGATCGTCGGACGCGCTTTCCTCGTCGAGGTTGAGCTTGCTGTCGATGTGATCCATGTGATGCATCATCAGATCCACCGCCAGCTCGCCATTGCGCGCTTCGATGGCGTCGATCAACTGGGTGTGCTCGTCGTAGGAGCAGTGCGAGCGGTTGCCGCTTTCATACTGGGCAATGATCAGCGACGTTTGCGAAACCAGGCTGCGCTGGAAGCTGATCAATGGCGCGTTCTTCGCCGCTTCCGCCAGTTTCAGGTGGAATTCGCCGGAGAGACGGATGCCGGCGCCGCGATCGCCACGGGAGAAGCTGTCGCGTTCGTCGTTGACCATCTGGCGCAGTTCGGCGATCTGCTCGGCGGTGGCGTGCTGAACCGCCAGCTCGGTGATCGCGCGCTCCACCAGACGTCGGGCGAGGAACACCTGACGCGCTTCTTCAACGCTCGGGCTGGCGACGACTGCGCCACGGTTCGGCCGCAACAGCACCACGCCTTCATGGGCCAGACGCGAGAGCGCGCGGCGAATGATGGTGCGGCTGACCCCGAAAATTTCCCCCAGCGCTTCTTCGCTCAACTTTGTGCCGGGCGCCAGGCGCTGTTCGAGGATGGCCTCGAAGATATGCGCATAGACAATATCGTCCTGGGTTCCGCTGCGGCCGGCTTTGCCTGCTCGCGGTTGTTTCTTGAGGGGTTGCAACTGTTCGTTCATGGGCACTCGAGTCGGGAAGAACGGCGGCGAATTGACCGTGACTGTAATACGGCACAGTGGGTCGCTGGCAAGTATCGCGTAAAAAACAGCGCGATTGTACACAATGGAAGGTGGCAACACGACTGTACGGCTGTTTGCGACTTCGGCTGTATTGCAACGCTCCGTTACGTTTGAGTTTAGGCTTAAACCCGAAATCCGTGGCTTGAACAAGGAATGCCGCTGTCATGAACGAAATTACCCACACCCGACTGCGCCCGCTGGCGGACACATCGCCCTCCGCCATCGTCGCCGGGTTCATCGCGATGATGACCGGCTACACCAGTTCGCTGGTGCTGATGTTCCAGGCCGGGCAGGCGGCGGGCCTGACCAGCGGGCAGATTTCCTCGTGGATCTGGGCGATCTCCATCGGCATGGCGGTGTGTTCGATCGGTCTGTCCCTGCGCTATCGCACGCCGATCACCATCGCCTGGTCAACGCCCGGCGCGGCGCTGTTGATCACCAGCCTCGGCGGCGTCACCTACGGCGAAGCCATCGGCGCCTACATCACCTGCGCGGTACTGGTGACGATCTGCGGCCTGACCGGCAGCTTCGAACGGCTGGTGAAAAAGATCCCGGCCTCCCTCGCCGCCGCGCTGCTGGCGGGGATCCTGTTCAAGATCGGCAGTGAAATCTTCGTCGCCGCACAGCACCGCACCGGCCTGGTGCTGGGGATGTTCTTCACGTATCTCATCGTCAAACGCCTGTCGCCGCGTTATGCGGTGCTCGCCGCGCTGCTGATCGGCACCGCGCTGTCGGGCTTCATGGGGTTACTGGACTTCAGCGGCTTTCATCTGGAAGTGGCGACACCGGTCTGGACCACGCCGCACTTTTCCCTCGCGGCGACCATCAGCATCGGCATTCCGCTGTTTGTCGTAGCGATGACCTCGCAAAACATGCCCGGCATCGCCGTGCTGCGGGCCGATGGTTACAACGTCCCGGCCTCGCCGCTGATCACCGCCACCGGCATCGCGTCGTTGCTACTGGCTCCGTTTGGTTCCCACGGCATCAATCTGGCGGCCATCAGCGCGGCGATCTGCACCGGGCCGCATGCCCATGAAGATCGCAACAAACGCTACACCGCTGCGGTGTGGTGCGGGATTTTCTACGGGATTGCCGGAGTGTTCGGCGCCACGCTGGCAGCGCTGTTTGCCGCGCTGCCGAAGGAACTGGTGCTGTCGATTGCCGCACTGGCGCTGTTCGGTTCGATCATCAACGGCTTGAGCATCGCCATGACCGAGGTGAAGGAACGGGAAGCGGCGCTGATCACGTTCATGGTCACGGCGTCGGGGCTGACGCTGTTTTCCATCGGTTCGGCGTTCTGGGGGATTGTCGCGGGGGTGCTGACCTTGCTGATCCTCAACTGGCGCAAGGCCTGAATAAAAAGCAGGCATAAAAAAACGGCGACCCTCAGGTCGCCGTTTTTTTCAGTATCACTTGGCCGCGTTGATCGGCTTTTCCGGATACCAGACGTCCAGCAGCGGGCTGATTTCAGTAGAAGTCAGCTCGGAGCGGGTTTTCAGCCAAGCTTCAACAGCAGCGCGCTGCTCTTCGGTGACCGAACCACGCTTCTGCAGGCAAACCAGACCGAAGTCGTCGCCGCCGACATAGCCCAGACCGTTGGCTTCCATGGCTTCTTTGATGAATGCTTCGAGGAAAGCGTCAATGGCTTCTTCGGACAGGTCTTCTTTGAAGCCCAGGTTCAGTTCGAAACCCAGCTCTTGAAATTCATCGACGCACAGTTTTTTGCGCAGACGCTGGGAACGGTTAGTCGCCATTGGAACAATCCTCTTAAGTAATAACGGCCGGCACTTTACCAGTTTAAGCCGGCGATTGCCCGACTCTCTGGGACGTGCGTGCGACCGCCTGTAAAAAAATAACGAATTGGCGCCCTTGCGAAAGGCACAAGCTGTAACAGCTTGGGGCATAATGCCGACACTTTCATGACCACTGAGGACCTTTTCATCCATGTCCTCGTCTTTTTTCCCCTCGGCTGTAGGGTTTTATTTCATATGATCAAATCGTTGCGTCCTCTGCTCCTGGCCGGTCTTCTTCTGCCGCTGGCCTTGCCCGTCTCCGCTGCCACCATCAACACCGCCCTGACCCCCAACGTCGAAAAAGCCCTCAAGGCCAGCAAGCTGCAGCCCACCGCCCTGTCGCTGGTGATGGTGCCGCTGGACGGTCCGGGCACGCCGACCGTGTACAACGCCGACGTGTCGGTCAACCCGGCTTCGACCATGAAGCTGGTCACCACTTACGCGGCACTGGAAATGCTCGGCCCCAACCATCAGTGGAAAACCGAGTTCTACACCGACGGCGACCTGAACGGCGGGATCCTCAACGGCAACCTCTACCTCAAAGGTGGTGGCGATCCGAAGCTGAACATGGAAAAACTCTGGCTGCTGATGCGCGACCTGCGTGCCAACGGCGTGACCCAGGTCACCGGTGATCTGGTGCTCGATCGCAGCTTCTTCGTGCAGCCGCAACTGCCGGAATTCAACGATGACGGCAACGACGAGAACAAGCCGTTCCTGGTCAAGCCGGATTCGCTGCTGGTCAACCTCAAGGCCCTGCGTTTCGTGGCTCGCAATGACAACGGCCGGGTATTGATCTCGGTCGAGCCGCCGATTGCCAGCATCAACATCGAAAACACCGTCAAAGCGCTCAACTCCAAACAATGCACCGGCGGCGTGCGCTACAACCCGGTGCCGCAGGCCGATGGCAGCGTGACCGTAACCGTGGCCGGCCAGTTGGGCGAAGGCTGCAGCTCGCAGACTTATCTGTCGCTGCTCGACCACGCGACCTATACCGCCGGCGCCGTGCGGGCGATCTGGAAGGAACTGGGTGGCAGCATCCAGGGCCAGGATCGTCTGGCCCCGACCCCGAGCAGCGCCAAAGTACTGGCCCGTGCGTTCTCGCCGGATCTGGCGGAAATCATCCGTGACATCAACAAATACAGTAACAACACCATGGCTCAGCAACTGTTCCTGAGCCTGGGCCAGAAATTCCGCAACGACGCCGACGGCGATGACGCCAAAGCCGCGCAACGTGTGGTCCGTCAGTGGCTGGCGAAGAAAGGCATCACCGCGCCGCATCTGGTGATGGAAAACGGTTCAGGTCTGTCGCGCTCCGAGCGGGTCAGCGCTCGGGAAATGGCCAACATGCTGCAAGCGGCCTGGCACAGCCCTTACGCCGCCGAGTACATCAGCTCGCTGCCGATTGCCGGCACCGACGGCACCATGCGCAAACGCCTGAAGACCACCGCGATGCGCGGCGAAGCCCACGTCAAGACCGGCACCCTGAACACCGTACGGGCAATCGCCGGCTTCAGCCGCGACGTCAACGGCAACACTTGGGCGGTGGTGGCGATCCTCAACGACAAGGCCCCGTTCGGCGCGTCGTCGGTGCTGGATCAGGTGCTGCTGGATCTCTATAAACAGCCGCGGACGCCGCAGACCGCTTCGGTTCTATAACCCTGTAAATGATTGTTCCCACGTCGAGGCGTCGAACCGTCCGCGTGGGAATACAGCCCGTGACGCTCTGCGTCCCTAGAGGCGTTCCCACGCAGAGCGTGGGAACGATCATTCGAATGGCTCAGTTCATCTGCCGCTCAACCCGATCCCGCCCACCCTGCTTCGCCGCATACACCCCCGAATCCGCCCGCAGCAACAGCGCATCCGCGCCCTCCCCCGGTCGCCAGCTGGCAATCCCGAAACTGGCCGTCACCACCCCCACCACGTCGATCGGCGCACTGCGCAGGCTGTGCCATAACTCCTCGGCCAGCATGTGGGCGTGATCACCATCGATGTCCGGGCACAGCACCATGAACTCTTCGCCGCCCAACCGGCAGAACACGTCGGTACGCCGCAGCCGGTGACCGATGCGCTCGCAGACCGCTTGCAACACGCGGTCGCCCACCGCGTGACCGTACTGATCGTTGATCCGTTTGAAGTGGTCGATGTCGAGCATGATCACTGACAACTCGCCACCGCCACGCTCGACCCGCGCCATCTCGGTGGTCAGGCGCTCCTGGAAATAGCGCCGGTTGTGAATGCCGGTCAGGGAATCGGTCACCGACAGCGCGCGCAATTCTTCTTCCACCCGTTTCAGGTCGGAAATATCCGAAATATAGCCGTGCCAGAGCACGCCGCCGCCCGGCAATTCCTCCGGCGTCGCCTCGCCGCGAACCCAGCGCAGGCCGCGCCCGGGTAATTGCACGCGGTATTCCTCGCGCCACGGGCTGAGATTGTCCGCCGAAGCGCGGATCGACTTGCGCACGCGGCTGACATCCTGCGGGTGGATGCGGGTGAAGATCGCTTCGGCGTTGAGCAGCAGCACATCCGGCTCCAGCTCGTAGATTTCGCGGATGCCGTCGCTGGCGTAAATCACGCTGAAGCGCCCGTCGAACTCCATCTTGAATTGATAGATCCCGCCGGGCACGTGGGCGCTGAGCTTTTTCAACAGCACGTCCCGTGCGGCCAGCGCTTCGTGCACGCGCTTGCGCTCGGTGATGTCGATGCAGATCGCCAAGTGCCCGACCCACAGCCCCTGCTCGTCCAGCACCGGTGTGGCCAGCATGTTCACTGGAATGTGGCTGCCGTCCTTGCGCACCAGCGTCCACTCGCGCGCCTCGTGCCCGCCGACTTCGCCACCCTCCACCAGCATCGCCTGGCAGGTCGGAATGGTTTTGCCATAGCGGGCGCTGAGCTCCGCCGCGCGAGCCACCAGCTCCCGGGGAAAGTGCAGGTTTTCCAGGGTCATGTGGCCGACCACTTCGTTGCTGTGATAACCGAGCATCTGCTCGGCACCGGGGTTGAACGTGTTGATCACGCCGCGCAGGTCGGTGGCGATGATTGCCACTTGGGTCGCCGCGTTGAGTACCCCGCGCAACTGGCCGTGGGTGCCGCGCAGTTCCTGTTCGCGTTCATGCAGTTCTTGAGTACGCAACTCGACCATGCGCAACGCGCGCTGGCGCTGACTGACCAGTACATAAAGCAGCGCGCTCAACAGCAGGCTGAGCAATCCGCCCAGCACCACCACGCTGCCCACCGCCGAATGGTTGGCCTGCATGAACGCTTCGCTGGGCAGAATATCCACCTGATAGTCGTGATCGGCCATGCGCACCAACCGCGTAGCCGACAGATCGCTCGGCACCGGTTCATTGGTCGACTCGAACAACACTTCATGCTGATCGTTGGTGGACAGATCGAGGATGCGCACCGACAGATAGTCATGAAGTGCATCCGGCAAGCCGTCTGCCAGCAGCTGACGCATGCTGATGACAGCCATC
This sequence comes from Candidatus Pseudomonas auctus, assembly GCF_048654275.1. Classification (NCBI taxonomy): domain Bacteria; kingdom Pseudomonadati; phylum Pseudomonadota; class Gammaproteobacteria; order Pseudomonadales; family Pseudomonadaceae; genus Pseudomonas; species Candidatus Pseudomonas auctus. The sequence continues at coordinate 176,456 of NZ_JBJYZK010000004.1, read as the reverse complement.
ACATAGCCATATGATCTGGACTCCCCTTTGCGCAGCAGCGGTGCCACCAACAAGACGCCGCGTGCGTAAGCCGGCTCGATACCGACCAGATGCATCGGCTGCGACACCGCCAAACCGCGTAGCTGGTCGGCACGTTCAAGGGTCGAGCGGCGCAATGGCTGGGCCAGCAAGTCGTAACCCAGCGGCGCGCCAAGCCGGCTCTGGGTCTGGCTGAACAACACCACTACGTATTCATCGCGGGCCGAGGCCAGTTGCAGTTCGCCACGCGCATTGAGTTCGCGCACGCTGAAGGTGCTCAGGCCTTCATCTCGCGTCCGCTGTTCGAAAGCTGCACGCTCGGCACCCCTCACCCGCAGGGCAAACGAGTAGGCCTGGGTACGCAGTAATAAAGGGTGGGTGTAGCCGTCGAATTCGGCGCGGGACACCGATTCGGAGTTGGCGAAGAACCGGCGCAGCCCGTCGAGGCGTTGCTCCTGATCCTGAAAACGTTCTTCGATGCGGCTGTAGCGCTCGTTGGCCAGCAGTTGAAAGCGCTGGCGCAGCTGGCTATGAAATTGATTGAGGGTGCCCCAGGCGAGCAGCCCCGTGAGAATCCCGCCGGCGAGCAATACCAGCACCGCGACCAGCCAGGCCGAGACTTCTTCGCTGATAAAACCCAATATCTTCGGGCGCACGGGGTGCAACGACATAAAAGCCACTCACTACGTCAGCATCTGCGGGAAAAACCCCATCGGCCGTGTGTGAATTATAGCTATTAGCCACTAATTTGGCTAGTTCTGAACGGATCCAAGAGCCTTTAAAAATCAAGGCTCTGTGGATCCAATGTTGCAGAGCGTCAACGAGCCGTGATTTTCCAGGCGCGGTGGATCTTGCCGTTGCGGGCGAAATCCGGGTCGATGGTGCTGGCGGTGATTTCCTCGACCGCGTAACGCTCGGCCAGGTTGTCTTCGAGCTGGAACTTGCGGAAGTTGTTGGAGAAATACAACACCCCGCCCGCTGCCAGACGCGCCATGGCCAGGTCGATCAACTGCACCTGATCACGCTGCACGTCGAAGATGCCTTCCATGCGCTTGGAGTTGGAGAAGGTCGGCGGATCGATGAAGATCAGGTCGTACTCTTCACGGCAGTTCTCAAGCCACGCCATCACATCGCCCTGCTCCAGACGGTTCTTGTCGGAGAAACCGTTGAGCGACAGGTTGCGGCGCGCCCAGTCGAGGTAGGTTTTCGACAGGTCGACACTGGTGGTGCTGCGCGCGCCGCCCTTGGCTGCGTGCACGCTGGCGGTCGCGGTGTAGCAGAACAGGTTGAGGAAGCGCTTGCCGGCCGCCTCTTTCTGGATCCGCATGCGCATTGGGCGGTGATCGAGGAACAGCCCGGTGTCGAGGTAGTCGGTGAGGTTGACCAGCAACTTGACGCCGCCTTCGGTCACTTCATTGAACTTGCCCTGAGCCGCCTGACGCTCGTACTGCTTGGTGCCGCTCTGACGCTCGCGGCGCTTGACCACCACGCGGCTCTTGTCGATGTTCAGCGCCTGCGGGATGGCCGCCAGCGCATCGAACATGCGGATCGAGGCCTTTTCCGGGTCGATCGACTTCGGCGCGGCATATTCCTGAACGTGCACCCAGTCGTGGTACAGGTCGATGGCCATGGCGTATTCCGGCATGTCCGCATCGTAGACGCGGTAGCAGTCGATGCCTTCCCGCTTGACCCACTTGCCCATGGCCTTGAGGTTCTTCTGCAGGCGGTTGGCAAACATCTGCCCGCCTTCGCTCAGGCGCGGTTGCTCGATCACTGGCGCCGGGGCGGGCGTCGGTTTGATCGGGTTGCCGTTCTTGTTGAACTTGCGCTCTTGCGGCTCGTTCGGCGTCTGGTCGTAAGCGGCTTGCTCACGCTCGGCCTGACGCTGTTCCGGGGTGCGGCGCTCGCCGGTGACGAACTGATCCGGCAGGACTTTGATCAACAGCAGCTTGCACGGCAGCGCGCCGTTCCAGAACGAATACTGTTTGTGGCTGCGGATGCCCATGCGCTTGCCCAGGTCCGGCGCGCCGGTGAACACCGCCGCTTCCCAGTTCAGGCAGGCCTGACGCAGACGCTCGCCGAGGTTCTGGTAGAGGTACAACAGGCTGGCTTCATCACCCAGACGCTCGCCGTACGGCGGGTTGCAGATGACCAGACCTTTCTGGTTCTGGTCCGGACGCGGTTCGAACGTCGCGACTTCGCCCTGATAGATCTTGATCCACTCGCTCAGGCCGGCGCGTTCGACGTTGTTGCGGCCCGGCTGAATCAGCCGGGGGTCGGCTTCATAACCACGAATCCACAGCGGCGGCTTGGCCAGACCGGCAGCGGCGCGCTCGACCGCTTCTTCATGCAGTTTTTTCCACAGCGCCGGCACGTGACCGAGCCAGGCGGTAAAGCCCCACTGTTCGCGACGCAGGTTCGGCGCCATATCGGCGGCGATCATGCCGGCTTCGACCAGGAACGTACCGACACCGCACATCGGGTCAGCCAGCGCGCCACCTTCGGCGGCAATGCGCGGCCAGCCGGAACGGATCAGGATGGCGGCTGCGAGGTTTTCCTTCAGCGGCGCGGCGCCCTGCTGCAAGCGATAGCCGCGCTGGTGCAGGCTGTGGCCGGAAAGGTCGAGGGACAGAATCGCTTCGCCGCGATCCAGGCGCAGGTGAATGCGCAGGTCCGGGTTGAGCTTGTCGATGCTTGGGCGGTCGCCCTGCGGGGTGCGCAGTTTGTCGACGATGGCGTCCTTGACCTTCAGGGCGCCAAAGTGGGTGTTGTCGATGCCCGACCCGTGGCCGCTGAATTCCACGGCCAGTGTGCCGTCGGCCAGCATGTGATCCTGCCAGTCGACGTCGAGTACGCCGTGGTACAGGTCTTCGGCGTTTTTCATCGGGAAGCGCTTAAGGACAAGTAGCACCCGGTTGGCCAGACGCGACCAGAGGCACAGGCGATAAGCGGCTTCCATGGTCGCCATGCCACGCACGGCGGAGGTGTGTTCGCGGGCCTCTTCAAGGCCAAGCCCGACGGCTTCCTCGATGAGCAGGCCTTCAAGGCCTTTGGGGCAAGTGAGGAAGAGTTCGAAACGGTCGGACATGGTTTTTCCAGAGCCTTTGGCTGATGAACCGGCAACGCATTGCCGATCCGGTTTTCAATCAGGCGCTTTTCTACAAGAGCGCCCGCGTGGCACGAAGGTGTGCCGTTCCATCCCCGCTGCTCGGGTTAAAGGAGCTTAGATGCCGGGACAGATAAAAAAGTTGAAGCAACAAAATGACTCAAAGCAACCCTTCGTCGAATAGTAGCCCAGCGTAAACGTGGGTCATTCTCACTAAAGGATTAACCTTATCATCCAGCGCGGGGCCGATCATACCGGGGTTTGGCCAATGGACGCTGGATAAATACGCGGTTACTTATGGCCATAGCATCTTTTTCGTTACGTCCTTATGACAAAACGGTCATTCCATCGATGTGACTCATTGGTTAGAACTGAACACAGGTTGACGTCGCAACGGCGTCAACACCTTGGCTCGCCACGCCGGCAGCGAGCCGCCAACGGCAGAGTTTTTCTGCCAGACCTCAATTGAGGTCGACGCGACAAAAACAGTCAACAAGTGAGGGAAACACCCTATGAGAAGACTTAAGCGTGATCCGTTGGAAAGAGCATTTTTGCGCGGATATCAATATGGCGTTGGTGGTAAATCCCGTGAGCTTTGCCCATTTACTCTACCGTCGGTACGTCAAGCCTGGATCAACGGCTGGCGAGAAGGACGCGGCGACAACTGGGACGGTATGACCGGCACTGCGGGAATCCACAGACTCAACGAACTTCACGCCGTCGGCTGACACAGGGCACTTATTCCGACACGACAATCTGATTTCGTAACAACCTGATCACCATGCACGTCCTTCCCGGACGGCGGGCTACGGCCCAGGGGCTCCTTCGAGGAGCCCTTTTTTATGCCCGCCGCATTATTTATGGCAGCGAGCTTGCTCGCGATGGCGCGCTCTCACAAAGGATCAGCGCTTGGCGGCGATCGCATCCACGGACTCGCGGATCAGCGCCGGGCCCTTATAGATGAAGCCGGAGTAGATCTGCACCAGGCTCGCGCCGGCCGCGATCTTCTCGGCCGCATGCTTGCCTTCGGTGATGCCGCCCGCCGCGATGATCGGAAGCTTGCCGCCCAGCTCGGACGCCAGCACTTTCACGGTATGGGTGCTCTTCTCGCGAACCGGCGCGCCGGACAGACCGCCCGCCTCGTCCCCGTGTTCCATGCCTTCGACGCCCACGCGGCTGAGGGTGGTGTTGGTGGCGATCACCGCGTCCATCCCGGTTTCGATCAGTGCCTGGGCGACTTGCGCGGTTTCTTCGTCGGTCATGTCCGGCGCGATCTTGATCGCCAGCGGTACATGCTTGCCGTGGCGCAGGGCCAGTTCGGCGCGACGCGTGGCCAGGTCCGCCAGCAATTGCTTGAGCGAATCACCGAATTGCAGGCTGCGCAGGCCCGGGGTGTTCGGCGAGCTGACGTTGACCGTGACGTAACTGGCGTGAGCGTAGACCTTGTCCAGGCAGATCAGGTAGTCGTCTACTGCGCGCTCGACCGGGGTGTCGAAGTTCTTGCCGATGTTGATCCCCAGCACGCCCTTGTATTTGGCCGCCGCCACCCGCGCCAGCAGGTTATCCACACCGAGGTTGTTGAATCCCATGCGGTTGATGATCGCCTCGGCTTCCGGCAGACGGAAAATCCGTGGTTTCGGGTTGCCCGGCTGCGGACGCGGGGTCACGGTGCCGATTTCGACAAACCCGAAACCCAGCTGGGCGAAGCCGTCGATGGCCGCGCCGTTCTTGTCCAGACCGGCCGCCAGACCCACAGGGTTCGGGAACGTCAGGCCCATGACATTCACCGGCAGCGACGCCGGCGCCTTGCACAGCAAGCTGTTGAGGCCCAAACGCCCGCCCGCGCCGATCAGATCCAGCGACAGATCGTGGGAGGTTTCCGGGGAAAGTTTGAACAACAGCTGACGGGCCAGGGTGTACATGGGCGGCTATGACTCGGGCGGCGAAAAGAGGCGGCGATTATAGCCGGGCATCCCCCCGCCGCGCGAGGCGCACGCGTAAATCCGTGCGCATGGCATATGCCTTGCACCTTCCACGGCATCAGCCGGCAGGCCAATGGTGGCGTGCAGGCAAGGACAATGGCGTCGTCTCTCGGTTTTGCGCGGGCAAAGCCTGGGACGACGTTTTTTTTGAGGGTGGCTTTCATGACTCAAACCTCCGCCGGGCCGCTGGCCTGGGTCAACGGCAGCGATGCCCCGGAAAAAAGCGCGATCAACCTGGGCTTCATGGCCCTGAGCGACTGCGCCTCGCTGGTGGTCGCCGCCACTCAGGGCTTTGCCCAGCCTTACGGCCTGACCCTGAATCTCAAGCGCCAGAGTTCCTGGGCCAACCTGCGGGACAATCTGGTCAGCGGCGAACTCGATGCCGCCCACAGCCTTTACGGCCTGATTTACGCGGTGCATCTGGGCATCGGCGGCGTCGCGTCAACCGACATGGCGGTGTTGATGGGTCTGAACCAGAACGGCCAGAGCCTCAACCTGTCCCACGGTTTGCAGGGCCTGGGCGTGACCGGTCCTGAAGCGCTGCACCATCATGTGCACCAAACCCGCGCAAAACTGACCTTCGCCCAGACCTTCCCGACCGGCACCCATGCCATGTGGCTGTATTACTGGCTGGCGAGCCAGGGCATTCATCCGTTGCAGGATGTCGACAGCGTGGTGGTGCCGCCGCCGCAAATGGTCGCGCACCTTCAGGCCGGTCGCATCGATGGTTTATGCGTCGGCGAGCCCTGGGCGGCCAGCGCCGTGCAGCAGAATCTCGGCTTCACGCTGGCCACCAGCCAGACCATCTGGCCCGATCACCCGGAAAAAGTCCTCGGCTGCACCCGCGCCTTCGTCGAGCAATACCCCAACACCGCGCGGGCCTTGGTGATGGCGATCCTGGAAGCCAGCCGTTTCATAGAAGAGAGCCCGGAAAACCGCCGCAGCACCGCGCAACTTCTCAGCGCCGCCGAGTACCTCGACGCCCCGGTCTCCTGCATCGAACCGCGCTTTCTCGGCGACTACGACGATGGCCTCGGCAATCGCTGGCAAGACCCGCACGCCCTGCGCTTTCACGGCGACGGCGCGGTGAACCTGCCGTACCTGTCGGACGGCATGTGGTTCATGACCCAGTTTCGCCGTTGGGGCTTGCTGCGCGATGACCCCGACTACCTCGCCGTCGCCCGTCAGGTGCAGCAACTGGAGATCTATCGCGACGCAGCGACTGCTGTGGGCGTTGCGGCCTGGGGCAAGGACATGCGCAGCAGCCAGTTGATCGACGGCAAAATCTGGGACGGTAGCGAACCGGCAGCCTACGCCCGAAGCTTCAAGCTCCACGCGCTGAGCGACAGCGCCCCCCTTCTCGCCCAGCGCTGACAGGAGACCGCGAACATGCTGCGCATTCTGCTGATCAACGACACCGCGAAAAAAGTCGGGCGCCTGAAAGCCGCGTTGACCGAGGCCGGTTTCGAAGTGATCGACGAGTCGGGCCTGACCATCGACCTGCCGGCGCGCGTCGAAACGGTGCGTCCGGACGTGATCCTGATCGATACCGAGTCACCGAGCCGCGATGTGATGGAGCAAGTGGTGCTGGTCAGCCGCGACCAGCCCCGGCCGATCGTGATGTTCACCGACGAGCATGATCCCGGCGTGATGCGTCAGGCGATCAAGTCCGGGGTCAGTGCCTACATCGTCGAGGGCATTCACGCACAACGCCTGCAGCCGATTCTCGACGTGGCCATGGCCCGCTTCGAGAGCGACCAGGCCTTGCGCGCCCAGCTACAGGCCCGCGACCAGCAACTGGCCGAGCGCAAACGCATCGAACTGGCCAAGGGCCTGTTGATGAAAATGAAGGACTGCAACGAAGAAGAGGCCTACACCCTGATGCGCCGCCAGGCCATGAGCCGCCAGCAGAAACTGATTCAGGTGGCGGAGCAGATCATTGCGATGAGCGAGCTGCTTGGCTGAAATTCTGCGCTACTTTTGCAGCGAAAAATCAAAAGCGCCCTCACCCTAGCCCTCTCCCGGAGGGAGAGGGAACCGACCGCAGTGTCTTGCGTCATACATCGACCTGAAAAACCCAGTCGATTATGGATTCAAAGCCGATCGCTCACGTCGGCGTATCTCTCGAATATCCCCCGATCAGTTCCCTCTCCCTCCGGGAGAGGGTTAGGGTGAGGGGCTTTTGATTTTGACTTGGCACAAATCTCGCTAAGTAATCCCTACAGGTAACCAACGGCGGTTGCCCCACCTACGACAAAGACGTCGCTCACCTTCTTCGCCCCTTTCGGCGATCCGGGTAGCGGCGTTTTTGCGTTTTGGCCCAACAGCCCGGGGCCGGTGGTGCGGCCGTGGCGGCGCTCCACTTGCTGGCTTGTGACTCCTTCTCGAGATTCTTAACAGCTGAGGTGCGCGATGAATAAAAGCTTCTGGAAATCCGGCCACACCCCGACCCTGTTCGCGGCCTTCCTGTATTTCGACCTGAGCTTCATGGTCTGGTACCTGCTCGGCCCGCTGGCGGTGCAGATTGCTGGCGACCTGCACCTGACCACTCAACAGCGCGGCCTCGTGGTGGCCACGCCGATTCTGGCCGGCGCGGTGCTGCGCTTTGCGATGGGCATGCTTGCCGATCGCCTGTCACCCAAGACTGCCGGGCTGATCGGCCAGGTGATCGTGATCTGCGCATTGTTCGGTGCCTGGAAACTCGGCATCCACAGTTACGAACAGGCTCTGCTGCTCGGCCTGTTCCTCGGCATGGCCGGCGCTTCGTTCGCCGTGGCCCTGCCGCTGGCCTCGCAGTGGTATCCGCCGGAGCATCAGGGCAAGGCGATGGGCATCGCCGGGGCCGGCAATTCCGGGACCGTGTTCGCGGCGCTGATCGCCCCGGTGCTGGCGGCGGCGTTTGGCTGGAGCAATGTGTTCGGGTTCGCCCTGATTCCGCTGCTCCTGACCCTGGTGCTGTTCGCCTGGCTGGCAAAAAACGCCCCGGAGCGGCCAAAAGCCAAATCCATGGCCGACTACTTCAAGGCCCTGGGCGACCGCGACAGCTGGTGGTTCATGTTTTTCTACAGCGTCACCTTCGGCGGCTTCATCGGCCTGGCCAGCGCCCTGCCCGGCTACTTCAACGATCAATACGGCCTCAGCCCGGTGACCGCCGGTTACTACACCGCCGCCTGCGTGTTCGGCGGCAGCCTGATGCGACCGCTGGGTGGCGCGCTGGCGGACCGGTTCGGCGGAATTCGCACCCTGCTGGCGATGTACACAGTGGCCGTAGTCTGCATCGCGGCGGTCGGCTTCAACCTGCCGAGTTCCTACGCGGCGCTGGCCCTGTTCGTCTGCACCATGCTCGGTCTCGGCGCGGGTAATGGCGCGGTGTTCCAACTGGTGCCACAGCGCTTTCGGCGTGAAATCGGCGTGATGACCGGGCTGATCGGCATGGCCGGCGGCATCGGCGGCTTTGCCCTGGCGGCAGGCATGGGCGCGATCAAACAGAGCACCGGCAGCTATCAACTGGCGCTGTGGTTGTTCGCCAGCCTTGGCGTGCTGGCGTGGTTCGGCCTGCATGGGGTCAAACGTCGCTGGAGAACCACCTGGGGTTCGGCGGCCGTGACCGCTGCCCGGGTCTGAGGCCCGAATGGCTCTGCAACTGAGCTTTGCCGAAGCCAGCGCCACCGGTCCCCGCGCGGAAAACCAGGACGCCTTGCGCCTGGTGACCCCGGCCCCGGCGCTGGCCGCCAGCAAGGGTTTCCTGTTCGCCATCGCCGACGGCGTCAGCCAGTGCGCCGATGGTGGTCTTGCCGCGCGTTCGACCTTGCAGGCGCTGGCGCTGGACTACTACGCCACCCCGGAAACCTGGAGCGTGGCCCAGGCCCTCGATCGTCTGCTGCTCGCACAAAACCGCTGGTTGCAGGCCAATGGTGGCGGTCAGCCGCTGCTCACCACGGTCAGTGTGCTGGTCATGCGCGGCCGGCGCTTTACCCTGGCGCACGTCGGCGATTGCCGGGTTTATCGCTGGCACGCCGAAACCTTGCAGCGAATCAGCGAGGATCACGTCTGGGATCAACCGGGCATGCAGCATGTGCTCAAGCGCGCACTGGGGCTGGATCAGCATCTGGTGCTGGACTTTCTCGACGGCGAACTGCGTGACGGCGAATGTTTCGTGCTGCTCAGTGACGGCGTGTGGGCCGCGCTTGGCGATACCGCCATCGCCGGGATTCTGCGCGATCAACCGGACCTGCACAGTGCCGCGCAAACGCTGGTCAACGCTGCACATCTGGCCGGCAGTCAGGACAATGCCAGTGCGCTGTTGGTGCGGGTGGATGCGGTCGGCGAGGCCAGCCTTGGCGATGCGTTGATTCATTTGCAGCAATGGCCCCTGCCCCCACCGCTGAAACCGGCTCAGGCCTTTGAAGGCTGGCGGGTTCAAGAGGTTATAAGTCAGAGCCAGCAATCGCTGCTGTATCGCGTGCTCGATGGTCAGGGTCAGGCGTGGCTGTTGAAGACCTTGCCTGCACCACTGGCAGACGATGCCCAGGCCGGCCAGGCCTTGCTGGCGGAGGAATGGTTTCTCAAACGCGTCGCCGGGCGGCATTTCCCTGAAGTCCATAGCGCCGGTCAGCGTCAGCATTTGTACTACGTGATGCGTGAATATTCGGGAACCACCCTGGCGCAGTTGTTCGAACAAAGCGGCCCGCTGCCACTGGCCCAGTGGCAGGATTTGGCCGAGAGCCTGCTGCGGGCCGTCGGCCTGCTGCATCGACGGCAGATCCTGCACCGCGACATCAAACCGGAAAACCTGCATCTGGGGGATGACGGCGAGTTGCGGCTGCTGGATTTCGGTCTGGCGTATTGCCCCGGTCTGTCGCAGGACGCACCGTCGACCTTGCCCGGAACCCCGAGCTACATCGCACCGGAAGCCTTTCAGGGCGCCGCACCCGGCGCACAACAGGATCTGTATGCGGTGGGCGTGACTCTGTATTTCTTGCTCACCGGGCATTTTCCCTACGGTGAGATCGAAGCGTTCCAGCGCCCGCGTTTCGGGGTGCCGGTGAGTGCCGGTCGCTATCGCCCGGATCTGCCGGAGTGGCTGGCGCAGTGTCTGGAGCGCGGGGTCTCGGCCGACCCGCTGCAACGGTATGAAACCGCCGAGGAATGGCTGCTGACGCTGGAACAAGGTGAGCGCCGCAGCCTGAATGTACGCCCTCGCCCCTTGCTGGAACGGGAGCCGCTGAAGGTCTGGCGAACATTGGCGTTGCTGGCACTGCTGGGCAATCTGGTGCTGCTGTTTCTGTTGTTTCATGGCTGATGCGGCGCTCCATTAACGGGCGTGCCGCTTCCATTCAGTGCAAAAAACACAATGAACACCTGGCCAATTCCAGCATTACCCCAGTGAATTCGCGGCTCAGCGCGACTTGGCACAACCACTGCATTAACGTTTTCAACTGACATAAAGCCCGACCTTCAACGACGAAGGCCAGGCTTCCCGAGAGAACGGGACAAGGACAAAGGCGTCCTCGCTAGGTAACTGGCGGGACGCCTTTTTTGTTTGCGCCATTTTTGTCGAGCAAGGCCTGACTGCCCACAAGAGGCAAGCCCGATGCTCCCGGAGAACCTGATGAAAAAACTCAAACTGGTGATGATCGGCAATGGCATGGCCGGGGTCCGCACCCTGGAAGAACTGCTCAAGCTGAGCAACGAGCTGTACGACATCACGGTCTTCGGCGCCGAACCGCACACCAACTACAACCGCATCCTGTTGTCGCCGGTGCTGGCCGGCGAACAGACCTTCGAAGAGATCGTGCTCAACGACCTCGACTGGTACCTGGAAAACGGCATCAAACTGCTGCTTAACCGCAAAGTGGTGGAGATCGACCGAGTCAAACGCCGGGTGATCGCCGAGGACGGCACCGAGGCCGAATACGATCGCCTGCTGATCGCCACCGGCTCGACCCCGTTCATCCTGCCGATCCCCGGCAACACCTTGCAGGGCGTGATCGGTTACCGCGACATCGCCGACACCCAGGCGATGATCGACACCGCAAAAACCCACAAGCACGCCGTGGTGATCGGCGGCGGCCTGCTCGGCCTCGAAGCCGCCAACGGCCTGATGCTGCGCGGCATGCACGTCACCGTGGTGCACCTCGGTGAATGGCTGCTGGAGCGGCAACTGGACAAGACCAGCGGCCAGCTCCTGCAAACCGCCCTCGAGGCCCGTGGCCTGCACTTTCGCCTGTGCGAACAGACCCAGGCCCTGCACGACGCCGGCAACGGTCGCGTCGGCTCGGTGCAATTCAAGAACGGCGACATCATTCCTGCCGATCTGGTGGTCATGGCCGCCGGCATTCGCCCCAACACCGAACTCGCGGAAAAGGCCGGCATCCCGTGCAATCGCGGGATTTTGGTCAACGACACCCTGCAAACCTACGACCCGCGCATCTATGCCATCGGTGAGTGCGCCAACCATCGTGGCATCGCCTACGGCCTGGTGGCGCCGTTGTTCGAGCAGGCCAAGGTCTGCGCCAACCACCTGGCCCAATTGGGTTTCGCCCGTTATCAGGGCTCGGTGACGTCGACCAAATTGAAAGTCACCGGCATCGACCTGTTTTCCGCCGGCGACTTCATGGGCGGCGAAGGCACCGAAACCATCACCCTCTCCGACCCGATCGGCGGCGTGTACAAAAAACTGGTGATCAAGGATGACGTGCTGGTCGGCGCCTGTCTGTACGGCGATACGGCAGATGGCGGTTGGTATTTCCGGCAGATTCGTGAGAATCACGCCATCGGCGAGATCCGCGATCACTTGATGTTTGGTGAAAACGCCCTCGGTGACGTAGGACATCAGGGCCAGGACAAAGCCATGAGCATGGCCGACAACGCCGAAGTCTGCGGCTGCAACGGCGTGTGCAAGGGCACCATCGTCAAGGCGATTCAGGAACACGGGCTGTTCAGCGTCGACGAAGTGAAGAAACACACCAAGGCTGCCAGCTCTTGTGGCTCCTGCGCCGGGCTGGTCGAGCAGATCCTGATCAACACCGTCGGCGGCGCGGCGGACGTCAAACCGAAAAGCGAAAAAGCCATCTGCGGTTGCAGCGACCTCAACCACGGCCAGATCCGCCAGGCCATTCGCGAGCAGCACCTGCTGACCATCGCCGGCACCATGAGCTACCTCAACTGGCGCACCCCGAACGGCTGCGCCACCTGCCGCCCGGCCCTCAACTACTACCTGATTTCCACCTGGCCCGGCGAAGCCAAGGACGATCCGCAGTCGCGCCTGATCAACGAGCGGGCCCACGCCAACATCCAGAAGGACGGCACTTATTCGGTGGTGCCACGAATGTGGGGCGGCGTGACCAACCCGTCGGAACTGCGGCGGATCGCCGACGTGGCGGACAAATACCAGGTGCCAATGGTCAAGGTCACCGGCGGCCAGCGCATCGACCTGCTGGGGATCAAAAAGCAGGATCTGCCCGGTGTGTGGAAAGACCTCGACATGCCGTCCGGCCACGCCTACGGCAAATCGATCCGCACCGTGAAAACCTGCGTCGGCAGCGAGTTCTGCCGCTTCGGCACGCAGAATTCGACCCAGTTGGGCATCGACCTCGAACATGACCTGTTCAACATGTGGTCGCCGCACAAAGTGAAGCTGGCGGTCTCCGGATGCCCACGCAACTGTTCGGAAGCGGGGATCAAGGACGTAGGCATCATCGGCGTCGATTCCGGCTGGGAGATGTACATCGGCGGCAACGGCGGGATCAAGACCGAAGTCGCCGAGTTCTTCGTCAAGCTCAAGACCGCCGAGGAAGTGCGCGAGTACAACGGCGCGTTCCTGCAGCTGTACCGCGAAGAAGCCTTCTACCTCGAACGCACCGTGCACTACCTGCAACGGGTCGGCATGGAGCACATCAAGAAGGCCGTGCTGGAAGATCCCGAACGCCGCAAGGCCCTGAACGAACGCCTGCAATTCTCCCTGTCGTTCGAACAGGATCCGTGGAAAGAGCGCCTCGCCCAGCCGCAACTGAAGAAAGAATTCGACGTGATCCCTGTGAAAAACCTGGAGGTGCCGGCATGAACTGGCTCGATATCTGTGCCCTGGAAGAGATCAACGCCCTCGGTTCGCGGATCATCGCCGGGCCCAAAGGTGACATTGCGATCTTTCGTACAAGCGACGACGAAGTTTTCGCACTCGATGACCGCTGTCCGCACAAGGGCGGCCCGTTGTCCCAAGGACTGATCTACGGCAAACGTGTCGCCTGCCCGCTGCACAACTGGCAGATCGACCTGCAATCCGGCGAAGCCCAGGCCCCGGACGTCGGCTGCGCGCACCATCACCCGGCCCGAGTGGAAAACGGCCGCGTGCAACTGGCCCTGCGGGACGCCGTCTGATGAACCGCCAGACGACCGCCTCGACCTGCTGTTATTGCGGGGTCGGCTGCGGCGTGCTGATCGAGCATGACGGCGAGCGCATCCTCGGCGTCAGCGGTGATCCGGCGCATCCGGCCAACTTCGGCAAACTGTGCAGCAAAGGCTCGACCCTGCACCTGACCGGCGACTTGGCGGCACGGGCGTTGTACCCGGAACTGCGCTTGGGCAAAGGCCTGGCGCGCAGCCGTTGCGACTGGGACACCGCACTGGATCACGCCACCCAGGTCTTCGCCGAAACCATCGCCGAACACGGCCCGGACAGCGTGGCGTTCTATATCTCCGGGCAGTTGCTGACCGAGGACTACTACGCCTTCAACAAACTGGCGCGGGCGCTGGTCGGCACCAACAACATCGACAGCAACTCACGGCTGTGCATGTCTTCGGCGGTGGTCGGCTACAAGCGCAGCCTCGGCGCCGACGCACCGCCGTGCAGCTATGAAGACCTGGAGTTGAGCGATTGCGTGGTGATCGTCGGCAGTAACATGGCCTACGCCCATCCGGTACTTTTTCGCCGTCTCGAAGAGGCAAAATCCCGCCGTCCGCAAATGAAAGTCGTCGTTATTGATCCACGGCGCACCGACACCTGTGATCTGGCGGACCTGCACCTGGCGATTCTGCCGGGCACCGATGTCGCGTTGTTCCATGGGATTTTGCATCTGCTGTTGTGGGAAGACTGGATCGACCGCGACTTCATCCAGTCTCACACCGAGGGCCTCGCCGAGCTGAAAAGTCTGGTACGCGATTACACCCCGGCGATGGTGTCGCAACTGTGCGGGATCAGTGTCGAGCAGTTGCAGCAATGCGCCGAATGGATCGGCACATCACCAAGCTTTCTGTCGCTGTGGTGCATGGGCCTGAACCAGTCTACCGCCGGTAGCGCGAAAAACAGCGCGCTGATCAATCTGCACCTGGCCACCGGGCAAATCGGCCGGCCGGGTGCAGGACCTTTCTCCCTGACCGGTCAGCCGAATGCCATGGGCGGGCGCGAAACCGGCAGCCTTTCCAACCTGTTGCCAGGCCATCGTGAAGTCGCCAATCCAGAGCACCGCGCAGAAGTCGCGGCGTATTGGGGTGTGGATAAGCTGCCGGAAAATACCGGTCTCAGCGCCATCGAACTGTTTGAACAAGTGCGCAGCGGCAAGATCAAGGCGTTGTGGATTGCCTGCACCAACCCCGCGCAATCGATGCCGGACCAGAACGCCGTCCGCGCCGCGCTGGAAGCCTGTCCGTTCGTGGTGTTGCAGGAGGCGTTTCGCACCACCGAAACCGCAGCGTTTGCCGATCTACTGCTGCCGGCGGCCAGTTGGGGCGAGAAGGAAGGTTCGGTGACCAACTCCGAACGGCGGATTTCCCACGTCCGCCAGGCCATTGCCGCACCGGGTGAAGCACGACCGGACTGGGCGATCACCGTAGATTTCGCACAACGCCTGGAGAAGCGTCTGCGCCCGCAGCAGCCGGGGCTGTTTGCGTTCGAACAACCGGCGCAGCTGTTTGACGAGTACAAACAACTGACCCGTGGCCGCGATCTGGATTTGTCCGGGATCAGCCATCGGTTGATTGATGAGCTGGGGCCACAGCAATGGCCCTTCCCCGCTGGCGCCCGCCAAGGTACAGCCCGGCTGTATGGCGACGGTATCTTTCCTACGCCGAACGGGCGCGCACAGTTCGTTGCCGATCCCTATCGCGCCGCCAAAGAACAACGCGACGCGCGCTTTCCACTGACCCTGATCACTGGCCGCCTGCGTGATCAATGGCACGGTATGAGCCGCACCGGCACGGCGGCGCAGTTATTCGGTCATGTCAGCGAAGCAGTGTTGAGTCTGCATCCGGACGAATTGCGCCGTCACCGCTTGCAGCCTGGGGATCTGGTGAATCTGAAAAGTCGTCGGGGCTCAGTGATCGTGGCGGTCGCCAGCGATGACAGCGTGCGTCCGGGCCAGGCGTTCCTGCCGATGCACTGGGGCGATCGTTTCCTCAAGGGCGGTGTGAACAGCCTGACCCTACCCGCCTTCGATCCTTTGTCGAAACAACCGGAACTCAAGCACAGCAGTGTGCGGCTGGAAACGGTGGACTTGCCATGGCAACTGTTCGCACTGATCGAGGGCGATGTTCAACGGCATTTCGAGGCGCTTCGACCGCTCTGCGAGGCGTTTTCCTACGCAAGTCTCAGCCTTGTCGGACGTGAACGGCCTGCGCTGCTGATACGCGCAGCCAGCGTCGTGGCGCCAGAACCGCAATTGCTGCGTGAAATCGACCAGTGCCTGGCTCTGATCGAGGGGCCGGTACTGGCTTATGACGATCCTCGCCGCGCCATTGGCAAACGGGTACGCATCGAAAACGGGCGAATCACCGCGATCCGCCTTGCCGGTGAAACCCTCGCCCAGCACTGGTTGCAAGGTCTGTGGCTCGAGGGCCGCGCCGACGAACAACTGCGGCGCTGGCTGCTGGCACCGATGAGTGCGCCGCCGGGCAATGCCGGCGCGCAGGTTGTGGCTGACAAGACCCTGTGCAACTGCAAGAACGTCAGCCACAGCGCGGTCTGCGCCGGTATCCGTGAAGGTCTGGATCTGCAGGGTTTGAAAAATACATTGGGGTGCGGCACGCAATGCGGTTCCTGCGTCCCGGAAATCAAGCGCTTGCTGGCCGCCGAAGTGCGTCCGGTCGCCGTTATCTGAAGAGGAAAACACCATGAACGCGAAAGTCTGGCTGGTGGGCGCGGGTCCCGGTGATCCTGAATTGCTGACGCTCAAAGCGGTGCGGGCCTTGCGCGAAGCCGAGGTGGTGCTGATCGACGATCTGGTCAATGAGGCGGTACTTGAACACTGCCCTGCTGCGCGGATCATTGCCGTCGGTAAACGCGGCGGCTGTCGTTCGACGCCTCAGGCGTTCATCCATCGGCTGATGTTGCGTTACGCCCGTCAGGGCAAATGCGTGGTGCGGCTCAAGGGCGGCGATCCGTGCATTTTCGGGCGCGGGGGTGAGGAAGCGCAGTGGTTGCGTGAGCGCGGGGTCGAGGTGGGACTGGTCAATGGCATCACCGCCGGACTGGCCGGCGCGACCCAGTGTGATATCCCGCTGACGTTGCGCGGCGTGGCCCGGGGTGTGACGCTGGTCACGGCCCACACTCAGGACGACAGCCAGTTGAACTGGCGGGCCTTGGCGCAGGGCGGCACGACGCTGGTGATTTACATGGGGGTGGCGAAGCTCGGCGAGATTCGCGAGCAACTGCTGGCGGGCGGTATGGCGGCGGATACACCAGTGGCGATGATCGAGAATGCCTCGTTGCCAGAACAACGCGAATGCCGCAGTGATCTAACAGGGATGGAGGACGATGCACTTGGTTTCCAGCTCAGGAGTCCTGCGATTCTGGTCATAGGCGCCGTCGCAGCGGCTGCGACCCAGATGGATTCGATTGGCTGGGCAGCCGACCGATTGGCCTGACAATCCCCGGTTTCACCAAATCGCAGGCAAAGAAAAGCCCGGCCTAAGCCGGGCTTTTCTCGTAGCGGCAGCTAATTACTTAGCTTGAGCTTCAACCTGCGCTTCTACGCGACGGTTAACAGCGCGGCCAGCTTCAGTTTTGTTGTCAGCAACTGGGCGGGATTCGCCGTAGCCGATCGACTGAACGCGGGACGATTCAACACCGTACTGGTTGGTCAGAACTTGCTTAACGGCGTTTGCACGACGCTCGGACAGTTTCTGGTTGTAAGCGTCAGGACCGACGGAGTCAGTGTGACCTTCAACAGTAGTGGTGGTGGATGGGTACTGCTTCATGAAGTCAGCCAGGTTTTTGATGTCGCCGTAGCTGTTTGGCTTAACAACCGACTTGTCGAAGTCGAACTTCACGTCCAGCTCAACACGAACAACTTCAGCAACTGCAGGGCAGCCATCAGCGTCAACAGTTACGTTGGCTGGGGTGTCCGGGCACTTGTCAACGTTGTCGCAAACGCCGTCGTTGTCGCTGTCGGAGCAGACTTCAGCTGGTGCTGGAACTGGAGCAGCAGCTGGCTTGGAGCCGCCACCGAAGTTCACACCGATACCGACGCTAGGAGCCCACTCGGTGTCGCCCTGGTCGATGTTGTACTGAGCTTCAACGCCAGCACGGGCGTAGAAGTTGTCGGTGAAGTACAGCTTGGCACCAGCGCCCAGGTTGGCGAAGGTGGAACGGTTACGACCGTTCGAACCGTTCTGGTCGATGCTCTGGTCAGAGAAACCGGCCGAAACGTATGGACGCAGCATGTCGCCTGGGTTGTTGAAGTGGTACAGAGCGTCCAGAGCGGTGTTGGCGCCCTTGACGTTCTTGCCATCGTCGGCACGCACGTTGTGCACTTCGTCGTAGCCCAGACGCAGTTCAACGTCGTCGGTCAGGAAGTAACCGATCGAACCGCCGAACAGGTTGCCGTTGTTCTTGAAGTTACGAGCGCTGTCGAATTGTTCTTTCTTTGCGAAGCCTTCGATTTCAACTGCGCCTTGGCCTTGTGCCAGAGCGCCGAAAGAAGTGGCGGCAATCAAAGAACCAATGGCCAAGCCCAAGGTGTTTTTCAGTTTCATCCGTTAAATCCCCATCTGGTGATTGTGAAGCAGTCCCGCAAACCGGGGGACAACTCGGCGGCAAGTCTATCAGAACTTG
Source organism: Candidatus Pseudomonas auctus (assembly GCF_048654275.1). Taxonomy (NCBI): domain Bacteria; kingdom Pseudomonadati; phylum Pseudomonadota; class Gammaproteobacteria; order Pseudomonadales; family Pseudomonadaceae; genus Pseudomonas; species Candidatus Pseudomonas auctus. The sequence goes on along the minus strand of NZ_JBJYZK010000004.1, from coordinate 158,302 downwards.
CCTACACGTAAGAGATATTTGCGCCGAACTAAGTTTCAGCAATGCCTGCAAATTTCTCACGCAATTTATCAAGAGCGCGTTTGTAACGCATTTTTGTCGCACTCAAACCCATGTGCATGATGTCTGCGATCTCCTGAAACTCCAGCTCTGCGACAAATCGTAGCACCAGAATTTCCCGGTCGATCGGGTTCACATACACCAGCCAGCGATCCAGTCCGCCCTTCTCCTCGGGTTTCGGCGCCTTTTCTTCGGACGCTTCCTCGAGGGGGTCAAGACTCAGTGCGTCCATCAAGCGACGCTTTCGCCGTTCCTTCCGATACTGTGTGATGCATTCGTTGTAGGTGATGCTGTATAGCCATGTCTTGAACTTCGATTTCCCCTCGAAGTTCTTCAGGCCATACAACACCTTCAACATCACTTCCTGACAGACATCGTCTGCATCGCGATCGTTCCCAAGATATCGTGCGCACACGTTAAATAATGTCCGCTGGTAACGCCGCATCAGTTCTTCGTAGGCGCGCGTCACGTGAAAAAGCTCGGTATGCGAGCGCGCGACCAACTCCTCATCAGAGAGCTCGCGGGGATCGTAGCGCGTGGATAGCGTTTGGGCTTTATTCAAAACAAGTCGTGCCGACAGTCAGGTCAATGTCCACCGCAGCCAGCGACAGCTGGCATTTTGCGGCGGCATACATTAGCAGGGTTTGCCGGGTTAGCGGCTACTCACATGCTGTTCCAGCAGGATCCGATTGGAGAGAGAGACTAGCTCACCCTCATCGGTCAGCAATGTGGTCTTAACCGTGCCGATCTCTTCGATCTGGCCTTCGACCTCGCCAATACGCACTTGTTGCCCAACCTGATACAACTCACGCACATAGATTCCCGCAAGAATCTGACCGGCAATTTCCCGGCTTCCCAAACCCATGGCCAGCGCAACCGCCAGACCAACGGTAATCAATACGATGACGATCACATGGTTCAGCAGGTCGGTCTTGACCTCCAACTGACTGATTGCGACCGAAATGCTGATGATGATCACCAGGCCTTGGGCAATTCGCCCAAGTCCTGAAGCGTAGTCCAGGCCTACGCCTTCTGCCGCCCCGCGAACCAGGCCATTGGCCAATTGTGCAAGCAGGACACCCACCAGCAACACCAGCGCGGCACCGAATACTTTCGGCAAATAGAGCGCCAGCATGTCAAGCGTAGCTGAAACTCGCTCAAGTCCAAGGGATTCTGCTGCCGAAACCAGAAAAATCAGCAGAACGAACCAGTAAACGATTTTGCCGATCAACGTGGAGATCGGCACTTGCAGCCCCGCGCGGGACATCAATTTGGTCAGGCCGGTGCCGCCCATCAGGCGATCAAGCCCCAGTTTGGCCAGCAACTTGGACAGCAAGGTATCGAGCAGCTTGGCCACAACGAAACCCAAGAGCAGCACAACCAGTGCGCCGAACAGGTTAGGAATGAAGTTAGCGACTTTGGTCCACAACGCAGTCATTGCAGTGACGAGGCTCTGAGTCCAGAGATCAAGTTCCATATTCAATCAGCCTTATCAGCAGTGCGAGCGGTAGGTTTACGGAGACGGGAGACCGGCGCGACATGGGCCGAGCCGTTATTCAGGGCGATCATCAGCGCGGGCAGCCAGCGGCCCAGCAGGCTGAACAGATCGCCGGCGCCAACCTGGCGGTTGGCGGTTTTGAGCACGCGGCCCAGGCAGGCATCGTCGTCACGGCTGGACGGCGAAGCGTTGAGCATGTCGCGCAAAGACTGTTCAAACGGATCGTGCATACGCACCTCTCGTGATGTCTGTGAAAGACGCGGGCAAATTTGGTCGGGTCACATGGTGCATCTTCATACCCAGCGCAAACGGCGGAACAACCACCACTGGCCGAACGCCAGGGCGAGCACCGTCAGGCAAGCGATCAGGAAGCCATAAGGGCTGCTGGCGAACGGTATTCCGCCGACGTTTATGCCCAACAGACCGGTAATAAAACTCATCGGCAAGAAGATGCAGGTGATGATCCCGAAGCGATACATCGTGCGATTCATGTGCACGCTCAAGCGCCGGTCTTCGGCCTCCAGCACCAGCCCCACGCGCTCTCGGGTCAATTCGAGCTCTTCGAGATAACGGGTCAGGCTGTTGTTCAATTCGTTCCAGTAGTCGGCATCGTCATCGACGAACCACGGCAGTTTTATCCGCGTCAGCTGTCCGAAAATATCCCGCTGCGGTGCCAGAAAACGCTTCAGTCCGGCGGCCCGGCGACGGATGTGCAAAATGGCGCCATGCTCAGGGGTATACCGTTCGTCGGCATCCAGTTTTTCTTCCTCTTCATCGACCACTTCGGAGAGGCAAGTCACCAGATCCTGCACCTTGTTGGTGAGGAACTGCGCCAGATACAGCATCAGTTCGGACGAGGTTTTCGGCCCCTTCCCCTCGCCCAGCATCACCAGCAACTCATCGGTGGCGCGCAACGGACGCAAGCGCAGGGAAATCACCCGCTGGGCCGAGGCAAAGATCCGCACCGACACCATGTCCTCCGGCTCGGCACCCGGGTTCAGATTGACCCCGCGCAAAAACAGCAGCAGCTCGGAGTCCGGCAGCGGCAACAGGCGTGGGCGAGTGTTTTCTTCCAGCAGCAAATCGCAGGTGAACTCGTTGAGCCCACTGGATTTACGCAGCCAGGTCTGGGTCTGCGGGTGACTGCGATCCCAATGCAGCCACAAGCTTTCATGAGCCTGCAGCTGCAGATCGTCGAGATCAGTCCGGGCTATCGAACGCGCACCGCCTTTACCGTCCAGCACCAGGGCATGCACCAGCCCCCATTGCGCGTTTTCTTCCTCGAACATCCTCACCCCTGTGGTTACCGCGATTTATTCAGGCATTTTCAGCGGGCTTGGCGAGATGATCACGCCATTGTTGTCCGCATAGATGTACTGGCCGGGATGGAAAGTGACACCGGCAAAGGTCACCGGCACGTTGAGGTCGCCGAGACCGCGTTTTTCAGTCTTTTTCGGATGGCTGGCCAGGGCCTGAACGCCGAGATCGGTCTGGGCGATGACGTCCACATCACGGATGCAACCGTAGATCACCAGCCCTTCCCAACCGTTTTTCGCGGCTTTCTCGGCGATCATGTCGCCCAGCAGTGCGCAGCGCAGGGAACCACCACCATCGACCACCAGCACCTTGCCGTTGCCCTTGAGCTCGGCTTGCTCCTTGACCAGCGAGTTGTCTTCGAAGCATTTGATGGTCACGATTTCGCCGCCGAACGAATCACGGCCGCCGAAATTGCTGAACATCGGTTCCAGCACCTGAACCAGCTCCGGATAGGCGTCGCACAGGTCAGGCGTAAGGTAATGGTTCATCGAAAAACTCCTGTAAAAAGGAAGACGATCAAGGATGTCGCACTCTTTTGAAACGAGTTCCGGCGGTCGCTGTTTACCTTAGACCATGTCATGGTCGCTGAACGAACCTGAACACAGGCTGAAACGTAATAGCGAAACAGTCACTAAATATGACCAGAACCGTCCAATGCGTCATATCTTAGCCGCAAGCCGACGCGAACGAAATGCCCTTTTCAGGGCGCCGCGTTCAGACCGCTGCCGCCAGATCCGGCTTCTCGCCAAGCAATGGCGTGTGCTGATCTGCCAGCCAGCGCGCCACCAGCGGCCAGACCTCGGCCTGTGCCGCTTTGCTGACCAGCATCTCGACATGCCCGAACTGATCGTTGAAACCCTGCTCACGGCCCAGGTTGATGAACTGCTTGTGCTCGGAGCCAATCTGTTCGAACAGTTTCCTGCAGGCCCAAGCAGGATCCTGATGATCCCCCGCCGCGCTTACCGCCAGCACTGGGACCTGCACGTCGGCAAGACCTGCCCACCAATCCTTGTCCTTGTCGCCGAAACGCCCGAACAGTCCGTACCAGCGCATGCTTTCCAGCGCCAGGCCGATCGGCTCGTCCTCGGGGCCGCGCTTGAGTCGCGAGCCGGACAACTGGGCAAAACGCTTGAGAATGAAGCGCCCACTCCACTCCACCGGCGGAATCTTCAGCGGCCAGTACGTGCGGCTGACCTGCGTGCCGAAAAACGCCGCCGACGCCACCGCCGGTTCACCGAGGTATTCGCCGCCCAGCGCGGCCGCCAACGTGATGCCACCCAGCGAGTGGCCGATCCAGTGCGGAATCTGCCCGCTCTGCTCACGGACGAACGCGGCAATCGCCGGCAGATCGTAACGGGCATAGTCGGCGACGCGGTTGCGGCGGTAGTCCTCGTTGCGCTGGGACAGACCGTGACCGCGCATTTCCGGGATCCACACATCGAAACCCAGACGCGTCAGATACGCGCCCAGGCCCAGGCCCTTCGGCGAGAACCAGAAGCGCCGATTGGAAAAACTGCCGTGCAGCAAGATCACTGGCACGCCGCGCGACGCCGGCTCATCGGCCAAGCCGAGGCGGGTCACCGCGATTTCCACGGACCAGTCAGGGCTGTTGCCCGGTTTCAAACGATAAACGTCTTCGCTCAGATCACCGCGTCGCTCGGCGCTGATCAGGGCGACAGGAAATAGGTTGCTGCTGCTTTGCATAATGCTCTTGCACAAAAAAGGGCGGCATCCGGAGAGCTCGCCCTACTTCAATCTTAAAGCCCCGACCCGGTTCAACGGGCCGGGGCTTCATTCACGGCTTATTCCGCCGCCTGGCCTTCGGCAAGGAAGAACCAGGTTTCCAGCACGGTGTCCGGGTTCAGCGACACGCTTTCGATGCCCTGCTCCATCAGCCACTTGGCCAGGTCCGGGTGGTCCGAAGGACCCTGACCGCAGATGCCGATGTACTTGCCGGCCTTGTTGCACGCGGCGATCGCGTTGGCCAACAGCTTCTTGACCGCCGGATTACGCTCGTCGAACAGGTGCGCAATGATCCCGGAGTCACGGTCCAGGCCCAGCGTCAGCTGGGTCAGGTCGTTGGAGCCGATCGAGAAACCGTCGAAGAATTCGAGGAATTCTTCAGCCAGGATCGCGTTGGATGGCAGTTCGCACATCATGATCACGCGCAGGCCGTTGTCGCCACGGGCCAGGCCGTTTTCGGCAAGCAGATCCACCACCTGGCTGGCTTCGCCGAGGGTACGGACGAACGGCACCATGATTTCGACGTTGGTCAGGCCCATCTCGTTGCGCACACGCTTCAGCGCACGGCACTCGAGTTCGAAGCAGTCACGGAACGATTCGCTGATGTAACGCGAAGCGCCACGGAAGCCCAGCATCGGGTTTTCTTCTTCCGGCTCGTAGAGTTTGCCGCCGATCAGGTTGGCGTATTCGTTGGACTTGAAGTCCGACAGACGCACGATGACTTTCTTCGGAGCGAACGCAGCGGCCAGGGTGCTGATGCCCTCAACCAGTTTCTCGACATAGAAGCCGACCGGATCGTCGTAACCGGCGATGCGCTTGTCGACGCTTTCCTTGATGTCCTGCGGCAGGCCGTCGTAGTTCAACAGCGCTTTCGGGTGCACGCCGATCATGCGGTTGATGATGAATTCCAGACGGGCCAGGCCCACACCGGCGTTCGGCAGCTGCGCGAAGTCGAAGGCGCGGTCCGGGTTGCCGACGTTCATCATGATCTTGAACGGCAGCTCCGGCATGGCGTCGACGGAGTTCTTCTTGATGTCGAAACCCAGTTCGCCTTCGAAGATGTAACCGGTGTCGCCTTCGGCGCAGGACACGGTCACGCCCTGGCCGTCCTTCAGCAGTTGGGTGGCGTTGCCGCAACCGACGACCGCAGGGATACCCAGCTCACGGGCGATGATCGCCGCGTGGCAGGTACGGCCGCCACGGTTGGTGACGATGGCGCTGGCGCGCTTCATGACCGGTTCCCAGTCCGGGTCGGTCATGTCGGAGACCAGCACGTCGCCTGGCTGGACCTTGTCCATCTCGGACACGTCCTTGATGATCCGCACCTTGCCGGCGCCGATGCGCTGGCCGATGGCACGACCTTCCACCAGCACGGTGCCGGTTTCCTTCAGCAGGTAACGTTCCATGACGTTGGCCTGGGTGCGGCTCTTCACGGTTTCGGGACGGGCCTGCACGATGTACAGCTTGCCGTCGTCACCGTCCTTGGCCCACTCGATGTCCATGGGGCAGCCATAGTGCTTCTCGATGATCATCGCCTGCTTGGCCAGCTCGCTGACTTCAGCGTCGGTCAGGCAGAAACGCGCGCGGTCGGCCTTGTCGACATCAACGGTTTTCACGGAACGACCGGCCTTGGCCTCGTCGCCGTAGATCATCTTGATGGCCTTGCTGCCCAGGTTGCGCCGCAGGATCGCCGGGCGACCGGCTTCCAGGGTGCCCTTGTGGACATAGAATTCGTCCGGGTTCACCGCGCCTTGTACAACGGTTTCGCCCAAACCGTAGGCGCCGGTGATGAACACCACGTCACGGAAGCCGGATTCGGTATCGAGGGTGAACATCACGCCGGCGGTGCCGGTTTCCGAACGCACCATGCGCTGCACGCCAGCCGACAGGGCGACCAGCTTGTGGTCGAAGCCCTGGTGCACGCGGTAGGAAATGGCACGGTCGTTGAACAGGGAAGCGAACACTTCCTTGGCCGCGCGAATGACGTTTTCCACGCCCCGGATGTTCAGGAAGGTTTCCTGCTGACCGGCGAACGAAGCGTCCGGCAGGTCTTCGGCGGTGGCGGAGGAACGCACGGCCACGGCCACGTCAGGATTACCGGCCGACAACGCGGCGAACGCGGTGCGGATCTCGGTGTTCAGTTTTTCAGGGAATTCGGCTTCCATGATCCATTGGCGGATCTGGGCGCCGGTCTTGGCCAGGGCATTGACGTCATCGACGTCCAGCGCATCGAGGGCCTTGTGGATCTGATCGTTCAGACCGCTCAGTTCCAGGAAGTCGCGATAGGCTTGCGCCGTGGTGGCGAAGCCGCCGGGGACCGAAACACCGGCACCGGCCAGGTTACTGATCATCTCGCCCAGGGATGCGTTCTTGCCCCCCACATGCTCAACATCGTGTTTGCCGAGCTTATCGAGGGAAACTACGTACTCTACCAAGGTGATCTCTCCACTAACTGTGTTGGAAAAGCTCAGAAACCGGCGGCTCGGGGGAGCGTTGGCCGGCTGTATGGCCTGGACCTGGAAAATAAGTGAGAATGCGGGCCAATGGCGGCCGGCAAATCGCGCCTATCATATCCAGAAATGCTCATTAGCTTAAGGCCCAAGGTGCAAATGAAACGATCTGCTTTCTTTATCTCCGATGGCACCGGCATCACCGCCGAAACCCTGGGTCAAAGCCTTCTGGCGCAGTTCGAAAACATTACCTTCAGCAAATTCACGCGCCCCTACATCGACAGCGTTGAAAAAGCGCGGGCCATGGTACAACAAATCAACAAAGCCGCTGAAACCGACGGTTTCCGGCCGATCATCTTCGACACCATCGTCAATCAGGACATCCGTGAGATTCTCGCAACCTCCAATGGTTTCATGATCGACATTTTCTCGACGTTCCTCGCCCCGCTCGAGCAGGAACTGACCGAGCATTCTTCCTACACCGTCGGCAAGTCCCACTCCATCGGTCACAACTCCAATTACATGGAGCGCATCGAAGCGGTGAACTTCGCTCTGGACAACGACGACGGCGCCCGCACCCACTATTACGACAAGGCCGACCTGATACTAGTGGGCGTGTCGCGTTGTGGTAAGACGCCGACGTGCCTGTACATGGCGATGCAGTTCGGCATCCGCGCGGCCAATTACCCGCTGACCGAAGACGACATGGAACGCCTGCAACTGCCGGCCGCCCTGCGCGCCCACCAGCACAAGCTGTTCGGCCTGACCATCGACCCGGACCGCCTCACCGCGATCCGCAACGAACGCAAGCCCAACAGCCGTTATTCGAGTTACGCCCAGTGCGAGTTCGAAGTGCGCGAGGTGGAAAACCTGTTCCGCCGCGAGAACATCCCGAACATCAACTCCACGCATTTTTCGGTGGAAGAAATTTCCGCGAAGATTCTGGTGGAGAAAGGTGTCGAGCGGCGGTTCAAATAAATTTTCTGTGTCTGATCTGCCGTCTTCGCGAGCAAGCCCGCTCTCACATTGGAATACGGTCAAATGTGGGAGCGGGCTTGCTCGCGAAGAACGATAACGCGGTCCCTCAGATAACAAACAAATCCACAAACCGATTAGCAGGCGTCGACTCAAGCCGCTCCTGGTCCTTGCACAACGCCAATATCTCCTCGCTTCGCTGCCCGGTGAATCGTGTCAGCAGGTTCGCCCTGAATTTGTCCTCCAGCAACGGAATGCCCTCGGCGCGACGCCGGCGATGGCCGATCGGGTACTCCACCACCACGTTTTCCGTGCTCGAACCGTCCTTGAAAAACACCTGCACCGCATTGGCGATCGAGCGCTTGTCGGCCTCCAGGTATTCGCGGGTGAAGCGCGGATCCTCGACGATGACCATTTTCTCGCGCAGCACATCGATGATCGGATGGGCCTTGTGGAAATCATCCTCGTACTGCTCAGCCACCAGATTGCCGAACGCCAGCGGCACGGCGGTCATGTACTGGAGGCAGTGATCGCGATCGGCGGCGTTGGCCAGCGGCCCGACCTTGGAAATGATGCGGATCGCCGACTCATGCGTGGTGATGACAATCCGGTCGATCTCATGCAGACGATTGCGCACCTGCGGATGCAGGGTCACGGCGGCTTCGCAGGCGGTTTGCGCGTGGAATTCGGCGGGGAAGCTGATCTTGAACAGCACGTTTTCCATCACGTAACTGCCGAACGGCCGGGAGAAGCTGAAGGCGCGTTTGTCTTCAGGCTTGAGCGCCAGATCGTTGTTGGTGTGGCTGAACAGAACGTCGTAAAAGCCCCACTGCTTGGCACTCAAGACGCCGGGAATGCCCATTTCGCCGCGCATCGCGATATCCGCCAGCCGCACGCCCCGGCTCGACGCATCCCCCGCCGCCCAGGATTTTCGCGAACCGGCGTTCGGCGCATGGCGGTAAGTGCGCAACGCCTGACCGTCGGCAAACGCGTGGGACAGCGCCGATAACAGCTGCTCGCGGTTGGCGCCCATCAGTTTGGCGGTCACGGCAGTCGAGGCGACTTTCACCAGAATGACGTGATCGAGGCCTACACGATTGAAGGAGTTTTCCAGGGCGATCACGCCTTGAATCTCGTGGGCCATGATCATGGCTTCGAGTACATCGCGCACGGTGAGCGGCGCTTCACCGCTGGCCAGACGTTTTTGCGACAGGTGATCGGCCACCGCGAGAATCCCGCCGAGGTTATCCGACGGATGGCCCCATTCAGCGGCGAGCCAAGTGTCGTTGTAATCGAGCCAGCGCACGATGCAGCCGATGTCCCACGCCGCTTTTACCGGGTCGAGGCGATAGGAGGTGCCAGGGACTCGGGCGCCGAATGGGACGACGGTGCCTTCGACGATTGGGCCAAGGTGCTTGGTGCATTCGGGGAAACGCAGGGCCAGCAGACCGCAGCCCAGCGTGTCCATCAGGCAGTTGCGGGCGGTGTCGAGGGCTTCGGTGGATTCGATTTTGCAGGTGAGGACGTAATCGGCGATGTCCTGCAGGATACGGTCGTAGTCGGGGCGGTTGTTCAGGTCGACGTTGGCGCTCATTGCGGTTCTCCTGGTGGGGAATGATGAGTGGTGGGGTCTTCCTCAGGGGCTGGTTGGTTTTTTTGTTTAGAGCAGATCGTGGGTGTCTGCTTTGGGGTGTTTCTTCAGTTGGATTGTTGCCCTCACCCTAGCCCTCTCCCGGGGGGAGAGGGGACCGAATGGGGGATGTTCAAAAGCTACGCCGACCTGAAAGTGCTTTGCCGAATCCATAATCGCCACGATTTTTCAGGTCGATGTATCCCGCAAGACACCTCGGTCGGCTCCCTCTCCCTCCGGGAGAGGGCTGGGCGGCGTTCTGATGAGGGAGCTCTTGATCTTAAAAAGAGTCGCCAGGAACGCGGACGTAACCTTCCATCAGGACCCGCGCACTGCGGCTCATGATCGCCTTCTTCACGACCCACTCACCATTTTCCAGGCTAGCTTCTGCGCCAACACGCAACGTCCCGGACGGATGCCCGAACCGCACCGCATTGCGTTCAACGCCACCCGCCGCCAGATTCACCAAAGTGCCCGAGATGGCTGCTGCGGTGCCAATCGCCACCGCCGCCGTCCCCATCATCGCGTGGTGCAGCTTGCCCATCGACAACGCCCGCACCAGCAGATCCACATCCCCGGCGCCAATGGCTTTGCCACTCGATGCCACGTAATCCGCAGGCTTGGCGACAAACGCAACCTTCGGCGTGTGTTGTCGCTTGGCCGCCTCATCCAGATTCGAAATCAGCCCCATGCGCAGCGCGCCATAAGCACGAATGGTCTCGAACATCTGCAACGCTTTCGGATCGCTGTTGATCGCGCTTTGCAGTTCGGTGCCGGTGTAGCCGATGTCTTCGGCGTTGACGAAGATCGTCGGGATACCCGCGTTGATCATGGTCGCCTTGAACGTACCGACGCCCGGCACTTCCAGCTCGTCGATCAGGTTGCCGGTGGGGAACATCGAGCCACCGCCGCCCTCTTCTTCCGCCGCCGGATCCATGAATTCGACCTGAACTTCGGCGGCCGGAAAGGTCACGCCGTCGAGTTCGAAATCACCGGTTTCCTGAACTTCGCCATTGGTGATCGGCACGTGGGCAATGATCGTTTTACCGATGTTGGCCTGCCACACGCGAACCACCGCCACGCCGTTGTGCGGAATGCGGCTGGCGTCCACCAGACCATTGCTGATGGCGAACGAACCGACCGCCGCCGACAGGTTGCCGCAGTTGCCGCTCCAATCCACGAACGGCTTGTCGATGGACACCTGACCGAACAGGTAATCGACGTCGTGATCGGCCTTGATGCTTTTCGACAGAATCACGGTTTTGCTGGTGCTGGACGTTGCGCCGCCCATGCCGTCGATCTGCTTGTCGTACGGGTCGGGGCTGCCGATGACCCGCAGCAGCAGCGCATCGCGGGCCGGGCCGGGAATCTGCGCGGCTTCGGGCAGATCCTTGAGGCTGAAAAACACGCCTTTGCTGGTGCCGCCACGCATGTAGGTGGCGGGGATTCTTATTTGCGGTGCGTGAGCCATGGTGCTCCTTATCAGCAAACGCGGATCAACCGACCCGCGTTCGCACTACTTGGTTTAAACGGCAACCGCCGACTCTTCGAGGAAGTCCTGGGCAAAGCGCTGCAACACGCCGCCGGCCTCGTAGATCGACACTTCTTCAGCGGTATCCAGACGGCAGGTCACCGGCACATCAACGCGTTCGCCGTTCTTGCGATGGATCACCAGCGTCAGGTCGGCACGCGGCGTGCGCTCGCCGATCACGTCGTAGGTTTCGCTGCCGTCGATACCCAGGGTCTTGCGGTCGGTGCCCGGTTTGAACTCCAGCGGCAACACGCCCATGCCCACCAGGTTGGTGCGGTGAATGCGCTCGAAACCTTCGGCGGCAATCGCTTCCACACCCGCCAGCCGCACGCCTTTGGCCGCCCAGTCGCGGGACGAACCCTGGCCGTAGTCGGCGCCGGCGATGATGATCAGCGGCTGCTTGCGTTCCATGTAGGTTTCGATCGCTTCCCACATGCGCATCACTTGGCCCTCCGGCTCGACACGAGCCAGCGAACCCTGCTTGACCTTGCCGTTTTCCACGACCATTTCGTTGAACAGTTTCGGGTTGGCGAAGGTCGCGCGCTGTGCGGTCAAGTGGTCGCCCCGGTGGGTCGCGTAAGAGTTGAAGTCCTCTTCCGGCAGCCCCATTTTCGCCAGGTATTCGCCGGCGGCGCTGTCGAGCATGATCGCGTTCGACGGCGACAGGTGATCGGTGGTGATGTTGTCCGGCAGCACCGCCAGCGGGCGCATGCCCTTGAGCGGCCGCGCCCCGGCCAGCGCGCCTTCCCAGTACGGCGGACGGCGGATGTAGGTGCTCATTTCGCGCCAGTCGTACAGCGGCGTTACTTTCGGGCCGGTGTCTTCATGGATGGCGAACATCGGGATGTAGACCTGACGAAACTGCTCGGGCTTGACCGAGGATTTCACCACCGCGTCGATTTCTTCGTCGCTCGGCCAGATGTCTTTCAGGCGGATTTCCTTGCCGTCGACCACGCCCAGCACGTCTTTTTCGATGTCGAAACGGATGGTGCCGGCAATCGCGTAGGCCACCACCAGCGGCGGTGAAGCGAGGAACGCCTGCTTGGCGTACGGGTGAATCCGCCCGTCGAAGTTACGGTTACCGGACAGCACAGCGGTGGCGTACAGATCGCGGTCGATGATTTCCTGCTGGATCACCGGATCCAGCGCGCCGGACATGCCGTTGCAGGTGGTGCAGGCGAAGGCGACGACGCCGAAACCGAGTTGCTCCAGCTCTGTGGTCAGTCCCGCTTCATCGAGGTACAGCGCCACGGTTTTCGAACCCGGTGCCAGCGACGACTTGACCCACGGCTTGCGGGTCAGCCCAAGCTTGTTGGCATTGCGCGCCAGCAGGCCGGCGGCGATCACGTTGCGCGGGTTGCTGGTGTTGGTGCAACTGGTGATGGCGGCGATGATCACCGCGCCGTCGGGCATTTGCCCCGGCACGTCCTCCCACTGGCCGGCGATGCCTTTGGCCGCCAGATCCGACACCGCCACGCGAGCGTGCGGGTTGCTCGGGCCGGCCATGTTGCGCACCACCGAAGACAGATCGAAGGTCAGGCCGCGCTCGTATTGCGCGCCTTTCAGGCTGTCGGCCCACAGGCCGATCTGCTTGGCGTATTGCTCGACCAGCTGCACTTGCTGGTCTTCGCGACCGGTGAGTTTCAGGTAATCGATGGTCTGCTGGTCGATGTAGAACATCGCCGCCGTGGCGCCGTATTCCGGGGCCATGTTGGAGATGGTCGCGCGGTCGCCGAGGGTCAGTGCCGAAGCACCTTCGCCGAAGAACTCCAGCCATGCGCCGACCACTTTCTGTTTGCGCAGGTATTCGGTCAGGGCCAGCACCATGTCGGTGGCGGTGATGCCCGGTTGCAGCTTGCCGGTCAGTTCGACGCCGACGCTTTCCGGCAGGCGCATCCACGATGCGCGGCCGAGCATCACGCTTTCAGCTTCGAGACCACCGACGCCGATGGCAATCACGCCCAGCGCATCGACGTGCGGGGTGTGGCTGTCGGTGCCGACGCAGGTATCCGGGAATGCCACGCCGTCGCGCACCTGAATCACCGGCGACATTTTCTCCAGGTTGATCTGGTGCATGATGCCGTTGCCCGGCGGGATCACGTCGACGTTCTTGAAGGCCTTCTTGGTCCAGTTGATGAAGTGGAAGCGGTCTTCGTTGCGCCGGTCTTCGATGGCGCGGTTCTTCTCGAAGGCCTTCTTGTCAAAGCCGCCCGCTTCCACCGCAAGCGAGTGGTCGACGATCAGTTGCGTCGGCACCACCGGGTTGACCTGCGCCGGGTCGCCGCCCTGCTGGGCAATCGCGTCGCGCAGGCCGGCCAGATCCACCAGCGCGGTCTGGCCGAGAATGTCGTGGCACACCACGCGGGCCGGAAACCACGGGAAGTCGAGGTCGCGTTTGCGCTCGATCAGTTGTTTCAGGGAATCGGTGAGCGTGGCCGGGTCGCAGCGACGCACGAGGTTTTCCGCCAGCACGCGAGAGGTGTACGGCAGGGTGTCGTAGCTGCCCGGCTGGATCGCATCGACAGCCGCGCGGACGTCGAAAAAGTCCAGCGGCGTGCCGGGCAGGTTCTTGCGAAATTCTGTGTTCATCGGTCAGGACTCGGTCACGGTAGTTTCAAAGAGGGGGCGCCTGTGCCGGCGCCCTCCCCGGTCAGCGCTGTTCGATTGGCACGAACTTGCGCTGTTCGACGCCGGTGTACTCGGCGCTTGGACGGATGATGCGGTTGTTGGCGCGCTGTTCGAATACGTGCGCCGCCCAGCCGGTCAGGCGCGAGCAGACGAAGATCGGGGTGAACAGCTTGGTCGGTATGCCCATGAAGTGGTACGCCGAGGCATGGTAGAAGTCGGCGTTGGGGAACAGTTTTTTCTGTTCCCACATGGTCTTGTCGATGGCTTCGGAAACCGCGAACAACACCTTGTCGCCCACTTCGTCGGCGAGTTTTTTCGACCAGCCCTTGATCACCTCGTTGCGCGGATCGCTGTCCTTATAGATGGCGTGGCCGAAGCCCATGATCTTGTCCTTACGCTCCAGCATGCCGAGGGTGCCCTTGATCGCCTCTTCCGGCGACGAGAAGCGCTCGATCATTTCCATCGCCGCTTCGTTGGCGCCGCCATGCAGCGGGCCGCGCAGCGAACCGATGGCCGCCGTGATGCAGGAATACAGATCGGACAGGGTCGAAGCGCACACCCGAGCGGTGAAGGTCGAGGCGTTGAATTCGTGCTCGGCGTAGAGGATCAGCGAAACGTTCATGACCTTGACGTGCAGTTCGCTCGGCTTCTTGTCGTGCAGCAGGTGCAGGAAGTGGCCGCCGATGGACTGCTCGTCCGTCACGCAATTGATGCGTTTGCCGTCGTGGCTGAAGCGATACCAGTAGCACATGATCGCCGGAAAGGCGGCCAGCAGACGGTCGGTCTTGTCGCGTTGCTCGGAGAAGTCTTTTTCCGGCTCGATATTGCCCAGGAACGAGCAGCCGGTGCGCATCACGTCCATCGGGTGGGCGTCGGCGGGGATGCGTTCCAGCACTTCCTTGAGTGCTTGCGGCAGGTCGCGCAGCTTGCTCAGCTTGCCTTGATAGTCGGCGAGTTGCGCCTTGGTCGGCAGTTCTCCGTAGAGCAGCAGGTACGCCACTTCTTCAAATTGTGCGTCGGCTGCCAGTTCGCGCACGTCGTAGCCGCGATAGGTCAGCCCGGCACCGGCCTGGCCCACGGTGGACAGTGCGGTTTGCCCGGCGACCTGGCCCCGGAGCCCGGCGCCACTGAGTACTTTTGCTTCGGCCATTGTTGTCTCCAATCTTGAATTTATTAGGGAGTACGGTTGCGGCTTACTTCTTCGCCGCAAACAACGCGTCGAGCTTCTGCTCGAAGGTGTGGTAATCGATACGATCGTAAAGCTCCATGCGAGTCTGCATGGTGTCGATGACATTCTGCTGAGTGCCGTCGCGGCGGATCGCGGTGTAGACGTTTTCCGCGGCCTTGTTCATCGCGCGGAACGCCGACAGCGGGTACAGCACCAGCGACACGTCGGCGCCGGCCAGTTGCTCGGTGGTGTACAGCGGCGTCGAGCCGAATTCGGTGATGTTGGCCAGGATCGGCGCTTTCACGCGGCTGGCGAACAGTTTGTACATCTCCAGTTCCGTGATGGCTTCCGGGAAAATCATGTCGGCGCCGGCCTCGATGCACGCGGCGGCGCGATCCAGTGCCGATTCCAGGCCTTCAACGGCCAGCGCGTCGGTGCGCGCCATGATCACGAAGCTGTCGTCGGTGCGGGCATCGACGGCAGCCTTGATGCGGTCGACCATTTCCTGCTGGGTCACGATCTCTTTGTTCGGACGGTGACCGCAGCGCTTGGCGCCGACCTGGTCTTCGATGTGAATCGCCGCCGCGCCGAACTTGATCATCGACTTGACGGTGCGCGCCACGTTGAACGCCGAGGCGCCGAAACCGGTGTCCACGTCCACCAGCAGCGGCAGGTCGCAGACGTCGGTGATGCGGCGCACGTCGGTCAGCACGTCATCCAGGCCGGTGATGCCCAGATCCGGCACGCCGAGGGAGCCGGCAGCCACCCCGCCACCCGACAGGTAGATCGCCTTGAAACCGGCGCGCTTGGCCAGCAGCGCGTGGTTGGCATTGATCGCCCCGACCACTTGCAGCGGATGTTCGCTGGCGACCGCATCGCGGAAACGCTGGCCTGGAGTGCTCTTGTTGGAACTCATGACTCACCTCGTTCAGTGGCTGTCTTATTGTCGGCGCCGTCCTGGTAATGACGGGCGATGTTGCGTTTCGAGGCGCCGATGTGACGGCGCATCAACAATTCCGCGAGCTCGCCGTCACGGTCGGCGATGGCATCGAGAATCCGGTGGTGTTCGGCAAAGGCCTGGCGCGGGCGATTGGGCGTGGTGGAAAACTGGATGCGGTACATGCGCACCAGTTGATAGAGCTCGCCGCAGAGCATTTGCGTAAGGGTGCGGTTGCCGCTGCCCTGGATGATCCGGTAGTGAAAGTCGAAATCGCCTTCCTGCTGGTAGTAGCCGACGCCGGCCTGGAACGCTGCATCGCGTTCGTGGGTTTCCAGCACCCGGCGCAGTTCGTCGATTTCTTCGACGCTCATGCGTTCGGCCGCCAGACGGCAGGCCATGCCTTCGAGGGATTCGCGGATTTCGTAGAGTTCGAGCAATTCGGCGTGGCTCAGCGACACCACCCGCGCACCGACGTGCGGTACGCGCACCAACAGGCGCTGGCCTTCCAGACGATGGATCGCCTCGCGCAGCGGCCCGCGGCTGATGCCGTAGGTGCGCGCCAGTTCCGGCTCGGAGATCTTGCTGCCCGGGGCGATCTCGCCTTTGACGATGGCCGCCTGGATGCGTCGGAAGACGTTTTCCGAGAGCGTCTCGGAATCGTCGCCGCTGATCACCGGGGGATCGAGTTGATCCAGCATATTGTCGACACCTTAAAATCCAATGCGGCAAAAACTAGCGAATCAACCCGCATCAGTCAAAGGATAAATAGAGATTGTCGACAATCGTCTAATAAGCCTGCGTGTCAGCCCCAAGGGTTATAGACCGGCCCCGGCGCTGGCGCCATAAAACCACCGTGCTAGAATGCCGCCCGCATTTGCGAGTCATTTGCACGGCTTGTCATAAAAAGCTGATAGGCACACGAAGGCGCATGGGCAGACGGGATTTCCTGATGCCATGGCCCTGAACCGAGAACGGAACGCTGCTCGCCAGGATTTATGAGACTCAAGCCCTTCCCCACATTCTTTGCACTGTTTTGCCTGCCCGGCCTTGCTGCGGCGGGGGAAAAGACCGTGTACGGCCTCAACGAATACGCTGCCCTCGACGGGATCAACCTGGAAGTGGCGGCGAAACTCGACACCGGGGCGAAAACCGCCTCCCTGAGTGCCCGCGACATCAAACGCTTCAAACGCAATGGCGAGTCCTGGGTACGTTTCTACCTGGCCATCGACGCCGCGCATTCCCACCCGATCGAACGGCCGCTGGCCCGGGTCAGCAAGATCAAGCGCCGCGCCGGCGACTACGATCCGGAAGAAGGCAAAAAGTACACCGCCCGCCCGGTGATCGAGCTGGACATCTGCATGGGTTCGGCAATGCGCAGCATCGAAGTGAACCTGACCGACCGTAGTGCGTTCCAATACCCGCTTTTGATCGGCTCCGAGGCGCTGAAACGCTTCGATGCGCTGGTCGATCCCAGTCTTAAATACGCTGCCGGCAAACCCGCCTGCGCCATCGCCGCTCATACCGCCGAGTAATTTCCATGCGTTCTCTAACCTTCCACCTGAAAGTCCTGATCACCATCCTGGTGTTGCTGGGCGTTTCGGTTACGGCCTATCAGATTTTCGTGCTCGGCATCCCGGTGACCGAAGACGCCACCGACGACCTGTGGAACATCGACGCCAAGGTCGAGTTCGTCGCCAGCACCAAGGATCCGGTGAAGATCCAGATGTTCGTGCCGCCCCTGAGCCGCGATTACGTCAGCCTCAATGAAAGCTTTATCTCCAACAACTACGGGGTGGCAGTCAACCGCGTCGACGGCAATCGCAAGGTCACCTGGTCGGCACGCCGGGCCAAGGGTAACCAGACCCTTTATTACCGTCTTGTGCTGACCAAGCGTTACACCGCCGAGAAAACCAAGATCAAAGGCCCGACCTTCCGCGACAGCATGGCCATCGAAGGCCCGGAAAAGATCGCCGCCGAAGCACTGCTCGCGCCGATCCGCCAGCACTCGGCCGACGTCGAGACCTTCATTGGCGAGGCGATCAAACGCGTCAACAACGTCAACGACGACAACGTGAAACTGCTGCTGGCCGGCGATCCGTCGACACCGCACAAAGCCAAGATCGTCGAACTACTGCTGTCCATCGCCCACGTACCGGTGGAGAAAGTCCACACCATCCGCCTCGTCGCCGATCAACCGCAAACCCCGGAACTGTGGCTGCGCAGCTTCAACGGCACCGACTGGCTGTACTTCAACCCGGAAACCGGCGAGCAAGGCCTGCCGACTGACCGCCTGCTGTGGTGGAGCGGTGATGAAAACCTGATCACCGTCGACGGCGGCAAGAAAGCCAACGTAACCTTCAGCCTGAACAACAGCGAGATGAACGCGATTCGTCTGGCCAAGCTGACCGACGAAAACACCGACGCCAACTTCCTCGAATACTCGCTGTACGGCCTGCCGCTGCAAACCCAGCAAACCTTCATGATCATGGTGATGATTCCGATCGGCGTGCTGGTGATCCTGATCCTGCGCAACCTGATCGGCCTGCAGACCCTCGGCACGTTCACGCCGGTGCTGATCGCCCTGGCCTTCCGCGAGACGCAACTGGGCTTCGGCATCCTGCTGTTTACCGTGATCACCGCGCTCGGGTTATCACTGCGCTCGTATCTGGAACACCTGAAGCTGCAAATGCTGCCGCGCCTGTCGGTCGTGCTGACGTTCGTGGTGGTGCTGATCGCGGCGATCAGCCTGTTCAGTCACAAACTCGGTCTGGAGCGCGGTCTGTCGGTGGCGCTGTTCCCGATGGTGATTCTGACCATGACCATCGAACGCCTGTCGATCACCTGGGAAGAACGCGGCGCCAGCCATGCCATGAAAGTGGCGATCGGCACGCTGTTCGCGGCGTCCCTGGCGCACCTGATCATGACCGTTCCGGAGCTGGTGTACTTCGTGTTCACCTTCCCGGCGATTCTGCTGATTCTGGTGGGCTTCATGCTGGCCATGGGTCGCTATCGCGGTTATCGCCTGACTGAACTGGTGCGTTTCAAGGCTTTCCTGAAGAAGGCTGACGCCTGATGTTCGGTTTCTGGAAGACCTGGAAGGCCCTGGAAGCCCGGGGCATCATGGGCATCAATCGGCGTAACGCGGACTACGTGCTCAAGTACAACAAGCGCAGCCTGTACCCGATCGTCGATGACAAGATCATCACCAAGGAACGCGCGATCGAGGCCGGCATTCATGTGCCGGAACTGTATGGCGTGATTTCCACGGAAAAGGAAATCGACAAGCTCGGCGAGATCATCGGCGGGCGCAACGACTTCGTGATCAAGCCGGCCCAGGGCGCCGGCGGTGACGGCATCATCGTCATCGCCGACCGTTTCGAGGGCCGCTATCGCACGGTGTCGGGCAAGATCCTTGCCCACGAAGAGCTGGAGCATCATATCTCCAGCATCCTCACCGGCCTGTATTCGCTGGGCGGGCACCGCGACCGGGCGCTGATCGAATATCGGGTGACCCCGGACCAGATCTTCAAGAGCATCAGCTACGAAGGCGTGCCGGACATCCGCATCATCGTGCTGATGGGTTACCCGGTGATGGCGATGCTGCGTTTGCCGACCCGCCAGTCCGGCGGCAAGGCCAACCTGCACCAGGGCGCCATCGGCGTCGGTGTCGACCTGGCCACCGGCCTGACTTTGCGCGGCACCTGGCTGAACAACATCATCACCAAACACCCGGACACCACCAACGCGGTGGATGGCGTGCAACTGCCCTACTGGGACGGTTTCATGAAGCTCGCCGCCGGTTGCTATGAGCTGTGTGGCCTGGGGTACATCGGCGTGGACATGGTGCTGGACCAGGAGAAAGGCCCGCTGATTCTGGAGCTGAATGCGCGGCCGGGGCTGAATATCCAGATTGCCAATGATTGCGGGCTGACGTTGCGCACCCATGCGGTGGAAGCGCATCTGGAAGAACTCAAGGCGCGTGGCGTGACTGAATCGGTTGAAGAGCGGGTGGCGTTTGCTCAGGAGTTATTTGGGCATATTCCGGCGGTCGAGGGCTGAAGCTCAGAAGCAAAAAGCACCCTCACCCCAGCCCTCCCGAAACGTCGGACCGCCCGGAGGGAGAGGGAGCCGACCGTGTGGATTATTCGAGTTACATCGACCTGAATTACCGAGTCGAACTTAAGTTTTGAAAAGCATAGAGATCTGCTCCCTTTCCCCCTCGCCCCCCTGGGGGAGAGGGCTGGGGTGAGGGGGTAGGCTTTTGACTTTGATCTGGCATCGGAGAGGACTACAATCCCCACCCCGCCTAGATGGCCGATCTGCCCCGCCCATGTTGACCTGTTCCGTACACCCGCTGCCCTACCGCGCCAACCCCGCCGACTATTTCGCGGCCATCCGCCATGCGCCCGGCGCCGTCCTGCTCGACAGCGGCCGCCCGAGTGCCGACCGTGGCCGTTATGACCTGCTCAGCGCCTGGCCGCTGGAACAGCTGGCGGTTTTGCCGGACGAGCGCGGCGACGATTTCCTGCAACGTCTGCGGCATAATCTGACCCGGTTGGGCGACGCGCAATTGCCCGATGGGTACGAATTGCCCTTCGCCGGCGGCCTGATCGGTTACCTGAGCTACGACTTCGGCCGGCATCTGGAAAACCTGCCGAGTCAGGCCCGGGATGATCTGCAATTGCCCGATGCGCGTTTTGGTCTGTACGACTGGGCACTGATCAGCGACCACCAATCGGCCACCAGCCAACTGGTGTTTCACCCCTCGGTCAGCGCCAGCGAAAAACAACGGTTGATCGATGTATTCAGCCAACCGGTGGGCACGGAACTGACGCCGTTCAAGCTGAACGGCCCAATGGCAGCCGATCTCTCGGCAGATGAATACCGTCAGGCGTTCGAACGCATCCAGCATTACATCCAGGCCGGCGACTGCTATCAGGTCAATTTCGCCCAGCGTTTCCGCGCGCCGTGCCAGGGCGATCCATGGCTGGCCTACTGCAAATTGCGCGAGGCCTGCCCGACGCCGTTTTCCGGGTTCCAGAGCCTGCCCGACGGCAATGCAGTGCTGAGCCTGTCGCCCGAGCGTTTCGTCAAAGTCAGCCAGCGTCAGGTGGAAACCCGCCCGATCAAGGGCACCCGTCCCCGTGGCGCGAACCCGACCGAGGACGCGGCGAACGCCGCCGAACTGCTGGCCAGCCCCAAGGATCGTGCGGAAAACCTGATGATTGTCGACCTGCTGCGCAACGACCTGGGCCGCACCTGCCGCATCGGCTCCGTGCGGGTGCCGGAGTTGTTCAGCCTGGAAAGCTATCCGAACGTGCATCATCTGGTCAGCAGCGTAACCGGTGAACTGGCGGCGGATCGCGACGCCCTGGACCTGATTGCCGGCAGTTTCCCCGGCGGCTCGATCACCGGCGCACCGAAGATTCGTGCGATGCAGATCATCGACGAACTGGAGCCGACCCGACGCGGCTTGTATTGCGGTTCGTTGCTGTACCTGGACGTGCGCGGCGAAATGGACAGCTCTATCGCGATCCGCAGTCTGCTGGTGAAGGATGGGCAGGTGTGCTGCTGGGGCGGTGGCGGGATCGTCGCCGATTCGGACTGGCAGGCGGAGTATCAGGAATCGATCACCAAGGTCAGAGTCCTGCTCGAAACCCTGCAAAACCTTTAACCGTTGATCGTTCCCACGTCGAACCGTCCGCGTGGGAACGATCATCAGGTGGCTAAAGGGATAAGTCGCGGTTCGAGGCTTTGAGGAATTCCTGCTTCAACTCGGCAAACGTATGCACCGCCGGAAACTGCGGAAACTCCCGAATAACGTTGTCCGGCGCGTGGAACAGAATTCCCGCATCCGCTTCGCCGAGCATGCTGGTGTCGTTGTAGGAATCCCCCGCCGCAATCACCCGGTAATACAGGCTCTTGAAGGCCAGGACCGACTGACGTTTCGGATCTTTCTGACGCAACTGGTAGCTCGTCACCCGACCGCTGCCATCGGTAATCAGTCGGTGGCAGAGCAAGGTCGGAAAGCCCAGCTGACGCATCAGCGGCTGGGAAAACTCGTAGAAGGTGTCCGACAGAATCACCACCTGGAAACGCTCGCGCAGCCAGTCAACGAACTCCACCGCGCCGTCCAGCGGCTTGAGCGTGGCGATCACTTCCTGAATGTCCGAAAGTTTCAGGCCATGCTCGTCGAGGATACGCAGGCGCTGCTTCATCAGCACGTCGTAGTCGGGAATGTCCCGGGTTGTGGCCTTGAGCGATTCGATTCCGGTTTTTTCGGCGAAGGCGATCCAGATTTCCGGTACCAGCACCCCTTCAAGATCAAGACAGGCAATTTCCACAGGACACTCCATTTGTAATGTTTATTGAGCCGAGCGAGCCCGAACTCTAGCGGCTCGACCTGGAGCGCGCAACGCAGAGGCCGCCCCGGCGCGCGTTGCTTTTTGTTACCATCGCCGCCATATAGAGCGCCCAGCGCCACCGACCTGTAGGAAGCCGCCCTGATGAGCCCAACGTTCGACGTCGTGGAACTCGCCACGACCTATGCCAACAAATCCGCGCAGGACATCCTCAAACTCGCGTTCGCCGAGTTCGGCGATGACCTGTGGATATCTTTCAGCGGCGCCGAGGATGTGGTGCTGGTGGACATGGCCTGGAAGCTCAACAAGAACGTCAAGGTGTTCAGTCTCGACACCGGCCGCCTGCATCCGGAAACCTACCGTTTCATCGATCAGGTGCGCGAGCACTACAAGATCGACATCGAACTGGTCTCACCGGACTACACGAAACTTGAACCGTTCGTGAAGGAAAAAGGCCTGTTCAGCTTCTACAAGGACGGTCACGGCGAATGCTGCGGGATCCGCAAGATCGAGCCGCTGCGCCGCAAGTTGTCCGGCGTCAAAGCCTGGGCCACCGGCCAGCGCCGCGACCAGAGCCCAGGCACCCGCAGTGCCGTGGCGGTGATGGAAATCGATACAGCGTTCTCCACCCCGGAGCGCACCCTGTACAAGTTCAACCCGCTGGCGCAGATGACCAGCGAGGAAATCTGGGGCTACATCCGCATGCTGGAGCTGCCGTACAACAGCCTGCATGAACGCGGTTTCATCAGCATCGGTTGCGAACCGTGCACCCGCCCTGTCCTGCCGAACCAGCACGAGCGCGAAGGCCGTTGGTGGTGGGAAGAAGCGACCCAGAAAGAATGCGGGTTGCATGCCGGGAATATCATCAGCAAGGCATAAGGTCCCTGATGCACTGTGGGAGCTAATCAGCTCCGACAGTGTTCTCTACCCGTCTTGAAAAATGTGTACACACGATTGTCACCATCGGTGCCATTTATGTGTGCACTTTTCGTTTCTGCGCCCTGAAAAGTTACATCAAGCTCCAGAAACACTTTCTCCCGGCGCCCGCCAAAATCCCTTCTGAAAAATAAATACCTGTTCAAACGGTCAATTTATATCGCCTGTATTTCAGCAACTTAGCGCACCTCAATAACTTTTCGAAATCAACGGCCGTTTTCATAGATCGCTGGCTGGCACAGATCTCGCTTGAGTGCATACATGTTTTGTATACAAAACTGCAGAACATGAACCCATACTTTCGATCCGCAAGCCTGAAGCGCCCTATCCCGTACAGGCTGCAGATGCCCCGAAACCAGTGATGTTTCACCGCCGCGACGAAGATCTGCCGAGCCCGAGCGCTCATGCACAGTCATCGCGACCCGGACATCAGGAGCCTGCCGGAATGCGTACGAGTCTCTCCAATAACAACATCGCGCTGAATCTGCCCGCCTCTTCAACCCTCGACCACAGCGTGCCCGGTGACGGGATCGCCGAACCGCTGCAATTGAGTCCACGCCTGCACAATAGTGACCTCGCACCGACCAAGGTCGAAGGACGGCGCTGGGGTAAATACAGCATCTTTGCCCTGTGGACCAACGATGTGCACAACATCGCCAATTACTCGTTTGCGATCGGTCTGTACGCCCTGGGCCTGGGCGGCTGGCAGATTCTGCTGTCGCTGGGGATCGGTGCAGCACTAGTGTATTTCTTCATGAACCTGTCCGGCTATATGGGGCAGAAAACCGGGGTGCCGTTTCCGGTGATCAGCCGGATCAGTTTCGGCATTCATGGGGCGCAGATTCCTGCATTGATCCGGGCGGTGATCGCCATCGCCTGGTTCGGGATTCAGACGTACCTGGCGTCGGTGGTGTTTCGCGTGCTGCTCACGGCGATCCATCCCGGTTTCGCCGACTACGATCACAACTCGATCCTCGGCCTGTCGAGCCTGGGCTGGGTGTGTTTCGTGGCGATCTGGTTCGTGCAACTGGCGATTCTGGCCTACGGCATGGAAATGGTGCGCCGCTACGAAGCCTTCGCCGGGCCGGTGATTCTGCTGACCGTCGCCTGCCTCGCCGCGTGGATGTACACCCAGGCCAACGCGACCATTGCCTGGTCGATCCGCGAACCCCTGACCGGTGGCGAGATGTGGCGCAACATCTTTGCTGGCGGCGCCTTGTGGCTGGCGATCTACGGCACGCTGATCCTCAACTTCTGCGATTTCGCTCGCTCTTCACCGTGCCGCAAAACCATCAAGGTCGGAAATTTCTGGGGCCTGCCGGTCAATATTCTGGTGTTCGCCGGGATCACCGTCCTGCTGTGCGGTGCGCAATTTCAGATCAACGGGCGGATCATCGAAAGCCCGACCGAAATCATTGCGTCGATTCCCAACACGTTCTTTCTGGTGCTCGGCTGCCTGGCGTTCCTGATCGTCACCGTGGCGGTGAACATCATGGCCAATTTCGTCGCCCCGGCCTTCGTGCTCAGCAACCTGGCGCCGAAATACCTGACCTTCCGCCGCGCCGGGCTGATCAGCGCAACGATTGCCGTGCTGATCCTGCCGTGGAACCTCTACAACAGCCCGCTGGTGATCGTGTATTTCCTGTCCGGCCTCGGCGCCCTGCTCGGCCCGCTGTACGGCGTGATCATGGTCGACTACTGGTTGATCCGCAAAGGCCGGATCCACGTGCCGCAGCTGTACAGCGAACACCCGAACGGCGCGTATTACTACAGCCGCGGGGTCAATCTGCGGGCCGTTGCGGCGTTTATTCCGGCGGCGTTGATCGCCATCGTTCTGGCATTGGTGCCGGGCTTCCACAGCGTCTCGCCCTTCTCTTGGCTGATCGGTGCCGGGATTGCCGGAATGCTCTACCTGATCATCGCCAAACGCCAGCCGCACTACGCCGACGTGGACGGTGAAGCCATCGCCGTCGACAACGTCAGCCACTGAATCTTTTGGCGGCCCTTCGCGGGGCCGCAGAACCAACCGCAATAAGGACCTCCCATGCGCATTCTCGTGGTCAACGTCAACACCACCGAATCCATCACTCAGGCCATCGCTCGTTCGGCGCAGGCTGTCGCTTCCCCCGGCACCGAGATTGTCGGCCTGACGCCATACTTCGGCGCCGATTCAGTCGAGGGCAATTTCGAAAGTTATCTGGCGGCCATCGCCGTGATGGATCGGGTGATGTCCTACGACCAGCCGTTCGACGCGGTGATCCAGGCCGGCTACGGCGAGCACGGTCGCGAAGGTTTGCAGGAGTTGCTCAACGTGCCGGTGGTAGACATCACCGACGCGGCGGCCAGCACCGCGATGTACCTCGGCCACGCCTACTCGGTGGTGACCACGCTGGATCGCACCGTGCCGTTGATTGAGGATCGGCTGAAACTGTCTGGCCTGTGGGATCGCTGCGCCTCGGTGCGCGCCAGTGGCCTGGCGGTGCTGGAGCTGGAACACGAGCCGCAACGGGCGCTGGAAGCGATCGTGCATCAGGCGGAACTGGCGGTGACTCAGGATAAAGCCGAAGTGATCTGCCTGGGTTGCGGCGGCATGGCCGGGCTCGACGAGAAGATCCGCCAGCGCACCGGCGTGCCGGTGGTGGATGGCGTCACGGCAGCCGTGACCATCGCCGAATCGCTGGTGCGACTGGGCCTGTCGACGTCCAAGGTGCGGACTTACGCAACGCCACGTCCGAAAACCATCATCGGCTGGCCAGCACGTTTTGCGCGTTGAACCGTTCGGCGAGGCCCAGGGTTGAAAACTGCTCGATGACAAAATCGACGAACGCTCGGGTCTTGCCCGGCAGCAATTTGTGTTCGGCGTAATAGATGGAGATGTTGCCGTCGTCGACGTACCAGTCCGGCAGGACCCGCTGCAAAGTCCCCGCTTCAAGGTAGCCGACGGCAAACGGCATGCTCACCAGCGCAATCCCCAACCCCTGCGCCGCCGTGGCGCAGGCGGCTTCGGAATCACTCATCGTCATTCGTGCCTTGAGCGTCAGTGGGCTGTGTTGTTGCGTGCGGTGAGTCAACTGCCAGGAGCGCACGCGACCGGTTTGCGGTGAGCGGATCAGGATGCCGTCGTGCAGCTTGAGCTCGTCCGGCTCGCTGATCGGCGCGTATCGATCCAGATAATCCTTCGAGGCCACCAACACCCGATGCGCCGGCGTCAGCCTGCGGGCGACCACGCCTTGGGGCAGCTCGAAACCACCGCCAATCGCTGCGTCGAATCCTTGGCCGATCAGATCGACCTGGCGGTTATCGAAGTGCCAGTCCGGGTTGATCGCCGGAAACCTTTTCAGGAACTCCCCCAGCAACGGCACGATGTACAAGCGGCCGAACACCGTGCCCATGCTGACTTTCAGCGTGCCCGCTGGTTGACCGCCGGCGCTGGCGAGATTGTTCACGGCGTTCTGGATGGTGGTGAGACTGCCGCTGACCTCACTCAGAAACAATTGCCCCGCTTCCGTCAGGGTCAACCGACGGGTGCTACGCTGGAACAGCCTCACGCCGAGGCGCGCTTCCAGTTTCGCCACGCTTTTGCCCACGGCGGCCGGTGTCAGGCTAAGGCGTCGCGCAGCCTCGGCAAAGCTGCCGACTTCGGCGCTGCGCACGAAGCATTCGATACTGCTGAAGGTTTCCATGGCCGCCACTCTAAACTTTTGGTTTACACAGACTATAGCAACCACGCTCTACCCGCCTATTGGCGAGGGGCAGATACTCGACACCACACCAAGGCAGCCTGCCTTGAAACTTCTGGAGATCGAACATGACCACTCAACACCTCAGCGGTAAAGTCGCTCTGATTCAAGGCGGCTCTCGCGGCATCGGTGCCGCCATCGTCAAACGCCTGGCCGCTGAAGGCGCCGCGGTTGCCTTTACCTACGTCAGCTCGGCCGCCAAGGCTGAAGAACTGCAAAACAGCATCACCGCCACCGGCGGCAAAGCCCTGGCGATCAAGGCTGACAGCGCCGACGCAGGTGCCATCCGCAACGCGGTGAACGCCACTGTCGAAACCTTTGGCCGCCTCGACATCCTGGTCAACAACGCCGGTGTGCTGGCCGTCGCGCCGCTGGAAGACTTCAAACTGGAAGACTTCGACCAGACCCTGGCAATCAACGTGCGCAGCGTGTTCATCGCCAGCCAGGAAGCCGCCAAACACATGGGCGAAGGCTCGCGCATCATCAACATCGGCAGCACCAACGCCGACCGCATGCCCTTCGCCGGTGGCGGCGTGTATGCGATGAGCAAATCCGCACTGGTCGGCCTGACCAAAGGCCTGGCCCGCGACCTCGGCCCACGGGGCATCACCATCAACAACGTGCAACCCGGCCCGGTCGATACCGACATGAACCCGGCTCATGGCGAGTTCGCCGACAGCCTGATCCCGCTGATGGCGGTGGGTCGCTACGGTAAAGCCGAGGAAATCGCCAGCTTCGTGGCCTACCTCGCCAGCCCGGAGGCCGGTTACATCACCGGTGCCAGCCTGACCATCGACGGTGGTTTCGGCGCCTGATTGATCAGATAGTCGATAACGAAAAACGCCGCCCCTCCTTTGACAGAGGGGCGGCGTTTTTATGTCGGCGGTTTGATCAGGCCCAGTCGAGCGCCGGCAATCCGCATGCACTCGGCGTGAACGCTTTCAACGTACGAAGAATCCCGTCGGCGTGTGCGTATTTTTCATCGGCCATGGCGGCATCCGGAATGGCGATGGCGGTCATGCCGGCCGCTTTCGCGGCTGTCACGCCGAATGGCGAATCTTCGAACACCAGGCAATCTTCCGGCGCAACACCCAGGCGACGCGCTGCGGTAAGGAAGATGTCCGGTGCCGGTTTGGCTGCGCCGACTTCCGGGTCGTCAGCGGTGACGATGAAGTCGAACAGCGCGAACCAGTCGCGGTGCAAGGTGGTTTTCTGACCGAACGACTGACGCGATGAGCTGGTACCGACCGCAATCGGAATGTTGTGCGCCTTGAGGTGACGGATCAGTTCCTCGGCACCCGGCATCGCCTGCGCGGTGGGAAAGCGCTCGCGCATCAGCGGCTCGCGGATCACCAGAAACTCTTCGGCGGTGATCGGCAGGTCCAGCGCCTCAACCACGTAGCGCGCCAGATCGCCAGCGCCGCGACCAATGATGTTCTGCTTGATGCTCCAGTCGAAGGTACGCCCGTAACGCGCGGCAATCAGTGAGGTGACCTCGGTGTAGATGCCCTCGGTGTCCAGCAGCAAACCGTCCATGTCGAAAATCACGGCCTTGATCGGGCCAAACGCCTTCAGCGGTGCATTCATCATCGGATCCGTTATCAAAGACATCCCGAGCGGCGTGGATAGCGCCGCTGCTCGGATCTGATTAAAGGGTTCAGCAGCATAACGAGCGCAGCCGAGGTTGAGCAACGGGCAATGTCGGTTGTCCGCCGAACGCCCTCCCGTACATTTAGAGAATCGCCCTACAGACATCGCCTACTCGGCTGACTTCTTTCCTGTTCGATCCCCCGCAAAGTTTCGCGCCATTCCCCCGATGCGCGCGAGTGACTGCCAATGCTTCCACCTGATCCACTCCTGAAATTGAACAACAGCATCGGTTTGCTGGTGGTCGCTGCGCTGAACCCTGATCAGCCCGACGTCGAAAAGCTGTTTCAGGAGTTTCGCCTCTGTCTCAACAACTATGACGCCTGGGCCGAGCAGTTCTGGATGGGCGCCGCGCTGGGTGTCGAGCAGGTGTTTAAGGTCGGCAACGATGTCCGGCTCAGTGCACCGGTTGGCAGCCGCAGACCCATCAGTTCCTCCGTGGTCATGTGCCCCGCCACCGGCCCCCTGACGCTGGTGCACATGTTCGAAGCCGCACGGTTTGTGCCGATCGGCGACACGCCGGTGATCCTTGAACCGGTCATTTCCGATGTCGACGGTGTTCCGGTTTTCGGCGAACCGCTGCATTACACCATCGGCCCCAGCGGCATTCTCGAGGTCAGCGACTGCGACCGGGGCCAGCGTTATCGCATCACCTTCTTTCCCGATGTTTCCACTGCGCATATCCGGACGTTATACGCCTCGTATCAAGGCCTCATCGATGGTCTGGAAGGCTGGTTACGTGAGGAATGGAAAGGGTTTCAACCGCAGTGGACGGCGTTTTCCAGCGCCGGTTTCACCGAGCGTTACGGGCAGTTGCAACAGGCTGATTGGCACGGTTTCGAATCCGCCCTGAATGGCGTCTGGGACGACGTGAAGCAGCTGTTTGCCCTGCTTGCAGACTTGCAGGCCAACAGCGAAAAGCTTCTGCAGTACCTGTCCAGCGCTGAACTGGATGCCTTGCTCGAGGCGTCCAGCGAGGCCATCGCCAATGGCCTGCTGATGCTCGGCGATGAGCCGTTGCTGTTCATTTATCTGGCGGCCTTTACCAGCTGGCTGAAGATGTTGCCGCCGCAATTTCTGGCCGAGGTGGTGGCTGAGGTTCGGGCCGAACTGCTGGTCAGTTTTCTGTTGATGTGTGTGTCGGGTGGCATGGGTGTGCCGCTGCGGTTGAGCACCCAGGTACTGGGCAAGATCAAGTCACCCCGTGCGCGGGAATGGCTGGCGGCATCGGCGTTGCGGCTGGCAGAGCTGACCTCGGCGCCTGACCTGACCCGCCATGCGAGCGCTTTGAAACCTTTGATGGTCAATGCGCGGCAGGCGCCATTGCGGCCGACACCGGCCATTCCGCTGGAAATTCGTACGGCCGATTCGCTGGTACTGACGGTGCCCAATCCGGCGGCCATTGCCCGCGACAAGTCCCACGGCATGACACGAATGGAACGGCATGAGCCTCGGGATGACGCTTCGGATCAGGCGAAAAATCCCAACGGTGACAGCGCCGATTGTGCACCGCTGACCTGCACCAATGGCTGTCCGGTGTCGATGGTCACCGGCGAAGAGCTGCTAACGCTGACCGATGGTGTGCTCGATGGGCTGCTGCCATTCGAGTTCAGCCGGTTGTACCGCAGCAGTGCGGCCGAGATCGATGTTGGGTTGGGGTTTGGCTGGAGTCATTCGCTGGCGCATCGGCTGGAGGTCGATGGCGCTTCGGTGGTCTGGGTCGACCATGAGAACCGGCGCACGCGGTTTCCGCTGCCGAATGTCGAGCGGCCGGCCATTCACAACAGCTTGTCGCGGGCGGCGATCTTTTTGGGGGATGAGCCGGAGGAGTTGATCGTTGCGCTGGCGGGGGACGCTGCGCGGTTTTATCACTTTCGGGTTGGGCGTCTGACGGCTGTCAGCGATGCCTACGGTAACCGGTTGCGTATTACGCGGGATCGTCTGGATCGCGTTGAGCGCCTCGACAACGGCGCTGGCCGTTCCTTGTTGCTGCGCTATGAGCGAGCGCATATGGTTGCGGTCGATTATCAGGTTTGGCGCGATGCGGTCTGGCGCACCGAGCAGACGCTGGCCAGCTACCGCTTTGATGCCCGCCATCGATTGATCGAGGCGTCCAACGCGGTCGGCGAGTGCGAGCGTTACGACTACGACGACCAGCACGTCATCCTGCAACGGCAGCTGGCCGGCGGCGCGAGCTTCTTCTGGGAGTGGGAGCGTGCCGGCAAGGCAGCGCGTTGCGTGCGGCACTGGGCGTCGTTTTCGCAGATGGATACGCGTTACGTCTGGGATGACGCCGGCAGTGTCACGGTGCAGTACGTCGACGGCACTGAAGAAACCTACGTCCACGACGATACGGCGCGGCTGGTGCGTCAGGTCGCCGCCGATGGTGGCGAACAGCTCAAGGCCTACGACGCGCAGGGCCGATTGGTCGCCGAGCAGGATGCGCTGGGGGCGGTCACCGAGTACCGCTACGACGATGCCGGACGGCTGATCGCGCTGATTCCGCCGGACGATGCGCCGACGTCCTACGAATACCGCAACGGTTTCCTGCACAGCCGTTCGCGTGGCGATGCGGTGTGGACGTACCGGCGCAATGCCCAGGGTGATATCACCGAAGCGGTCGACCCGGATGGCCACGTCACCCATTACCACTACGACCCGCAGGGGCGGTTGCTGTCGGTCCGTTATCCGGACAGTGGTCGCCATGTGTTCGTGTGGAACGGCCTGGGCCAGTTGGTCGAGGAGAGTCTGCCGGACGGCGGGGTTCGCAAGTTTTCCTACGATGCCTTGGGGCGGCGGACGACGGTTCAAGACGAACATGGCGGGGTCACCCGTCACGCCTGGGACGCCGTTGGCCGGCTGATCCAGACCACCTCGCCGAATGGCGCCACCCGCGCCTGGTCCTACAGCGCCTACGGCCAGGTCACCGCCGAACGCGATGAACTGGGGCGCATCACCCGCTACGAATATGACGATGACCTGCATTTGGTCAGCCGGCGGATCAACCCCGACGGCACCCGGCTGCAGTACCGCTACGACCATGCGCAGCTGCTGCTGACGGAAATCGAGAACGAGTCGGGCGAAAAGTACCGGCTGGACTACACGCCTACCGGACTGATCCGACAGGAAACCGGCTTCGATGGCCGGCGTACGGCGTATGCCTACGACCGCAACGGCCACCTGCTGGAAAAGACCGAGTTCGGCGACGACGGCTCGACGCTGGTCACCACTTACCAGCGCGACAGCGCCGGGCGATTGCTGCTCAAGACCTTGCCGGACGGGGTCGAGGTCAGCTACCGCTATGACCGCCTCGGTCGGCTGGTCGGCGTGGATGACGGCCAGGATCACCCGCTGGCCTTCGAATACGACCTGCAGGACCGGCTGGTGCGCGAGCATCAGGGCTGGGGCACCTTGCGTTACACCTACGACGCCTGCGGCCAGCTCACTCGCATGCGTCTGCCGGACAACAGCAAGCTCGACTACCACTACGCCAAGGGCGGCGCGCTGACCGCGATCGACCTCAATGGCGCCTTGCTCACTCGCCACATCTACCAGAACGGCCGCGAACAGCAACGCCAGCAAGGCCTGCTGCTCAGCGAATATGCCTACGACGAACAGGGCCGGTTGCGGGTTCATTCTGTTCATCAACATGACCGCGCGCTGTACCTGCGCCACTACAGTTACGCGGTCAATGGCAACCTGGCGTCTATCGCCGACAGTCGTCACGGTCAACGTAGCTATTACTACGACGCCCTCGACCGTCTGGCCAGCGTACGCCACACCCGCGACGACCTGCCGGAAACCTTCGCCCACGACCCGGCCGGCAACCTGCTGCTGCAGGACCGCCCGGGCCCGACACAGATCAAAGGCAATCGCCTGTTGATCCAGGGCGACCGCCATTACGACTACGACGCCTTCGGCAACCTGATCCGCGAACGCCGCGGCCGCGCGCAGATACTGATCACCGAATACCGCTACGACAGCCAGCACCGCCTGATCGGCCTGACCCGCCCGGATGGCAAAACTGCGACCTACCAATACGACGCCTTCGGCCGGCGCATCCGCAAGACCGTCAATGGCCAGACCACCGAGTTTTTCTGGCAAGGCGACCACCTGATCGCCGAAAGCAGTAAAGAACAACACCGCAGCTTCATCTACGAACCCGGCACCTTCCGCCCGCTGGCGATGCTCGACGGCAAAGGCCCGAAACGCGCCTGCCCGTTCTACTACCAACTCGACCACCTCGGCACCCCGCAGGAACTGACGGATTACAGCGGCGAGATCGTCTGGTTCGCCAAATACAGCGCCTACGGCAAGGTCACCTCGCTGGAACTCGCGACCGAGGATTACCTGAATCAGCCGCTGCGCTTTCAGGGGCAGTACTTCGATGACGAAAGCGGGCTGCATTACAACCGGCACCGGTATTACGACCCGGAAGTGGGCCGGTACCTGACGCCGGATCCGGTGAAGCTGGCGGGTGGGCTGAATCAGTACCGGTACGTGCCGAATCCGACGGGGTGGGTGGATCCGTTGGGGTTGACCTCCAATTGCCCGCCGCCGAACAAGCCGGGGTGTCCGGTTCCAGATGAAAGTAATGGGGTTAAGGTTGATCAGGGGGAACCGAATCTACCGGAGATTGCTCAAAATATAGATCCAAAAATTTTGAAGCGAGTACATACAATAGAGGGAAAAACCTCAACCAAGAAAGTTGACAACTTTAAAAATAAAATGCGTGACGGTTACAACTCAGCATATCCCATTGACGTTATAGAACATGACGGCAGCCTATACATACTGGACGGACACCATCGTGCAGCGGCTGCACGGCAAACTGCGACCAACGTGACAATTAGACTCATAACCGATCTCAACACATACAACGGCTCTCTAAAAAGCATTGAGGACGTATTAGACTCAGCAAATAATGTAGGTTTAGACAGATTGGAGCACCGGAGGAGGAGATGAGTGATCAAAATGAAGCTTTGGAAATCCTGATAAATGACTTCATCTCCACAGTGGAGTCTGGCACCTTGGTATTTGAGCGTGAATTTGGCACCCGAGATATTCGAAGGCTATGGCATACAAAGGCAATAGAGCGATGCGGAACAGTCACTGGAGGCGTTAAGTATGAATTACATGGAATAGGATGCTTTATCCACTTACCGAAAGAAACCGTAGACTTTGACTATGGCCCTAACGGTGAAATCAATGGATTTGATATTTGGCGCCTATACAACTTCGCTTGCGATAGACCATCCAAGCATAAAAAATATTGCGATGAAGAAATTGTTGAAAAAGAATTCATAGAATATGTAAAGCTGAAAAAAATCAAAAAAATGTCAGCCATAAGTAATCTTTATATATTGGCTGACTCGAGAGATGCAGATTAGGCGACACCACAAAAAAGGGCCTGTTGACTCAGGCCCTTAAAACCAATCCAAACTCGCCTCCCTCACACCCATTCAAGATGCTATCTAAACGGACAGGACGCGAATATTGGTGGAGAAAATATTGAAGTCTCATTTAGGTGTGCACCAAGCTCAATGAAGGGAGTGCCCGTTCACTCATCATCATCAAAATCCTCATACTCAAGCTCTTCCTCACCCTCCATAAGCGGAACCGTCGCATCATCCATCAACGACCCCGGATCTTCATTCCCCGGATCATTGATAAACGGCAATCCGCTGGGGCCTTTTTCTTCCTTGCCTTCGGTTTCGGGGGTCATGGCGCACCTCATTAATCTCAAATGTGTAAACGTTCGAAAAGTATGGCCGCTAATCGTTCCAGCGCATGACGCGCAGGCGCAAAAAACCCGGCATAAAGCCGGGTTTCCGTAGAACCGGTCACTCAACGATGACGATTCTTGTGTTTGTACTTGTGCTTATGACCACCGCCGGAGTGCGACTTGCCGCCGTCGTCACCCAGGTTGTTGCCGACCGCGCCACCCGCCGCGCCGCCCAAGCCTGCGCCGATGGTCGAACCGGTGGAGCCGCCGAGGCTGTTGCCGATCACTGAACCGCCAGCGGCACCGAGGCCACCGCCAATGGCGGCTTCCGTGCGATTGCGTTTGTTCGCGCCAACGGCACTACCGGCCGCGCCACCAACGCCAGCACCCACCGCAGCACCGGTGCTGCCGCCGAGTTGGCCGCCAACCACGTTGCCCAGCGCGCCACCCAATCCGCCACCCACGGCGGCTGTGCCATCACCAGCGGCCATGGCGCCTTGGGCCACCAGTAATCCCAAAACCAATGCGGATAATGTCAATCGCATACAGACCTCACAGGTCCCGGATCGGGACGGTTCGCCCGCGGAGGGGGCTATGTGGCATTGGAGGCGAATTCGGGAAAAACGTTCAGCAACGAAAAGGCCCGGCATCAAACCGGGCCTTTTCAGACATGCGTTGGCAATCAGTGACGTTTGTGACCCTTGGACAGGTTGCTGCCCACCGCACCACCGGCTGCGCCGCCCAAGCCAGCACCGATGGTGGCGCCCGTTCTGCCACCCAGGCTGTTGCCGATGACCGAACCGCCCGCCGCACCGACGCCGCCGCCGATGGCTGCTTTGGTACGAGCACCTTTTTTGGCAGCCAGTGCACTGCCGGCCGCACCCGCTACACCAGCGCCAATCGCTGCACCGGTGCTGCCGCCCATTTTCTGACCAACCACGTTACCCAATGCGCCGCCCAGACCACCACCCAGTGCGGCAGTACCATCGCCAGCCATTGCACCTTGAGCAACCAGAAGCCCCAGAACCAAAGCAGGCAGAGTTAAACGCATGACGAAAACCTCAACAAAAGAAATAAAAAAGGTCGCAGATTGAATGCTGTTGCCGCGGCGATGTCCAGCGTTGCAGCGCACTTGGCGCCGATTGGACAGCGAATACGGAAAAGGTTTAATGACGGGCAAAAAAAAGCCCGCTGGGGAGACGGGCTGGAGACTTGCTTTCTAACGGATGGCTTCACCCTACTCAGGCGGGTGTGAAAAGTTTGTGAAAAAACCGGACAAAAGCCTCAATCCAAGTAGGACGCTTCCTCAACAGGCAGGCCATAAAAAACCCCGTTCAATGACGGGGCTCTGCGGGACAGGACTCACTTCCTGGAGCGGGTGGTGACCTTGGGCAGAAACTTCGCCTTCGGGCCCTTGGGTGCCGTGGACTTGATCTTGCCGGTCTGCACCGGATCCTCGCCAAACCCGGCCTGATACTCCGTCTGGCCGCAGCGCACGCAATTGTTGAATGAAAATTCAGCCCCGTCGTCTTCGATGTACGGATCAGTCATCTTTGCTCCCCTTCTCAAATGCGGGCCGACACTGGCAAACCCTTTTGCCTGAAAAAATATCGACCTCCAAGGCTTTTGAGACTAGCCGGTCATTCCTGGACTTGTGGTTCAGATCACCCGGAGCCCGACGAATGGCCCACGGAAATTAAACACAATGACGAACCGTTGGTCTCACGCGGCTAAAGATTCCCGGCGACCGGCCGCTGCCCTTTTTCCTACGCAATGAATCTCAAGGAGAGAACATGGAAATCAAAGGATTCCCGACACTGCCTGTTGTAAAGCTCACGGACGAACAGATCGCCGCCGGCAAGGCCGGGGCGGAGAAACTCAAGGAAAAGATCGCTTCGGGTGAAATCGTCATCAAGCAGCCGACCGGACCGAGTCCGTTGCAGCCTGGCGTGATCTACCACCCGGACCCGGTTCAGCCAGTTCAACCCGGCGATACGCCGCCTCTCGTCGCGATCGACACGCCGCTGACCTACGATTCGAAAGGCACCATCCTGCTCAAACCGCAGGGCTGATTATCAGCACAGAGCCCATTCCGTTGAATGGGCTCACTAGCCTCAGCGCAACTTGACCGCCGTACCGGTCGCAAACACCACCACCATGCCACCCTTCCCTGCCGGCATGCTGATCTCGAAATCCACCCCGACCACCGCATCCGCCTGCAAAGCCCGCGCACGTTCCTTGATCTCGTCAGTCGCCTGGATACGTGCCTCCTTCAATGCCCGCTCCAGCGTCTGCGAACGCCCACCGAAAAAGTCGCGCATGCCCGCGAACATATCGCGAATCACATTCACGCCCTGCACCGACTCGGCACTGACGATGTCCAGATACGCCGTAATCTGCCGGCCTTCGATGGAGTGGGTGGTGGAAATGATCATGGAGGTCGTCCTTTTACATACCGGATAAAACCGCGATTGTAATGCCCTGGCAAAGGGAAGCCGAAGCAATCTCTGTGACGAAAAACCGGGCACCAGAATGCACAAAACCCCTGGCTTCTTTCGAAACCAGGGGTTTTGTTTACATCGAATTTGGCGGTGAAGGAGAGATTCGAACTCTCGATACAGTTTCCTGTATACACACTTTCCAGGCGTGCTCCTTAAGCCACTCGGACACTTCACCGTATCTCTTCAAACATGTTCTGTCTGTCGAGGCGCGCTAATGTAGTCGAAAGCTTTTCTGATGGCAAACTTTTTTTCAGAATTTTCATGCGGTTAAGCGAAAAAGCCGCGACCGCCATCGAGAGTCCATGGCGATCCGGCCAATCTCGGGTAAACGCGGCCCTTCTATATAGACGCGCAGGCGTCAGGCACCGGGCGCGTTGCAGCGCATCGGCCAGTAAACAGTGACTGGCGGGTCAGTCACAGTGCTTTACCTGACCGGCGACGGTGGGTAACGTCTGCCCATCTTTCTTATAAGGAATTGCGCCATGAGCGACCTGATTGCCTACCACCTCGAAGACGGTATCGCGACCCTGACCCTGAGCAACGGCAAGGTCAACGCCATTTCCCCGGACGTGATCGCGGCCTTCAACGCGGCGCTGGATCAGGCGGTGGCGGATCGTGCCATTGTGATCATCACCGGTCAGCCGGGCATTCTCTCTGGCGGCTATGACCTGAAAGTAATGACCGCCGGCCCTAAAGAAGCGGTGTCCCTGGTGACTGCGGGTTCGACCCTGGCCCGTCGTCTGCTGTCGCACCCGTTCCCGGTGATTGTTGCTTGCCCGGGCCATGCCGTGGCCAAGGGCGCGTTCATTCTGTTGTCCGCCGACTATCGGATCGGTGTCGACGGTCCGTTCAGCATTGGTCTGAACGAGGTGCAGATCGGCATGACCATGCATCACGCCGGTATCGAGCTGGCCCGTGACCGCCTGCGTCGCTCGGCCTTCCATCGCTCGGTGATCAATGGTGAGATGTTTGATCCGCAAAGCGCAGTGGATGCCGGTTTCCTCGACAAGGTTGTAGCGGCCGAAGAGCTGCAAGGCGCTGCCCTCGCCGCCGCGCGTCAGTTGAAGAAAATCAACATGACCGCACACAAGAACACCAAGCTGAAAGTACGCAAGGCGCTACTGGAAGCCCTGGACAACGCGATCATTCAGGATCAGGAGCATCTGGGCTGATACCCGGCTCATTCCGATTCAGAAAAGCCCGACCGTCGTGTCGGGCTTTTTCTTACACGCCCAGTTAAAAACTCTGCAGCAGCTCTAGGACGCCTCTGACCAACAAGTCGGAAACATGCGCTTAAACATCGCCCATCTCCGGACTCTATAGCGGCAATTGCCGAAAACAGTGCACATCCGTACACTGCGCCACCTTTTGTCCCGATGGGCCTGAAAATGCTGTTCGTGTTTCGTATGTTGTTGATGGGCCTGCACTTTATTCTGGCGGGAATCCTCGGTGTGATCCTCGGGCTGTGCCGCCCATTCAATCCGGACAACAGTCGCCTGTGCGCCCGTCTCTATGCACTGCCGGCCATGTGCATTTTGCGTTTGCGAGTGAAAGCCGATGTCGGGCCGTTGATGAACAAACCCGACAGCTGCGTGATCATCGCCAACCATCAGTCCAACTATGACCTGTTCGTGTTCGGCAACGTGGTGCCGCGCCGTACCGTGTGCATCGGCAAAAAGAGCCTGAAGTGGGTGCCACTGTTCGGGCAACTGTTCTGGCTGGCGGGCAACGTCTTGATCGATCGTGGGAACGCGCACAAGGCGCGTCAGTCGATGCTGACCACCACCGACACCTTGCAGCACAAAGACACCTCGATCTGGGTCTTCCCGGAAGGCACCCGCAACCTGGGTGAAGAACTGCTGCCATTCAAGAAAGGCGCGTTCCAGATGGCCATCGCCGCCGGGGTGCCGATCGTTCCGGTGTGTGTCAGTAGCTACATCAAGCACATGCGTCTGAACCGCTGGCACAGCGGGAAAGTTCTCATACGCTCGCTGCCGGCGATTCCTACCGTCGGCCTGACCATGGATGACATGCCCATGCTCATCAACCAGTGCCGCGAACAGATGCGCGAATGCATCGATGCGATGGACCGGCAGCTGCAAGCCGCATGAAAAAGAAGCCCGCCCTGTGCGGGTTTTCTTTTGCCCGGTGAACTGTGCAGATTTCACTGACTCTCAAGCAGCGACACGGCTAAGCTGAAGCCATGTCTCCCCTGCCATCTGCCAAGAAGAAGTGAATCACCACCATGGGTCGAGTTGTTGCTGCTGCGGTTTACAGCGCTGGTAAGAAAGTCACCAATATTTCCCTCGACGAAGGCGCGGCCTGGGCCGCCAAGACCGGCCACTTCGTCTGGATCGGCCTCGAAGAGCCGAGTGCCCAGGAACTGTCCAACCTGCAACGCCAGTTCAACCTGCACGAACTGGCCATCGAAGACGCTCTGGAAAAACACAGCCGGCCGAAGCTGGAAACCTTTGGCGACGCGCTGTTCATCGTCACCTACTCGCCGGTGCGCGAGCACGGGATTCTGCAGTTCATCGAAACCCATATCTTCGCTGGTAACGGCTACATCATCACCGCGCGTAACGGTCATTCGGCGTCCTACGCCCAAGTGCGCCAGCGCTGTGAGGCACGGCCGCTGCTGCTGGAACACGGGGAAGATTTCGTACTGTATGCGCTGCTGGATTTCGTGATCGAGAACTATCAGCCGGTGGGCGAAGCGATCCACGCCGAGATCGATGAGCTGGAACGCAACGTGCTGTGCAGTGCGCTCAATGAACACGACATCCAGAAACTCCATGGCCTGCGCCGAGACGTCTTGCGTTTGCGCCGTTACGCGGCGCCGATGGTGGAAATCGGCGAGGAGCTGCAGAAGCTGAGCTTCCCCTTCATCGACAAGAACATGCGCCCGTACTTCCGTGATGTGCAGATCCATGTCACGCGGCAGATGGAAGACCTGACCACCCTGGCCGACATCGCCAGCCAGACCATCGAAATCGGCGTGCTGCTGGAGGCGTCACGCCAGAGCGTGGTGCAGCGCAAATTCGCCGCGTGGGCGGCGATTCTGGCGTTCCCCACGGCAGTGGCGGGGATCTACGGGATGAACTTCCAGAACATGCCGGAGCTGAGCTGGCACTACGGCTATTTCGGCGTGCTGGGCTTTATCACGGTCGGCTGCGTGAGCCTGTGGGCGAGTTTCAAGAAATCCGGCTGGCTATAAGAAAAAACGCCCCCGTGCAAAACACGGGGGCGCCTGGGTTCAAGCAGCGGTCGGCTTGTGCGCCACGAAGCGCATCATCCATTCCGCCACGGTGGTGCCGTGGTGCTGATGCTCAAGGCTGGCCACACCCTTGCTGTACACCTGCTCGCCCAGCGCTTCCTGACGCAGATCCAGCAGCGCCCGCGAATAGTCGTGAATGAATTCCGGATGCCCCTGGAAGCACAGCACCTGATCGTTGATGTGGTACGCGGCGAACGGGCAGAAATCGCTGGAAGCAATCACCGTCGCGTTCTCCGGCAACGCCGTGACCTGATCCTGGTGGCTGATCAACAGCGTCAGCTCTTCGCGCACCGGGCTCATCCACGGCGCCTTGGCCGCCAGTTTGTAGTTGTGAATGCCGACACCCCAGCCTTGAGTAGCACGCTCGCTCTTGCCGCCCAGCAACAGCGCCAGCAGCTGATGGCCGAAGCACACGCCGAGCAGTTTGTCGCCCCGCTCGTAGCGGGTCAGCAGGTATTGCTTGAGGGTCTGGATCCACGGGTCGGTGCCGAACGAGTCGGCCTTGCTGCCGGTAACCAGATACGCATCGAAGGTCAGGTCATCACTCGGATAATCGCCTTGCATCACGTTGTACACCGTGAACTCGGCGGCGATCGGCTGTTGCGAGAACAGGCGCTGGAACATCTGCCCGTAACCCTGATATTCATCGACCAGTTCCGGACGCAGGATGTCGGTTTCCAGAATGCAGATGCGTAGCGACATAAAAAATACCTGACACGTGATGGGAATAATGCACACCCCAGAGCCTGCCTTGAAACCACCCGGCAAGGCAAGCCCCGAAATGCGTCCCCACCCCGTTAGAACAACTCGCCCTTGGCAGCTTTTTCCAGCAGCAGCGCAGGCGGTGCGAAACGCTCGCCGTACTGTTCCGCCAGGTACTGCGCCCGCGCGACGAAGTCCTTCACGCCATATTGATTGATGAACTGCAACGCGCCGCCCGTCCATGCCGCAAAACCGATGCCGAAGATCGAGCCGACATTGGCGTCCGCCGTCGAAGTCAGCACGCCCTCCTCCACACAGCGCACGGTTTCGATGGCCTGCACGAACAGCAACCGATCACGTACATCCTTCGGCGAAATCTGCCCATCGGCTTTCTCGAAACGGGTCTTCAGTTCGGGCCACAAATGTTTTTGCCCACCTGCGGGGTACTCGTAAAAACCGCCTCCCGCTGCCTTGCCCGGCCGCTTGTATTCGTTGAGCAGCAAGTCAATCACGGCGAACGCCGGGTGCTCAATCAGCAGTTTCCCTTCTGCCTGCAGGTCTTTGGCCGTTTGCTGACGGATATGGCTCATCAGGCTGAGGGAAACTTCGTCGGAGATCGCAAGAGGCCCGACAGGCATCCCGGCCTTGCGGGCTTCGGTCTCGATCATCGGCGCACTGACGCCCTCACCCAGCATCGCAATACCTTCATTGGTAAAGGTGCCGAATACTCGAGAAGTAAAGAAACCGCGACTGTCGTTGACGACAATCGGGGTTTTCTTGATTTGCAGTACGAAATCGAACCCGCGTGCGAGGGTTTCGTCGCTGGTTTGCGCGCCTTTGATGATTTCCACCAGCGGCATCTTTTCCACCGGGCTGAAGAAGTGCAGGCCGATGAACTTGCCTTGATCCGGCACTGCGGTCGCCAGGCCAGTGATTGGCAAGGTCGACGTGTTGGAAGCAATCACCGCGTCGGCGCCGACCACCTGCTGTGCTGCTGCCGAGACGTTGGCCTTGAGATCACGATCCTCGAATACCGCCTCAATGATCAGATCGCAGCCTGCCAGATCGGCATCGCTTTCAGTCGGATGGATGCGCTCCAGCACCGCTTCACGCTGCAGCGCAGTCATCTGCCCGCGAGCGACTTTCTTGTCCAGCAATGCCGCCGAATGCGCCTTGCCCTTTTCCGCAGCCGCGAGGTTGACGTCCTTAAGCACCACGTCGATCCCGGCCACAGCGCTGACGTAGGCGATTCCCGCCCCCATCATTCCGGCGCCGAGGACGCCCACGCGCTTCGT
The DNA here is from genome assembly GCF_048654275.1 of Candidatus Pseudomonas auctus. Classification (NCBI taxonomy): domain Bacteria; kingdom Pseudomonadati; phylum Pseudomonadota; class Gammaproteobacteria; order Pseudomonadales; family Pseudomonadaceae; genus Pseudomonas; species Candidatus Pseudomonas auctus. Next base: position 116,180 of record NZ_JBJYZK010000004.1, on the reverse strand, counting down.
CACATAAGGCGCAAAACCCTGCGGACGCGAACCGCCAGCATTGATTTCATTGAGCTGGAACCAGAAGGTGCCAATCAGGTTTTTCGAGATCTGCCCGGTGGTCAGTTCGGTGAAGTAGCGGGTTTCGATCAGGTGCGCCGTGTCGAAATCCACCTGCGCACCTTCCACCGCCGCGCACAGAATCTTCTCCGGCGCCGGCAACGTGCCCTGGGTTTTGGTGCGCAGGATCGACGGCGCAATCGCCAGCATCTGCGCGACTTTCGGATTGGAGGGCGTGCCGCCGGGAATCTGATAGCCCTTCACATCCCAACGCTGCACCGCCGCAGGATTGGCCAGAATCCAGGCCCGGGCCTTGGCCAGCAGCTCATCGCGATCCGCTGCCAGTTCATCAATCAGCCCCGCCTGCAACGCCTGCTGCGGACGGACTTTCTTGCCTTCGAGCAGATACGGCAAAGCCTTTTCGATGCCCAGCATGCGCACCATCCGCACCACGCCACCGCCGCCCGGCAACAGGCCGAGGGTCACTTCCGGCAAACCGAGCTGCACCGACGCATCGTCCAGTGCCACCCGGTGGTGGCAGGCCAGGCAGATTTCCCAGCCGCCGCCGAGCGCCGCGCCGTTGATCGCCGCGACCACCGGTTTGCCGAGGGTTTCCAGGGTGCGCAACTGGCCCTTGAGGGTCAGCACCATGTCATAGAAGGCCTTGGCTTCGGGCTTGCCGACCTTGATCAGTTCATTCAGGTCGCCGCCGGCGAAGAAGGTTTTCTTGGCCGAGGTGATGATCACCCCGGCGATCTCATCTTTTTCCGCCAGCAGTCGGGCGACGCTTTCAGCCATGGCCTCGCGGTACAACGCGTTCATGGTGTTGGCGCTCTGGCCCGGCATGTCGATGGTCAGGAGAACGATGCCGTCCTGGCCTTTTTCGTAACGAATGGCTTGGGTCATGACAGGTTTCCTTGAGGTCAGAGGCGTTCGATGATGGTGGCGATGCCCATGCCGCCGCCGACGCACAGCGTCGCGAGGCCGTAGCGCAGGCGTCGGGCTTCCAGTTCATCGAGCAAGGTGCCGAGGATCGCGCAACCGGTGGCGCCCAGCGGGTGGCCCATGGCGATCGAGCCGCCATTGACGTTGACCTTGTCCGGGTCGACGGCCATGTCCTTGATGAATTTCAGCACCACCGAGGCGAACGCCTCGTTGACTTCAAACAGGTCGATGTCTTCCACACGCAGCCCGGCCTTGGCCAGTGCCTTGCGAGTGGCCGGCGCCGGGCCGGTGAGCATGATGGTCGGATCGGTGCTGGTGACCGCCGTGGCGACAATCCGCGCCCGGGGTTGCAGGCCCAACGCGCGTCCCTTGGCCTCGGAACCGATCAACATCAGCGCCGCGCCGTCGACGATCCCCGAGCTGTTGCCCGGCGTGTGCACATGATTGATCCGTTCGACGTGGCTGTAGACCCGCAGTGCCGTGGCGTCGAAGCCCATCTGGCCAATCATTTCGAAACTCGGCTTGAGTTTGCCCAGACCTTCAAGGGTCGACTCGGCGCGAATGAACTCATCGTGATCGAGCAGGATGATGCCGTTCTGGTCCTGCACCGGCACCAACGACTTGTTGAACGAACCGTCGGCCCGGGCACGTGCAGCTTTCTGCTGCGAGTGCAGCGCGTAGGTATCGACGTCCTGCCGGCTGAAGCCTTCAAGGGTGGCGATCAGGTCGGCGCCGACGCCTTGTGGCGTGAAGTGGCTGTGCAGATTGGTCTGCGGGTCCAGCGCCCAGGCGCCGCCGTCGCTGCCCATCGGCACGCGGGACATGGATTCGACGCCGCCGACCACCACCAGCTCTTCGAACCCGGAGCGCACTTTCATCGCTCCCAGGTTCACCGCCTCCAGCCCGGAAGCGCAGAAGCGGTTGATCTGCACGCCGGCGACGCTGACGTCCCAATCGGCCACCTGCACGGCGGTCTTGGCGATGTCCGAGCCCTGATCGCCAATCGGCGTAACACAGCCAAGCACCACGTCATCGACCTGGCTGGTGTCCAACGCCGTGCGTGCCTGCAAAGCGGTCAGCAGCCCGGCCACCAGGTTCACCGGCTTGACGCTGTGCAGCGAACCGTCGGCCTTGCCCTTGCCACGGGGCGTGCGTAACGCGTCGAAAATCAAAGCTTGGGTCATGACGTCCTCGAACCTGTGCGGTGAGTGAAATTCGTGCTGTCACTGTTGTCTTCGCAGGCGACGGATTCAATGACCACAGCGCTCAATGACGTTGACGCGCACGCTCAGACGGACGGTCATCCATGGCTTGGTTAACCGGTTCAGGTGAGCGAGCTGTCTAGCAAACGGGCGGCAAAGAAGCTGGCAATGGGCCTCATGCCTTTTTAATCGCGACCGGCAGCAAGTACATACGAAATGGATCTAAGCAAAGCGTGACGCGGGCCCTAAGGTGAAGATGTACGTTGTTGTCGTCGGGTTTTGCCGAGGCAGACGTTCTTCAACAGGAAGTGCAGCGCTTGCCATCATGGATATGCAGGCAGGCATCAGGAAATAACAAAAAAGGCGGTCAAGCCATGTTCAAACAACCAAAAGTACGGCAAGCAGGGCTCATTCTTTTCGCCACGACGCTGTTGTTGATTCTGCCGAACCTCACCAAGGTCATCGGCTGATTCAAGCGGCAGGTATTGTTCATCGCCACTGAAAATGTGACTGGCCCGCTATCCGGGCCAGCGTGGCTGTGCCAACCTTTGCGCACTTCCACGACACGGACGGCGATCACTTGAAAACGCTCATTCTGTTCGGGGCCATGCTGCTGAGCATGCCCCTGTCTGCCGCGCAGCTGAACCTGGAGCTGGGCGCGAACAGCCGCACCTGGCAGACCGAGGAATTGCTCAAGCATCCTCAGGTACAAACCCTCACGGTCAAGAATGATGTGTCCTACAAGAAGGACATGACTTATCGCGCCGTGCCGATGGCCGCGCTGCTGACCGGCATCAAACCGGACGATCACCTGCAAGCCGTAGCGCTGGACGGTTTCGCCGCCGAGCTGTCCGCCGCGCCGCTACTGAACAATAAAGGCTCGCGCGCCTGGCTGGCCATCGAGGATCCGGCGCAGCCCTGGCCGCCGCTGTCGGAAGGCAAGCACAGCGCCGGGCCGTTTTATCTGGTGTGGACCGATCCGCAGGCCGACAATATCAGCCCGGAACAATGGCCATTCGAAGTGGCGAGCATCAAGCGCATGGCACCGGTGGCCGAGCGCTTCCCTGCCCTGTTGCCGGATCCTGCGTTGAAGGCCGATGACCCGGTGAATCAGGGGTTTGCGCTGTTCCAGAAGAACTGCCTGGCCTGCCATCGCCTGAATGGCGCAGGGGATGCGCAGTTCGGGCCGGATCTCAATATTCCCTACAACCCGACCGAGTACTTCGGCGCGGACTTCCTCAAGCGCTACATCCGCGATCCTCAGAGTCTGCGTCAGTGGCCGCAGGCGAAGATGCCGGGGTTTTCTGCCGAGGTGTTGCCGGATGCGGATCTGCAGAAGCTGATCGGGTATTTGCAGCATATGGCCGGGCGCAAGGTTAAGCCTTGATGCCTTCCTTGTGGGAGCGAGCCTGCTCGCGATGCGGTGTCTCAGTCATGCACGTGCCGGCTGAAAGATTGCCATCGCGAGCATGCTCGCTCCCACAGGAGTAGTGCGGTTATTGCTGCTGAACCGAGATCACAGGTGTCGGCGACACCAGCACTTTCGCATGCATCTGCTCTGACCCGCCGCCCCGGCGCATGCCGCGCACCGGGCAGGCATCCAGATAATCCAGACCCACCGCCAGTTTCAGGTGCCGCTCCGGCCGCGCCAGTTCATTCGTCACGTCAAAGCTGTACCAGGCGTCATCGATCCAGGCTTCGGCCCAGGCGTGACTGGCGAGATGCTCACAATCCTCGCTGTACAGATAACCCGACACATAACGTGACGGCACCCCGAGACTGCGCGCGCAGGCCAGAAACGCGTGGGCGTGATCCTGGCAAACACCCGCCCGCCCGGCGAATGCCTCGGCGGCGCTGGTGTCGACTTCAGTGGAACCCGGCTTGTAAGTCATGTGCTGGTTCAAACCGTGCATCAGGTCGATCAGTGCATTGCGGTCGCGTCGCTGCTTGCAGGATTGTTCGGCAAACGCCCGCAACGCCTCGTCAGCCTCGGTCAGCCGGGTGAACCGCAGGAACGGCAGCGCCGACTGACTCTCGTGCTCCGCCTCGCGCAATTCGTCGATATCAACCTGCCCCCGGGCGCCGATGATGATCGCTTCGTGGGGCTCGTCCATGGTCAGGACGTGCAGGATGTTGCCGAACGGATCGAGCTGGGCGCGCACCGGGCGCGGCAGGTCAAGCTGCCAGCTCAGCACGTGCTGACGCTCGCTGTCGTGGGGTGTCAGGCGCAGGTACTGGATGCTCGCGCGCACCTGATCTTCGTAGTGATAGGTGGTCTCGTGGCTGATGGAAAGTCTCATGCGGCCTCCAGGTAGGAACTGTGAATGGCGTTGCCCAACTGGCGCACCAGCGGGATGAATTCGGTGAGCCAGGCGTGCAGCCCTTCCTCGAGAATTTCTTGAATGCCGGTGTAGCGCAGACGCGCGTCCATTTCCGCTGCCAGGCGTTGGGCGGGACGGCCGTTGGCTCCCGGTAACTGCGCCAGAATCTGGTCGATCTCTTCCGTGCAGGCCCGCAGCGAGCGCGGCACATCCGCACGCAACAAAAGAAGCTCGGCCACATGCCGGGCGCCGGGCGCATCGCGATAGATCTCGGTATAGGCCTCGAACGATGACAAGGCCCGCAACAGCGCACTCCACTGGTAATAGGCGTGAGCGGTGCCGTCGCTGACTGCTTCCGCCTGATCGCCAGCCATTTCGTAACGCGCATCGAGCAGGCGCAACGTGTTGTCAGCGCGTTCGATAAACGTACCCAGGCGAATGAAACGAAACGCGTCGTTGCGCATGATGGTGCCGTAGGACGCACCACGGAACAGGTGCGAACGCTCCTTGATCCACTCGCAGAAGCGACTCATGCCGTAGCGGCTGAGGCCCTGATTGGCGATCCCGCGAATCTCCAGCCAGGTGGCGTTGATGTTCTCCCACATGTCGGCCGTGATTCGCCCGCGCACCGCGTGGGCGCTGGCTCGCGCCGCGCCGAGGCAGCTGTAGATGCTCGCGGGATTGGCCGCGTCGAGGGCGAAGAAATGCAGCAAGCGCTCGGCGTGCAGCTCGCCGTGACGTTCCAGGTAATCGTCCAGCGTGCCGGTGATCAGCAGCGGCATCGCCAGTTCGTGCAGACCGTCGCCACGGCCGTCCTGCGGCATCAGCGACAGCGAATAGCTGACATCGAGCATCCGTGCGAGGTTTTCCGCCCGCTCCAGGTAACGCGACATCCAGTACAGATCCGAGGCAGTTCTACTTAACATGGCAGGCTTCCTTCAATCCTCGACCACCCAGGTGTCCTTGGTTCCGCCGCCCTGGGATGAATTCACCACCAGAGAGCCTTCACGCAGGGCGACACGGGTCAAACCGCCGGGCACGACCCGGGTTTCGCGGCCGGACAATACGAACGGGCGCAGGTCGATGTGGCGCGGCGCAATGCCGTTTTCGACAAAGGTCGGACAGGTCGACAGTGACAGCGTCGGTTGTGCGATATAGGCGTGAGGCTTGGCCTTGATCCGCTCGCGGAACGCATCGATTTCCGCGGTCGTCGCCGCCGGCCCCACGAGCATTCCGTAACCGCCGGAGCCCTGGGTTTCCTTGACCACCAGATCTGGAAGATTGGCGAGGACATGGGAAAGCTCGGACGGGTTACGGCATTGCCAGGTCGGCACGTTCTTCAGGATCGGTTCTTCGTCGAGGTAGAAACGGATCATCTCGGTGACAAACGGATACACCGATTTGTCATCCGCCACGCCGGTGCCGATGGCATTGGCCAGCACCACGTTGCCGGAGCGATAGGACGACAGCAGTCCCGGCACGCCGAGCATCGAGTCCGGGCGGAAGGCCAGCGGATCGAGGAACGCGTCGTCGAGCCGGCGGTAGATCACGTCCACCGCTTTCGGGCCGTCGGTGGTGCGCATGAAGACCTTGTCGTCGCGCACGAACAGGTCCGCGCCTTCTACCAGCTCCACGCCCATTTCCCGGGCGAGGAACGCATGCTCGAAAAACGCGCTGTTGAAGCGTCCCGGTGTCAGCACCACGACGCTCGGGTCGTCGATCGGGCTCGAGCTTTTCAGGGTGTCGAGCAGCAGGTTCGGGTAATGATCGATGGGCGCGATGCGCTGGGCCGCGAACAGCTCGGGAAACAGACGCATCATCATCTTGCGGTCTTCGAGCATGTAGCTCACGCCGCTCGGCGTGCGCAGGTTGTCCTCGAGCACGTAATACGTGCCGTCGCCGTCGCGCACCAGATCGACGCCGGAGATGTGCGAATAGATATCGCGGTGCAGATCCAGCCCCTGCATCGCCAACTGGTATTGCTCGTTGGCCAGCACTTGTTCGGCGGGAATGATCCCGGCCTTGATGATGCGCTGCTCGTGGTAAAGGTCGGCGAGGAACATGTTCAACGCCTTGACTCGCTGAATGCAGCCGCGCTCGACAATCCGCCATTCGCTGGCGGGAATGCTGCGCGGAATGGTGTCGAAGGGAATCAGACGCTCTGTCCCCTGCTCGTCCCCGTAGAGCGTGAAGGTGATCCCGGCGCGATGGAACAGCAGATCGGCCTCGCGTCGCCGCTGGGCCAGCAGCTCGTCAGGTGTCTCGGCCAGCCACCGGGCAAACTCCCGGTAATGCGGGCGGATCTGGCCGCCGGCATCATACATCTCATCAAAATAGGTGCGGATCATGCCGTACTCCTTGTCACTCCGGACATACAGGCCTTCGCAAGGCCCGTGCCATCGGCATAAACGCTTTGATTTCAATCGGTTGGATATTCACGTCACATGCACCGCACCATTCCTGTGCGGCAAATGCTCCAACCTGATCGCCCCCGCTTCATTGCGACGCAGTCCCGTCGCCTATCACCAGCATAGTCAGAGTTGATTTCACTGCCCGCAGGCCACCGCGGATAATCCGCGCATCCGCTGCAAAAACGTCGCTGACGAAGTACGCAGCCTCACTGATCCGGCTTGCCTCGGCAGCCCTCCCGGCCGTAACCCTGACCGGTTTCCTCTCCTTCCGGTCTTCCCTTTCAGCCACCTTTTCAGGTGGCTTTTTTTTGCGCCGGTTTCTTGTTTCAGGGTTTTGCCATGCGCTTTCGGGCCGTAGAAACGACAACGGCCGACCCGAAGGTCAGCCGTAGCTCGACGTGTTGCGAGAGTGATCAGTTCAAACGATGCCGGTTGCGGATCTCCTGTTTCACGCCCCAGCCCTCGATGATGCCGCCCAAGGGCTCGACCACCGCCGAGAAGCCCTGCTCGAAATCGCCAATGTCGTCGTAGGTTGCGTACATCACCTTGCTCAATTCCAGAGACCAGGCGCCGTCGTCGCGCGCACTGACCTGGGCATTGATGGATTCACCGCGAAATTTGCCTGCCGCCCTGCGTGCCCGCTCCTCGTCCGGGAAAATGGCGTAGAACTCGATGGGATGGAATCGGGAAAAATCGAAACCGCCTTCTTTCATGCGGCGCAGCACGCTGCTGCTGATGTCTTCTTGATAGGCTGTGCTCATGAATCGTCCCCCTCGCATAGATGGATAGACTTTCCGTATTCCCTGCACTGGCCCAAAGGGCCCGGGTGCTTACGGCAACCGCGTTGCCGGCGGGAAACAAGCATGTAGCTGACAAGACCAGACCTTAGCGATCCGTTCGCTGATCTCGCTTGCAGAGTAGCCCCAAGATAGAGCCGCTGCCAAGGCCTGGTACATGAAGAAAATGAAGATTCAGATTCGGGTGATGCTGCGGATTTCGATGCTGTTCTGGGTTTTCAGGCTTTTTACGCCGGCATCGGCGGTGCGCCCTTCCAGATCGTTCAGGTCAAGCTCGGCGGCGACGGGAAGCAGTCGTTCCTTGATCAGTCGTGCGGCCTCATCATCGCTGGGGCATTCCGCACGCTCGAAGACTTCATCGACAATTTCACCGTGATCATCCACGAAAGTGACTTTCCACTTTTGCATTGGAGCCTCCTCGAACAAACCCGCAAATGGGCTTACCTCTATCTCGACTTTTGTCAGGATTGATCGTTCAAAAGGTTTACATCCGCCGAACATGAAAAAAAGTTATCCCATATAGAAGCGGGCTTGCTCGCGAAAGCGAACGACCAGTCAACTCTACGTTGAATGATAAGACGCCTTCGCGAGCAAGCCCGCTCCCACAGGGGTTTTACAGTGCTTTTAGTCGTTGCTTGGCTTGTTCACCGCCTGCAGCACGTATTGCGGCAAGGCGAAAGCACCGATGTGGATTTCCGGGTTGTAGTAGCGGGTGACGATGCCGCTGCCGATGAAGCGCTGTTGCAGAACTTCGCGGCTCAGCTTGCGGTAGGCCGGGTTGGTCGAGCCCCAGGCGAAGGTCATCGAACCGCCGATGTAGGTCGGCACGGCCGCCTGATAGAAGTGCCAGTCCGGGAACAGGCTGCGCAGGCGCCCGGCAGTGGTTTTCACTTCTTCGATCTGCATGAACGGCGTGCCGTTCTGGGTCACGAGGATACCGCCCTCGTTCAGGCAGCGGTGGCAGGCCTGGTAGAAGTTTTCCGAGAACAGCACTTCGCCCGGACCGATCGGGTCGGTGGAGTCGGAAATGATCACGTCGAACTTTTCGGTGGTGGTCGCGACGAAGCGCATGCCGTCGTCGATCACCAGATTCAGGCGTGGATCGTCGTAGGCGCCCTTGGAGTGGTTCGGCAAAAACTCTTTGCACATGTCGACCACGGTGCCGTCGATCTCGACCATGGTGATGTGCTCGACGCTGGCGTGTTTGGTCACTTCGCGCAGCATGCCGCCGTCGCCGCCGCCGATGATCAGCACACGCTTGGCGGTGCCGTGGGCGAGGATCGGCACGTGGGTGAGCATTTCGTGGTAGATGAATTCATCGGCTTCGGTGGTCTGGATCACGCCGTCCAGCGCCATCACCCGGCCCATGCGCGGGTTCTGGAAGATCACCAGGTGCTGGTGTTCGGTGCGCACTTCGTGCAGCAGTTTTTCCATGCGAAAACGCTGGCCGTAGCCTTCGTAGAGGGTTTCCAGGTATTCGCTGGTCTTGGTGACGGTCATGGTGAAGTGCTCCGATGAATGCGCGGGCGCCAATCGTCAGGTTCGATTGCCCGGGAAAGGCGCGCATTCTACGTTGCCGAAGATGACAGGTCGAACCTCAGTTCATCGGCCCGACCCGATCAGGGTGCGAACGGTCAGATCCGCACATTGCCCCGCGGCCCGGCAATCGCCCAGATGATCAGGCCCAGCACCGGCAGGAGGATGATCAGCAGTACCCAGAGGATTTTCATCCCGGTCTCGGCGCCGCTTTTCAGCACATTGATGATCGCCCAGATGTCGAGCGCAAGAATGATCAGGCCAACCAGGCCGTTGAACGTGGAACCCATGGTGTCGCTCCAGAATAGTGGCATGCACTTTTAGGATAGACGGTCGCGCTCAGGGTTCCCTTTTATTGCGCTCAGACGTGAACGGCGACCTTCAAGGCTTCCAGCGACGACGCGGCGGCGATACCGACTTCGGCGCACAGTTCCAGTACGCGCGGCACATCGTTGCCGTAGACCAGCACCACTTGCAGCTCGTCGTCGAGCAACTGGCTGAAGTTCATCAACGTGTAACCGCCGTTTTCCTTGTTCAGGCTGCTCATCTGTACCTGGATGCGGTTGAGCGCGGTCAGCGCCTCGGTTTTGGCCAGTTGCTTGGGCTTGAGGTTGAATTCGACGCCCGGGCCGAACGAGGCAACGATCTGCGCGAACAGTTCGGCGTAGGTGTCGGCCTGGAACAACACGGTCTCCGGCAGGCTGCCGACCACCACCCACTCGCCCAGCGGAATCGGGAAAGTGTCGTCGTAGTTGATGTCCGGGTTGGCGGTCAGAAAAGCGTCGGCATCGGCGTAGGCCTGTGCCGCTTCGTCAGCGACCTTCAGGATCTCGTCTTCGCCCATGCAGCCGGAGCTGATTTTGCTGATGAGTTCGGCGAGTGCGGCTTTCATGGGGGCGGATCCTGTGGCGAAGGGAATTTTGAGGGCGCGAAGGATAGCGCATTCTCGCCTTCGCCACAGAGCGGGTTGCGGCCAGCGGCCTCAGCCCAGCAGTTTTTCCAGCTGCGCGGTGGTGTCCACAGCGCCCATGGTGCGGGCCGCGTCCAACGCGGTGACGCCATTGGCATCTTTGGCTTTCGGGTCGGCGCCCTGGTCGATCAAGTAGTCGACGATTTCAACACGGTTGAACATCGCCGCCATCATCAGCGCCGTGCGGCCATCGAAGGAGGCGCCTTCAATCTGCGCCCCGCCCTCGACCAGGGCCTTGACCACGGCCAGATCACCCTTGAACGCCGCGCCGGCAATCGGGCTCTGGCCGTTGCCATTGCGTTGTTCCGGATCGGCCTTGTGCTTGAGCAGCACCTGCACCGCGTCCACGTGGCCGTAGTAACTGGCGAGCATCAGCAGGGTGTCGCCTTTGCTGTTCGTCAGGTTCACCGGCAGACCGGCAGTGATCAGGCGATCGAGCATCACCGCATCGCCCTCGCGCGCCTTGTTGAACACCTGTTCAGTGAATTCGGCGGCTTCCTCGGGGGTCATCTGGCGGCTTTGGTCAGACATGGTTCACTCCACTTTCGGTCAATCGGAAAGCCGATAGTTTCCCGAGCACGGCGATAGCTGTCATCCCCTTTTTTCCAAGTCCGCCGATAGCCAATATCAATAGCGGTATTTGCCTGCCCGAATGTCGGCAAGAATTTCATCCGTCACCTGCACGTAGGTTTCGGTCCCCGGCAGCCAGGCATAAATCGGGTCATCCCCCGTCTGGCCGGGGTCGAAACCTTCGTTTTTCAGGCGGGTTTTCTGGTATTTGAAGGTGCCGGTGGTTTCCATCTTGACCTTGACCCGCAGGAACAGCGGCACCGCGTAGGCCGGCATGCGTCGGCGGGCGAAGGCCAGCAATTCGGCGAAATCCAGGGTCGCCAGCGACTCGGCCGGGGTAATCGCCGCCATCCCGGCGCGACCGTTGGTGTTGGGGATTTCCACGCCATAGGCCACCGCTTCGGAAATGTGCGGATGCTGGAGCAGCAGATTTTCGACCTCGGTGGTCGAGACGTTCTCGCCCTTCCAGCGATAGGTGTCGCCGAGACGGTCGACAAACTGTGCGTGGCCGAAACCGATGTTGCGCAGCAGATCGCCGGTGTTGAAGAAGCGGTCGCCCTTGGCGAACACGTCCTGCAGCACGACCTTGGCGGTTTTCTGTGGATCGGTGTAGCCGTCCAGCGGTGCCTTGTCGTCGATCCGCGCCAGCAGCAGGCCCCGCTCGCCCCGGCCGACCTTGCGCATGAATCCGTCATCGCCGCGAATCGGCTCGCCGCTGTCCTGGTCGTAGGCCACCAACTCCCAGGCCATCAGCGAGAAGCCGATGGTGTTGTCGAAATTGAGGATGTTGGTGAAGCCAATATTGCCGTCGCTGGCCGCGTACAGCTCGCAAATGTGATCCACGCCGAAACGGGTCTTGAACTCGGCCCAGGCACCGGGCCGCAGACCGTTGCCGATCATCTTGCGCACGTCGTGACGGCTGTCGTCGGCGCTGAGCGGCTGGTCCACCAGATACCGGCACAACTCGCCGACGTAACCGATGGTGGTTGCGCGGTAACGACGCACATCGCTCCAGAACTGCCGGGCGCTGAACTTGCGGCGAATGGCGAAACCCGAGGCGCCATTGACCGCCGACCCCCAGCACACGCAAAGCCCGGTGGCGTGGTACAGCGGCAAGGTGCAATAGACGATATCGTCCGGGCGCATATCGAGAGCGATCATGCCGAAGCTCGCCGAGCTGCGCATCCAGCGTCCGTGCTTGAACACGCCGGCCTTGGGCAAACCAGTGGTGCCGGAGGTGTAGATATAGAAACAGGGGTCATCGAAAAAAATCTGCCGACTGCTGGCCGGGTTGTCGCCCGAGGCGTCGGCACTGGCGCTGATCAGGTTGATATAGCCCTCGGGCGCGATGCCCGGATGGCTGAAGGTATCCTGATCGGCAACGAACCAGGCGCGCGCTGCCGGGATCGACACTTGATCGCGTACCGCCGCAAACGCCGGCAACAACTCTTCACCGACGACAATCGCCGCCGGCGTCACCAGATTGATGCTGTGGATCAGCGTATCGCGGGTCTGCGAGGTATTGAGCAGCGCACTGACGGCGCCGACCTTGGCCAGGGCCAGAATCGTCACCAGCAGTTCCGGGCGGTTCTCGATGAACACCGCCACCACATCGCCTTTACCGATGCCCTGCCCGTTCAGATAGTGGGCGATGCGGTTGGCCCACTGGTTGACTTGTGAATAACTCAGCACTACCTCGCCCGACAGCAGCGCGGGGCCCTCGGGATTGCGCAGGGTCGCCTGCTCGAATGTCCAGCCCAGGCCACAGGTTTGGGTCGGATCCGTGACGTTGGCCACCTTCATGCCTTTCACCACCCGAGGGATGGCTTTGGCAATCATCGGCAGCTTGCGGAGCATCATGCCCCAGGTAATCGTGTCGCTCGGCGCGTGGCGCATGGCAGCTCCCGTTCGACCTTGACGTGCAGGCCGGATTTTTATTGTCGGGCAATCGGGTGACGCAACCGGCGCTTCTCGAGCGAGGGTCGAGGCCGAAAATACGTCAGGGCTTCGCGGGCTGTACACGCGGTTTTTGCAATGTTTTGTATCCGCCCGGCGCTGCAACGCACAGCGGGATTCCGGCCGGAGATATTGGTTCCATCGGATCGACAGTGATCCCGCAAAATGCAGGATGCACGATGGCCATTCATGCAGATTGCACGACAGACGAAACGAACTGATTTTATAACTTACTGATTTACAACGATTTTTATAAACAGAAATACTGGCACAATCGCTGCAACTCCCTATACATGCTTGCCATTCAAGTGCATACGGAGCTGAAAGACATGAACCTGATCCAAGAAAAATTTACCTCCCTGTTCTCCAACTTCGCCGTCACCACCCAGCCCCGTCCCGATGGCGGGATTCTGCTGACGCTGAAGAGTGCCGACGGCAAAGTGTTCAAGCGTGCACTCACCTATCAGCAGTTGCATACCGGTGACCAACTGTCGTGGGCGATCAGCGCGATCCGTCGTGATCTGGCAGAACAAGCCAGCGAGCTGCCGCAGATCGGCATGTTGCAAAGCCAGCAGCGTTTCGCCCTGCCGACTTATCACTCGATGTAATTCGAACACCGTATAAACAGACAGGCCGTGGAGCTTTCGCTTCACGGCCTGTTTTTTTTGCGCGTCGATTGGGTGAACTCAGAACGCTTCCGGCTCAATCCCGGTAAAGCTGTCGACGGTCACATGCCCTGCCAACTCCCCGCCCTCACGGGCCAGGCCGCAGGTTTGCAGGCCGGCGGCCTGGGCGGCGTCGAGTTCCTGGACGATGTCGGACAGGAACAGGATCTCCTGCGGCTCGACCCCGATGGCCTGCTGGATGTTGCTGTACGACTGCGCTTCGCGCTTGGGGCCCGACGTGGTATCGAAGTAGCCACTGAACAGCGGCGTCAGATCCCCTGCTTCCGAGCAGCCGAAAATCAGCTTCTGCGCCTGGATCGAACCGGACGAATAAACAAACAGTTGATACCCGGCCTGATGCCAGCGCTGGAGCGCTTCAACGGCGTCCGGGTAAACATGGCCTTTCAACTGCCCGGCCTGATAGCCCTGTTCCCAGACCATGCCCTGCAACGCTTTCAGCGGCGTGGCCTTGCGGTCTTCGGCGATCCACGCCAGCAGAACGTCCACGACCCTCTCGACGTCAGCCTGCGGTTCGTTGCTGTCGCGGCGCACGGCGTCCAGTTGCTCGGCAACGTCTGCACGCTGGGCATTCTGGCGAACGAAGTCCGGCAGATGTTTCGCCGCATACGGGAACAGCACGTCGAACACAAAACTCACCGCGCTGGTGGTGCCTTCGATGTCGGTGAGAATGACCTTGATCGACATCGGCTCAGTCCTCCAGACGCGGGAAGCGGCCGGCGATGTCTTCGCCGGTGAAATTGGCGACCCAGCCTTCAGGGTTGTTGAACAGGCGGATCGCCACGAAGTGCGGGTTCTCGCCCATGTCAAACCAGTGTTTGGTGCCGGCCGGCACCGAAATCAGATCGTTCTTCTCGCACAGCACGGCGTAGACGTAATCATCGATGTGCAGGGTAAACAGGCCACGACCGGCGACGAAGAAGCGTACTTCGTCTTCGCCATGCCGATGCTCTTCGAGGAACTTGGCGCGCAATTCGGCTTTTTGCGGGTGGTCGCTGTTGAGGCTGATCACATCGACCGTGATGTAGCCGCGCTCGGTCATCAGTTTGTCGATCTGCTCTTTATAGGCACCGATCACTTCTTCCTGGCTGGCGCCCGGCTGGATCTTCGCGGCGGCTTGCCAGCGGTCGAAGCGCACGCCCTGCTCGGCCAGGGTCGAGGCGATGTCTTCGAAATGGGTCAGCACCTTGTTCGGAATTTCGGGGCTGGAAACGTGATAGACGGACAGGCTGCTCATGGGGCATTCCTCGGTATCGGCCTTGCCGTCCGGTTCTTTCAGACCGGTCGGGCACTGCATTCATCAGGCAAAGGGGCTGGTTCTGGTGAAGTCAGCCTTGGCGGTTCATGACGCTGCGGGTCTTCAACTCGCATTCAAACAGGAATTCAAAGGCCTCGATCTGACGCAGCGCGTCACTCATCTGCGCGCCCCAGGTGTAGAGGCCGTGGCCGCGAATCAGATAACCCACGCAATCGGGATGGGCGTCGAGCCAAGGCTGCACCTTGGCGGCGAGGCGCGCAATGTCCTGATCGTTGTCGAAGATCGGCACGCGCACCCGGGATTCGTGGGTTGAGATGCCGCTGAAGGCTTTTTGCAATTCGTAGTCTTCGAACTCGATGAAGTCTTGCGGCGTCAGGCGCGACAGCACCGTGGCGTTCACCGAGTGGGTGTGCAGCACCGCGCCGATCTCCGGGCGCCAGTTGTAGAGCTGGGTGTGCAGGAGGGTTTCGGCGGACGGTTTTTTGCCGGGTTCCAGGCTGTTGCCGGACAGGTCGGTGGCGAGCACATCGTCCAGGCCCAACTGGCCCTTGTGCTTGCCGGAAACGGTCAGCAGCGCTTCGCTCGGTGACAGGCGCGTCGAGTAATTGCTGCTGGTGGCCGGCGACCAGCCGCGACCATAAAGAAAACGCCCGGCGTCGACAATTTGCTGGGCAAGCTGTTCACGGGTAAGGCTCATGGCCTGTCCTCTTGCATTCGAATGGCAATGATAACGGCAGCGGCGAGCGCTGCGAGACTGGCAATACTAAAGGTCAATGTCGCGCCGAGGGCATTCCAGCTGTAGCCGGAATACAACGCGCCGAGCGCGCCACCGGTGCCGGCCAGCGCTGCATACAGCGCCTGGCCCTGCCCTTGCTGACGCGCACCAAAGCTACGTTGCACGAACGCGATGGCAGCGGCATGAAAGCTGCCGAACGTCGCCGCATGCAGCACCTGGGCAAACAACAGGACCCACAGGAATTCGGCGAACGAACCTAGCAGCAACCAGCGCAATGCCGCCAGCAGAAAACTCGCCATCAGCACCCGCCGCAGGGAAAAACGCGCGAGGATCCGGCTCATGGCCATGAACATCAGCACTTCCGCCACCACGCCGACCGCCCAGAGCACCCCGATCACGCCACGGCTGTAGCCCAGACGTTCGAGGTGAAGGGTCAAAAACGTGTAATACGGCCCGTGGCTCAGTTGCATAAGCGCCACGCAACCGTAAAACGCCAGCACCCCGGGATTGCGCAGTTGCTTGAGAAAGCCTTCGCCCGTCGGCCGGTTGCCCTGAGGCGGTTGTGCGTTCGGCACCCACAAACTACTGAGCACGATGCCGGCCATGATCAACACCAGCGCCGCCGGGTAGATATCGAGGCTGAGCCACTCGAACAGGCGACCGAGGGCGACCACGGTG
The DNA here is from genome assembly GCF_048654275.1 of Candidatus Pseudomonas auctus. Lineage (NCBI taxonomy): Bacteria > Pseudomonadati > Pseudomonadota > Gammaproteobacteria > Pseudomonadales > Pseudomonadaceae > Pseudomonas > Candidatus Pseudomonas auctus. The sequence goes on along the minus strand of NZ_JBJYZK010000004.1, from coordinate 100,078 downwards.
ATGATGAAACCGATCGAGCCCCAGAGGCGAATCTGACTGTAGCGGGAGGTCTGGCCCTGCAAATGCGCCAGGGTGATGACTTCGAACTGCGGCAGCACCGCGTGCCAGAAGAACGCGTGCAAGGCCATGACCATCGCCAGCCAGGCGTAGGTCTTGCTGACGAAAATCAATGAGAACGTCAGCAGCGTGCACACCGCGCCGAAGCGCACGATGGCCAGGCGCCTGCCGGTGTAATCGCCGAGCCAGCCCCAGATGTTCGGCGCCACGCAGCGCATCAGCATCGGGATCGCCACCAGCTCGCCGATGCGCGCGGCGCTGAATCCGAGATGATCGAAGTACAGCGCCAGAAACGGCGCCGTCGAACCGAGCAAGGCGAAATAGAACAGATAGAAACTGGACAGCCGCCAGTACGGGAGCGCCGCCACGGTCAGACCGCGGCGGCTTTGAGATCACCCATCAAAGCTGACCCAGCACCGGGGTGCTCACGCGCACATCGGCGTTCTGGCCACGGTGGCGCAGCAGGTGATCCATCAACACGATGGCCATCATCGCCTCGGCAATCGGCGTGGCGCGGATACCGACACATGGGTCGTGACGGCCCTTGGTAATGACATCGACCGGGTTGCCTTCGATGTCGATCGAACGGCCCGGGGTGGTGATGCTCGAAGTGGGCTTCAACGCCAGATGCGCGACGATCGGCTGCCCCGAGGAGATCCCGCCAAGGATGCCGCCAGCGTTGTTGCTGAGGAAACCTTCCGGAGTCATTTCATCGCGGTGCTCGGTGCCACGCTGGGCGACGCAGGCAAAACCGGCGCCGATTTCCACGCCTTTGACCGCGTTGATGCTCATCAGCGCATGGGCCAGTTCGGCGTCGAGACGGTCGAAGATCGGCTCGCCCAGGCCCGGCATCACGCCTTCGGCAACCACGGTGATCCTGGCGCCGACGGAGTCCTGATCGCGACGCAGCTGGTCCATGTAGGCTTCCAGCTCCGGCACTTTGTCCGGATCCGGGCTGAAGAAGGCGTTCTGCTCGACCGATTCCCAGGTCTTGAACGGAATTTCGATCGGGCCGAGCTGGCTCATGTAGCCGCGAATGACGATGCCCTGGCTGGCCAGGTATTTCTTGGCGATGGCGCCGGCCGCGACGCGCATGGCGGTTTCCCGCGCGGAGCTGCGACCGCCGCCGCGATAATCGCGCTCGCCGTATTTGTGGTGGTAGGTGTAGTCGGCGTGGGCCGGGCGGAACAGGTCCTTGATCGCCGAGTAGTCCTTGGACTTCTGGTCGGTGTTGCGGATCAGCAGACCGATGGAGCAACCGGTGGTGCGGCCCTCGAACACCCCGGAGAGGATCTCGACTTCGTCGGCTTCCTGGCGCTGGGTGGTGTGGCGGCTGGTGCCCGGCTTGCGACGGTCAAGGTCGCGTTGCAGGTCTTCAAGGGAAATCTCCAGGCCCGGCGGGCAGCCGTCGACAATGGCGACCAACGCCGGACCATGGCTTTCGCCCGCGGTGGTGACAGTGAACAGCTTGCCGTAGGTATTGCCGGACATGCAGGACGCTCCGTTAAATCGAACCCAGATTCGTGATGCGCGCCAGTATACGCAGGCTAACCGAGTAGTTCATCCTCGAACCTTAGCGGTGTGGGTGAGTCCAACCGGCACCTTGGCAAATGATGGCGTGATGATGCTGCGAGTTTTGATCTTGAGCCTTTCCCTGTTTACCGGCTTCGTCCAGGCGACTGTCCTGCAACGTCCGGTCACGTTGACGACTGACAACGGCGAACTTTTCGGCTCGCTGTTGCTGCCCAAATCCGACAACCCCGTGCCGGTTGTCCTGATCCTTTCTGGCTCGGGTCCTACCGATCGTGACGGAAACAACCCCGACGGTGGACGCAATGACAGCCTCAAGCGACTGGCCTGGGTGCTGGCCAAACACAACATCGCCAGTGTGCGTTTCGACAAGCGCGGCGTGGCCGCCAGCCTGGCGGCAACCCCGGACGAGCGAAACCTGTCGGTGGAAGCCTACGTGGCGGACGCTGTAGCCTGGGGGCAGAAACTGAAAGCCGATCCGCGCTTCGGTCCGTTGATTTTGCTGGGCCACAGCGAAGGTGCATTGATCGCCAGCCTGGCGGCGCCGAAGGTGGACGCCGCCGCGGTGATCTCCCTCTCTGGCACAGCCCGGCCCATTGATCAGGTACTGCGCCGCCAACTGGCCCGCAGCCTCCCTCCTCCTTTGATGCTGCGCAGCAACGAATTGCTCGACAGCCTCAAGGCCGGGCGCACCGACGACAATGTGCCGGCGCCCTTACAGGTGATTTTCCGTCCGAGTGTGCAACCGTATCTGATTTCGCTGTTCCGTCAGGATCCGGCGGCGGCCTTCACTCAACTGCAAATGCCGGCGCTGATCGTGCAAGGCAGCAACGACATTCAGGTCCAGGTCGATGATGCGAAATTGCTCAAGGCCGCCAAACCGGATGCGCAACTGGCGCTGATCGAAGGCATGAACCACGTGTTGCGCATCGTGCCCAATGACGTGAAGCGGCAATTGGCCTCCTACAAGGATCCGAATTTGCCCCTGGCGGCGGAACTGGGGACACGCGTTCTTGAATTTATTGACGGACTTCGCACCCGTTGAGCTCTTTTTACCCTCTAGTCCTGTAGAAAACGGCCGATAAGCCTTTGTCGCCAGCGTACTGGCTGGCGGCAAGCAGCTTGGACAGGATCTCGCCGTTATGACTGATACCCAGACTTCACCCGACACCACCGCTGAAAAAGACGCACCGCCAGCGGTCGAGCTGCCATGGGCGGATGTCCACGTCGAGCACCACAAGATGCTCCGCCTGGCGCCGTTGCAGACTGACCGCAATACCGGCGGACGGCCGCTGCGCTTCGTTGAATTCGGATACGCCGAGCGCAACGGCAAAGAACACAGCCTGATGCGCATGGCGATCAAGTTGCCTGCTCAGCGTGTGCGCAAAGAACAGAATCATCTGGACGTGTGGGTCGATCACACGACCAAACGCGTGCATTTCGGCCCGGACAGCGGTCTGCAGATCGAACCGATGAACCGTGGCATCGGCCGTTTCATGGCTGCCCAGGGCATCAACTGGGCAAAAAAACGCTGGCCCACCTACACCGTCGACGGCATGGACTTGAACAACAAGGACGCGCTGAACGAGGACACTCGCCTGCGCCGCGATCACTTTTTGCGGGTGCACGGCTTTGATGTGGTTTACGCCGATGCCCAGCATTTGAAGGGCAGCGTCAAGGAAGTGAAGGTCGGCGACCTGCTGGGTGACTGGAACAGCGAAAAGCTGCAGATCGTCGAAATTCTTGAAGCTGCGCAGATGTTGCAGCAGGCCGAGCAGAATCTGGCCGAGCAGGAAGTGAAGCTGAAGAAGCAGGAAGACAAGGTCAGCAAGTTCAAGCGCGAAGATGCCGGGTTGCGCTTCACCATTACCTGTCTGGTGGCGTTTGCGGTGTTTCAGGCTGGGTTGTTGATCTGGATTGCAACGCACCGCTAAGACCATGATCGTTCCCACCGAGGTGGGAACGATCGGTTCAGGTCAGACGCGGGAAGCGAACAGTGCCTGATGGGCGCGGCACTGTTCGGCGGTCAGCATGAACACGCCATGCCCGCCGCGCTGGAACTCCAGCCAGGCGAAATCGACTTCCGGGTACAGCGCCTCGACGTGGACCTGGCTGTTGCCCACCTCGACAATCAGCAAACCCTTCTCGGTCAGGTGATCCGCCGCTTCGGCGAGCATCCGGCGCACCAGGTTCAAACCGTCGTCGCCGCAGGCCAGGCCCAGTTCCGGCTCGTGCTGGTATTCGTCCGGCATGTCGGCGAAATCTTCCGCATCGACGTAGGGCGGGTTCGACACGATCAGGTCGAAACGTTGACCCGGCAGGCCATCGAAACCATCGCCCTGCACGGTGAACACACGCTCATCGACGCCATGACGCTCGATGTTCTGGTTCGCCACTTCCAGCGCTTCGAACGACAGGTCCGCCAGCACCACTTCAGCGTTCTGGAACTCGTAGGCGCAGGCGATGCCGATGCAGCCGGAGCCGGTGCACAGGTCGAGAATCCGCGCCGGCTCGTCACCGATCCATGGGGCAAAACGGTTTTCGATCAGCTCGCCAATCGGCGAACGCGGGATCAGCACGCGCTCATCGACGATGAACGACATGCCGCAGAACCAGGCTTCGCCCAGCAGGTAAGCGGTCGGAATGCGTTCTTCGATGCGACGCTTGAGCAGGCGCTGAAGATTGACCAGCTCGTCGTCTTCCAGCGCGCAATCCAGATAGCTGTCGGCGATTTCCCATGGCAGGTGCAAGGCACCGAGCACTAGCTGCCGGGCTTCGTCCCAGGCATTGTCGGTGCCATGGCCGAAAAACAGATCCTCCCCATGAAAGCGGCTGACGGCCCAACGAATGTGGTCGCGCAGGGTACGAAGTCGGGAAGTGATCACGGGGCAGAACTCCAGAAAAAACGACTGGCGATTCTAGCAGCCAAAACGCGCCGCGACGACGCAGGAAAGATTCCGGGGCGACGGTAGGACGCTTCCGATTTTCCCCTCGGCTATTGAACAGATCGTGTAACTTGACAAGGCTGTAGGCCAGCAACGACGGTGTCTACGATGGTAGCGATTCACAGAACCGCTCAGCCAGAGGACAATGTCGCAAAAGCCCCACCCGAAGGAGCCCCAGAATGTCCGTTCCAAAAACGATGTTTCAACTCAGCGGTCGCGGTTACGCAGCGGCCACGTTGAGCCATGCCACCGTGGTCATCATCGATGCCCAGAAAGAGTACCTCAGCGGCCCGCTGGCCCTGAGCGGCATGGACGCGGCTGTCGCGAACATCAAACAACTGGTTGCCGCCGCCCGCGCGGCCGGCCGGCCGATCGTGCATGTGCGCCACCTCGGCACCGTCGGCGGTCTGTTCGACCCGCAGGGCGAGCGCGGCGAGTTCATCCCCGGCCTGGAACCCCAGGGCGATGAAACCATCATCGGCAAGTTGCTGCCGAGCGCCTTTCACGGCACCGAACTCTACGATCGTCTGCAAACCATCGGCTCGCTGGACCTGATCGTCTGCGGTTTCATGAGTCACTCCAGCGTCAGCACCACCGTGCGCGCGGCGAAGAACCTGGGTTTCCGCTGCACCCTGGTCGAAGATGCCTGTGCCACCCGCGATCTGCCATTCAAGGGCCGCGTGCTCAGCGCCGAACAGGTGCAGGAAGCGGAAATGGCGATCATGGCTGACAACTTCGCTACTCTCGCCCTGACCCAGGATCTGATCTGATCTTCCGTAAATGAGCGGCTCAGCCCGCCGCTCATCTGCAAAAACCTCGCATTTGCTTCAATTACCCTAGCCTCAGGAACAACCCGGTCAACTCCCGGTCGAAGGGCCGATACCCATTGAGGAAGGTCGGAATGAAGTTATCCGATGGATTTGACGCACGCCGCTTGCGGCCCAAAGGCCAAAGCAACTGGCGATTTCGATTCGGCGCGGCGATCGCGGCCATACTGGCGACGTTCGGCGTGCTGCTGGCGATGGCCGGGGCCGCCAGCCTGCTGGGGCGCCCACCGGCGCTCGGCGACCTGAACGCAACACCGCTCGGCTCGGCGATCATTCTCGCAGTCGGCCTGCTGTTCCTGTATTTCGGCGTGGCCCTGTGGCGTCGTTGCCGGCGTCGCGCACGGCAATCGCGGGAATTGAACATGTCCCCGCACCTGATGAAAAAACACGATTGATCGACGGCCTGGCTTTTTGCCGGGCCGTTTTGTGTCTGTTTGGGTAAACTGGCCGCCCTTCGCGGAGGCTGACATGCAAGACGACGATTTTTCCCTGTTCAAAAGTGCGATCCAAGGCGTCAAGCCGATCAAGCACGACCGCGCCGACACCGGCAAACCCAAGGCTGACCGAGACCGGATCGCCAAGCTGCGCCAGTCCGCCACCGTGCGCACCGACACCACCACCGTTGACGGCCTGTCCGATCAGTTCGTGATTGACGTAGGTCCCGAAGACGAGCTGATGTGGGCCCGCGACGGCGTGCAGGAAAGCCAGATGCGCAAGCTCAAGATCGGACAGATCCCGTTCGAAGGCAGCCTCGACCTGCACGGCATGAGCGTAGAAAAAGCCCGCGAAACCCTCTGGGCGTTTCTCGCCGAAGCGACCAAATTCGAAATCCGCTGCGTGCGCGTTACTCACGGCAAGGCTGTGCGTCTGGATGGCAAGCGTCCGATGATCAAAAGCCACGTCAACACCTGGCTGCGCCAGCATGCGCAAGTGCTGGGTTTCTGCTCGTGCCAGGCGAAACATGGCGGCGCCGGCGCCGTGTATGTGATGCTCAAACGCACCATGATGGAAGGCCGCGACGAATAATCCCGTCACACCGAACTTGCAGGGTCGTGTCCGCCACCGTACCCTTGCCCTTTGCGAAAATCCCCACAGGTAGTTTCATGTCCCTGGAACAGAATTACACCGCGATTCTCGGCCAACTGGGCGAGGACGTCTCCCGCGAGGGCCTGCTCGACACGCCAAAGCGTGCCGCCAAAGCCATGCAGTACCTCTGCCGCGGTTATGAACAGACGCTCGAAGAGGTCACCAACGGTGCCCTGTTCAGCTCCGACAACAGCGAAATGGTGCTGGTCAAGGACATCGAGCTGTACTCGTTGTGCGAACACCACCTGCTGCCGTTCATCGGCAAGGCCCACGTCGCGTACATCCCGAGCGGCAAAGTGCTGGGCCTGTCGAAGGTCGCGCGGATCGTCGACATGTACGCCCGCCGCCTGCAGATTCAGGAAAACCTCAGCCGCCAGATCGCCGATGCGGTCCAGCAAGTCACCGGCGCGCTGGGCGTGGCCGTAGTGATCGAGGCCAAGCACATGTGCATGATGATGCGCGGTGTGGAGAAACAGAATTCGTCGATGATCACTTCGGTGATGCTCGGTGAGTTCCGTGAAAACGCGGCGACCCGCAGCGAGTTTCTCAGCCTGATCAAGTAATGCGTGACAGAAAAAACCGGCGTTGATCGCCGGTTTTTTTTCGTCCGTGAAAAATCGGGTAAGCTGCGCGCCTTCTTCAATCTCCCTGTGAGGCTTGTAACGTGTTCGTCAAAGCGCTTCGTGTCGGCCTCGGCCAACTGATCATTTTCGTGGACTTTCTGACCCGCCCGGGCAAGAAGCAGCGCCCCGCCGCTGCCCAGGCTCAGGTTGATGCCGCCGCCAGGAACCTGACCCTGTATCAGTTCCACGCCTGCCCGTTCTGCGTGAAAACCCGCCGCAGCCTGCGTCGCCTGAACGTTCCGGTGGCCCTGAAGGATGCGAAGAACAACGAGCAGGATCGCCAGACCCTGTTGGAACAGGGCGGCAAGATCAAAGTGCCGTGCCTGCGCATCGAAGATAACGGCCAGACCACCTGGATGTATGAGTCCAACACCATCATCGAGTATCTGAACCAGCGGTTCGCCGCAGTCTGAATCAAAAAAAACCGGCCTGATGGCCGGTTTTTTTATGCCGCCTGTGCGGCCTGTGCCTGGCGCACCACCGCTGCCAGGCGTTTGAGCCCTTCGTCCAGTCGAGCCGGATCGATGTGACTGAAGTTCAGCCGCAGATGCCCGGGGTTGCGATCCGGATCGGGGAAGAACGGTTCGCCGGGCATGAACGCCACATCGTTGGCCAGCGCGGTGTTCAGCAACGTGCGGGTGTCCAGCGGTTGCTTCAGGGTCAGCCAGAAAAACAGCCCGCCCTGCGGCGTGTTCCAGTCCGCCAGATCGGCGAAATGGGTTTCCAGCGCCGCTTGAAAGGCGTCGCGGCGCTGACGATAGAAGCTGCGCAATTCACTCAAGTGCTGCTGATACTGCTCACTGCCGATCCACTGCAACGCCTGCCATTGACCGATGCGATTGGTGTGCAGATCCGCCGATTGCTTGAGTTTGAGCAGGTGCGGGAACAGGTCCGGGCTGGCAATCAGGTAGCCGACGCGCAAGCCTGGCAGCAGGGTTTTCGACACGGTGCCGGTGTAGATCCAGCTGGACTTTTTCAGGCGTCCGGCAATCGGCTGGGCGCTGCCGCCGTCGAAGGTCAGCTCGCGGTAGGGCTCGTCTTCGATCAGGGTCACGCCGAATTCGTCGAGCAATGTCGCAACGGCTTCGCGCTTGGCTTCGCTGTAGCGCACGGCCGATGGGTTCTGAAAGGTCGGAATTAAATAGATGAACGCCGGGCGGTGCTGCTCCAGACGCTGGCGCAACTGTGCGAGGTTCGGGCCATCAGCCTCCAGCGGCACGGTCAGGCAATCGGCGCCGAACAGCTGAAAAATCTGCAAGGCCGCCAGATAGGTCGGTGCTTCGAGCAGGATTTCGGTGCCCTTGTCGATGTACAGCTTGGCCGCCAGGTCCAGAGTCTGCTGGGAACCACTGACTACCAGCACCTGACTCGCCTCACACGGTAAACCCAACGCCCTCGCCTCTGCCGCCAGCGCTTCGCGCAGTGCCGGCTCACCTTCACTCATGCCGTACTGGCCGAGAGAAACTGGCATCTCAGCCCACTCGACCTTCGGCAACATGGCTTCGGCCGGTAAACCACCTGCGAATGACATGACCTCCGGGCGCTGAGCCGCAGCGAGGATTTCACGGATCAGAGAACTTTTGAGGCGCGAGACACGTTCGGAAAAAGCCATGGAAGTCACCGCTAGCGAGGCATGGGAAAAATGAGTCAAACTTGTTGACTGAAATTACGACACCTCACCCGGAAACGTCAACATGCTTGACCTTAAAAACTGCGCCAGCCAACAACAGGCCATGGAAGCCTTCTTCTTCGGCTATCAGGCGTTCACCGCCAAGGCCGACGAAATGCTCGAGCGTCGCGGCCTGTCCCGAGTGCATCAACGCATTGTGTTTTTCATAGCTCGCTATCCGAACCTGAGCGTCAAGGAGTTGCTCGCGCTGCTCGGCGTCAGCAAGCAGGCGCTGAACATGCCGTTGCGGCAATTGCAGGAAATGCACCTGGTGAACAGCGTGGCGTCCGAGACCGATAAACGTAAACGCCTGCTGGAGCTGACCGCCGAAGGTGCGAAATTTGAGCAGGCGCTGCGTCGTGAACAGGTGAAATTGCTTGAACGCGTCTTTGCCGAAGCCGGCGAAACGGCGGTCAACGGCTGGCTGACGGTGAATCTGGCGCTGGGAACCAATCGCCCCTCCGAGTGATATAGCTCGATCACCAGTCTTTTCGTCTACAAAACCAAAAACAATATTTGCTTTATTTGTACACAAAAGCATAATCCACAGCGTGCGAGTTCCTGACTACACGGTCAACAAATTCGCGTATGCCTCAAAGGACCGCTGCCACCCCTCATGGGTCCGGTCCTGGAAATAACAATAAAACTCTTGAGGAGTACTCGCTGTGGAAAGCCGCAAATCCGAAGCATCGACGCTGGAACTCTCGCCGCCGTTACGCACTGGCCTGCTTGAGCGCATCTTCAAACTCAGCTTGCATGGCACCACGGTGAAGACCGAGCTGATTGCCGGTCTGACAACCTTTATCACCATGGCCTACATCATCTTCGTCAATCCGAACATCATGGCCGATGCCGGGATCGATCACGGTGCCGCCTTCGTCGCCACCTGTATCGCCGCCGCGCTGGGCTGCCTGCTGATGGGCCTCTACGCCAACTGGCCGGTGGGCCTGGCGCCGGGCATGGGTCTCAACGCGTTTTTCACCTACACCGTGGTCGGCACCATGGGCTACAACTGGGAAACCGCCCTCGGTGCGGTGTTCGTCTCGGGCGTGCTGTTCATGATTCTGACCTTTTCGCGGATTCGCGAATGGCTGCTCAACAGCATTCCGGTCAGCCTGCGCTATGCGATGGGCGCCGGCGTGGGTCTGTTCCTCGGGCTGATCGGCCTGAAAACCGCCGGCATCGTCGTCGATAGCCCGGCCACCCTGATCAAGCTCGGCTCGCTGCGTGAACCCGGTCCGCTGCTTGCCGCCATCTGCTTCCTGATGATCGCGATCCTCAGCTATCACAAAGTGTTCGGCGCAATCCTCATCAGCATCATCACCGTGACACTGGCCGGTTGGGGAATTGGTCTGGTGCACTACGAGGGCATCATGTCCGCGCCGCCAAGCCTGGCGCCAACCTTCATGGCCATGAATGTCGCCGGCGTATTCAACGTCAGCATGATCAGCGTGGTGCTGGCCTTCCTGTTCGTGCACATGTTCGACACCGCCGGCACCCTGATGGGCGTCGCCCAGCGCGCTAACCTGGTGAACCCTGACGGGCGCATCGAAAATCTGTCCCGCGCCATGAAAGCCGACTCCGCCTCCAGCGTATTCGGCGCGGTAGTTGGTGTCCCTCCCGTCACCAGCTACGTGGAAAGTGCAGCCGGTGTGGCCGCTGGTGGTCGGACTGGTCTTACCGCCGTCACCGTGGGTGTGCTATTTATAGCCGCGATGTTCTTTGCACCGCTGGCCGGCATGATTCCCGCCTATGCCACCGCTGGCGCGCTGATTTATGTGGCGATGCTGATGATGGGCGGCATGGCGCACATCGAATGGGACGAAGCGACCGACAGCATTCCGGCGATCGTCACCGCGATCATGATGCCGCTGACCTTCTCGGTCGCCGACGGTATCGCGCTGGGCTTCATTACCTATGTCGCGCTGAAGGCCGGCACCGGTAAATACAAGGAAATCTCCGTCAGCCTGTGGGTGCTCTGCGCGATCTTCATCGCCAAGTTCATCTTCCTGTAAGCACTACGCGGTTCATGCTTAAAAACAGCCTCACCTCACCGGGTGGGGCTTTTGCACATTCTTGATAACGATAAAAAGGAGCACATGATGAGTCTGGAAACCTGGCTGCTGTTCAGCGGCGCTGCGCTGGTGGTGATCCTGATTCCGGGGCCACTGTCGTTGCTGATGATCAGCAACAGTCTGAATTACGGTCTACGCCGTTCCTACCCGGCCTTTCTGGGTGGCGTGAGTGCATCGATCTGCCTGCTCAGCGCTTCGGCTCTGGGCCTGGGTGCCCTGCTGCTGGCATCGGAAAAGCTGTTCAGCGCATTGAAGATCGTCGGCGCCCTGTACCTGTTCTACCTCGCCTGGCAGAGCTGGCAGCAATCGCGTCAGCCATCGGTCGGGGCCGAAGTCCCGAATGCAGCGCCGGCTCCACGCTTTCGCGCGCTGTTCGGTCGAGCCTTTGTACTGGGTGCAAGCAATCCAAAAGACATCCTGTTCTTTGCCGCCTTCCTGCCGCAGTTCCTTAATGCCGAGCAGCCATTTCTGCAACAACTGCTGGTGATGATCGCGACCTGGACGGTGCTTGATCTGTTGTGCAAGCTGACCTACGGCCTCGGCGCCCACGGCGCGGCGCGTTACCTGCGCAGCGGCAAGGGCCAGAGCTGGTTCAACCGCATCAGCGCCGGATTGTTTGGTGGCGCAGGGGCGGCATCGTTGCTGAGCAGCCACTGACCCCGGCACACCGGCTGACACCTGGAAACATCTGATTCGGTGCGTAGACATATCTACCGCATTTCGCCGAGTCGATTCATTGAACATCCAGCCTCTCCCGTCCGGAGAGACATGAATCGACTCTGCGAGTACCTATCCCATGAGCCCCAAACGTCCAACACGCCCCAAACCTGCAACCTCATCACAGGAATCGAACGTCGGGATCCGCGATTCAACGATTCCGATCATTTCACGTCCACCCCCGACAGCCCCTCATCACGGTATCGACGCAACACCCACCATCGCCCCGCGCGAGTTTGTTCATACATATCCCGAACACAGTGTCCTTGAGATCGTCGACCTCCCCGCTGACACGTTGATCACCCCTGTCGCTCCCCACATGCCGATCGACCAGTATTTTCTCCCACCGAGACTGCTCACCCGCCTGCCCGATCCCGATCCACGATCAGGCATTCGATCAGCCGGGGCGCTGAGGCACTATGTCGATCTCCAGGAAGGTGGAACAGTGCTGGTCGGCAACGATGCGGAAAACGGTTTCAGGGCCAGGCTTGCGAGTGAAATCAACCCTTCCGGCCCTCGGCTCGAACAGATAGAAGGCTCACTTCAATGGCGCGTACGCTCGAGGGCTGAAACCGACGACGCGCCTTCCACGCTGTTCATCAGTCGCGTGCCAGTGCCGCAGGACGCTGCCACATCCGGACAATGGGCTGACCCGTGGCGACAATGGGAACCTCCTCTCCATCACCGATCGCCAGACGACATCATCGTCGACGGAATCCATTACAAATTGCTGCCGCGTGGCACCGATGCCGGAGATCCGATCGTATATATCAAGAACCCGGAGCACATGATTTACGACTTCGCGCTGCTGGAGCGGGTTCTGCGAAGAGATTTCATGCAACAACCCCGTGGCGCGATCCGCGTACCTCCTGCGTTTCACTGGGAAATCGACCCGAATCCGCCCTTCCAGCAACCGTTGACGGACTATGTCGCCAATCGGTTTCCACAACTGTCCCAAACCACGGTCCGCAACGTGGCCAGACACCAGTTCGTCCTCGCCAATGGCGGCGACATTGCCACGGGCAGCGGACTTACCCGGCTCAGGCAAACCTTCAATGACTGGCGCATGGGCAACGATGCACTGCGCCCGGAGCTGGCCGATCCACTGCTGATGCTGCCGATACTGCATACGTCCAGCAACGCCCACAGCAACGATCTGACGCTGGAGCTTCCGACTCCCAATACGGACGGCTCCCTGCAACGACTGGACTTCGATCCGGAGAGGTTTCGGCCGCAATGGCGAAATTACATGTTGACGCAGTCAGCGGTCGACCTGAAGCGCTTCATGGCGTACGTGCTGCGACACAATGGCTACGAAGTTTTCGATCCCAGCAGGGCAACCGTATATCCAACGTTGGTTCTTCGCCAGAAGATGCACGACTTTGTGTATTGCCTGAGCCTATATCGCGTCAGGGGCCGGAAAATTCATCGGCTGACGAATCTCGAGCCGAACAACTTCGACGCACGACTGGAGCATCTGGTCGACCCGCCGGCAGCACAGGTGGTCAGAGAGGCACATGCACAAAACCGGTTGATCTGGCTCAAGGGTGGATCTCAAATACTCGCCTCCCACGCGGATACCGTTTTCATCGTCAGGGACAATGACGCGAGGCTTTGAAGCCGTGACTCTGCCTGCCGGGGGTGGTTCGAAACGCAAAAAAAAGCCCGCAGTGTGAGCGGGCGAAAGACCAAAGAAGCTATATGCGCAGTCGCTTCCCGGCAGGGGCAGCTGCTTGGGGGTCAACTGCCCCGATAGGTGGAATAGCTGTAAGGCGAGATCAGCAACGGCACGTGGTAGTGATCCTGTTCGGCAGAGATGCCGAACCGCAGCACCACCACGTCCAGAAATGCCGGCTCCGGCAACTGGACGCCACGGGCGCGGTAGTAATCGCCGGCGTGGAACTGAACCTGATAGACACCGGTACGGTAGTCATCGCCTTGCAGCAGCGGCGCATCGACCCGGCCATCGCTGTTGGTAAGCGCGCTGGCGACCAATTCCAGGTGCGAACCTTCAACGCGGTACAGCTCGACCTTGATCGAGCTGCCCGGGCAACCGTGTGCAGCGTCCAAAACGTGTGTTGTCAAACGTCCCATTGATTCTGCGCGCCTGCCTGCGTGGAGCAGTCAGACCTCGCGCCTCCCGAAGTCAGTTGAAAGGAGACCGCACCGTTTCGGAGCACGAAAAGCTGCGGCGAGCGACTGATTAAGACACTTTTCAAAAAAATTGTACACAATAAAAACGACATTTTTCCTCCCACCCCCAGCCTCCGCCGATTTTCCGCTGCTCAGGCCTCGAACCATGCATTCATTGAACCTCTGATCCATTAGCTGACTGATCAGGCAGATTTCTTGCAGGCTCTCACCGTTATCAGCAAAAGAGGACGGCCGGTGAAAAATGCGAAAATTCAGGCTTACAAATTGAGAATAAAGTTGTATACAATCAGCCCATCGCTGTGACGCCAGCTGCCATCCCATCTTCAAGGCGCCACACAATCTGTCAACGAATAAGAAGGAAGACTGCAGTGAGCGCTGACTACCCACGCGACCTGATCGGTTACGGCAGTAACCCTCCTCACCCACACTGGCCGGGCAATGCCCGGATCGCCCTGTCCTTCGTACTCAATTACGAAGAAGGTGGCGAGCGCAACATCCTGCATGGCGACAAAGAATCGGAAGCCTTCCTCTCGGAAATGGTCGCGGCCCAGCCTCTGCAAGGCGCGCGCAACATGAGCATGGAATCGCTTTACGAGTATGGCAGCCGTGCCGGCGTCTGGCGGATCCTGAAACTGTTCAAGGAATTCGACATTCCGCTGACCATCTTCGCCGTGGCCATGGCCGCCCAGCGTCACCCGGATGTGATCCGCGCGATGGTCGCGGCCGGTCACGAGATCTGCAGCCACGGCTACCGCTGGATCGACTACCAGTACATGGACGAGGCGCAGGAACGCGAGCACATGCTCGAAGCGATCCGCATCCTCACCGAACTCACCGGCGAGCGCCCGCTGGGCTGGTACACCGGTCGCACCGGCCCCAACACCCGCCGTCTGGTGATGGAAGAAGGCGGTTTCCTCTACGACTGCGACACCTACGACGACGACCTGCCCTACTGGGAACCGAACAACCCGACCGGCAAGCCGCACCTGGTGATCCCGTACACCCTGGACACCAACGACATGCGCTTCACCCAGGTCCAGGGTTTCAACAAGGGCGACGATTTCTTCGAATACCTCAAAGATGCGTTCGACGTGCTTTATGCCGAAGGCGCCGAAGCGCCGAAGATGCTGTCGATCGGTCTGCACTGCCGTCTGATCGGCCGTCCGGCGCGTCTGGCTTCGCTCAAGCGCTTTATCGAATACGCTAAAAGTCATGAACAGGTGTGGTTCAGCCGCCGCGTCGACATCGCACGTCACTGGCACGAAACCCACCCGTACCAAGGGGCTGCCAAATGAGCACCTTTCAAACCCTGCAGCCGTCGACCCTGAGCCGCGACGCCTTCGTCAAAGCCTTCGCCGACATCTACGAACATTCGCCATGGGTGGCCGAGAAGGCCTTTGACCTGGGCCAGGATGCGTCGATCGACCAGATCGAAACCCTGCACCAGCGCATGAGCGACATCCTGTTGAGCGCCGATCACGCCAGTCAGCTGGCACTGATCAACGCTCACCCGGACCTGGCCGGCAAAGCTGCCGTCCAGGGCGAGTTGACCGAAGCCAGCACCCATGAACAGGCTGGCGCCGGTATTCACCAATGCACGGCCGAAGAGTTCCAGCGCTTCACCGAGCTGAACGACGCCTACAAAGCCAAGTTCAAGTTTCCCTTCATCATGGCGGTAAAAGGCAGCAACCGGCATCAGATCCTCGCGGCGTTCGAAACGCGCATTCACAACCCGGTCGACACCGAGTTCAAATGCGCGCTGGCGGAGATCAACAAGATCGCCCTGTTCCGATTACTGACTCTCTAGCAAGCCTGGCCCGAGAAACCTCTAGAACGCTTGCGTTTCCCAGGGCCTTGCAAGCATCCCCAGCCACTTATTTAAAGGCAGACAAGAAGAATGAAAGCTTACGCCGTACCTTTCGAGAAGTTCGTCAACCTGGCCGATGCCCGTCTGGGCACCAAAATCATCTCGGTCACCGATGACTGGTTCGCAGACGCCAATCGTCTGTTTCAGCCGACCCCGGCCGTGTGGAAGGAGGGCGTGTTCGATGACAACGGCAAGTGGATGGACGGCTGGGAGTCCCGCCGCAAGCGCTTCGAAGGCTACGACAGCGCGGTGATCCGCCTGGGCGTACCGGGTTCGATCAAAGGCGTGGACATCGACACTTCATTCTTCACCGGCAACTTCCCGCCATCGGCCTCGCTGGAAGCCTGCTTCCTGGCGTCGGGCGAGCCGGACGAAAACACCCAGTGGACTGAAGTACTGTCGGCCGTCGAGTTGCAGGGCAACAGCCACCACTACCACGAAATCAGCAACGACAAGGCATTCAGCCACCTGCGCTTCAACATCTACCCGGATGGCGGCGTGGCCCGTCTGCGCGTATACGGCATTCCGTTCCGCGACTGGTCCGCTGTTGGCGACAACGAGCAAGTCGAC
Organism: Candidatus Pseudomonas auctus; assembly: GCF_048654275.1. Lineage (NCBI taxonomy): Bacteria > Pseudomonadati > Pseudomonadota > Gammaproteobacteria > Pseudomonadales > Pseudomonadaceae > Pseudomonas > Candidatus Pseudomonas auctus. The sequence goes on along the minus strand of NZ_JBJYZK010000004.1, from coordinate 83,958 downwards.
CTGGCCGCAGCCCTCAACGGTGGCCGCGCCCTCGCCTGCTCCGACGAACACTTCGGCCGCATGAGCAACATTCTCAACCCGGGCCGTGGCATCAACATGGGCGACGGCTGGGAAACCGCACGTCGTCGTACCCCGGGCAATGACTGGGTGATCGTCGCGCTGGGCCACCCGGGCGAGATCGAAAAAATCATCGTCGACACCCTGCACTTCAAGGGCAACTACCCGGACACCTGCTCGATCCAGGGCGCGTTCGTCAAGGGCGGCACCGACAGCCAGATCGAAACCCAGTCGCTGTTCTGGCGTGAACTGCTGCCAAGCCAGAAGCTGGAAATGCACGCCGAACACACCTTCGTCGAGCAGATCAAGGCACTGGGCCCGATCACCCACATCCGTCTGAACGTGTTCCCGGATGGTGGTGTGAGCCGCCTGCGCGTACTGGGCAAGGTCGCTAAATAAGCGCTGAACCCGATCGCCAGCAGGCTGGCTCCCACAAGGGAATGTATTCCAGATGTGGGAGCTGGCCTGCCAGCGATAGCAACAGAACCAACAACACAGAATTCGGATAAGAAGAACAGCATGCGCACACTGACGATTGAACCGCTGACCAAAGAAGCCTTCGCCCCTTTCGGTGACGTGATCGAAACCGACGGCAGCGATCACTTCATGATCAACAACGGTTCGACCATGCGCTTCCACAAACTGGCGACGGTCGAAACCGCGACGCCTGAGGACAACGCGATCATCAGCATCTTCCGCGCCGACGCGCAGGACATGCCGCTGACCGTCAGCATGCTGGAACGCCATCCGCTGGGCAGCCAGGCTTTCATCCCGCTGCTCGGCAACCCCTTTCTGATCGTGGTCGCGCCACTTGGCGATGTACCTGTATCAGGCTTGGTCCGCGCCTTCGTCACCAACGGCAGGCAGGGCATCAATTACCATCGCGGCGTCTGGCACCACCCGGTGCTGACGATCGAAAAGCGGGATGACTTCCTGGTGGTTGATCGCAGTGGCACAGGCAATAACTGCGATGAGCATTTTTTCAAAGAGGATGAGCGTTTGATCCTCGCCCCCCACCAATAAGAGAAGGTCTGATCACTCGACAACAAGAGTGACAGGCGAGAGGTAAAGACTGTGGAAGCACATCTGTTGGAATGGCTGAACCTGAGCGTGCGCTGGGTTCACATGATCACTGGCGTGGCCTGGATCGGCGCGTCGTTCTACTTCGTCTGGCTGGAGAACAACCTCAACCGCGTCAACCCGAAAACCGGTCTTGCCGGTGATCTGTGGGCGATCCACGGCGGCGGAATCTATCACCTGGAAAAATACAAACTGGCCCCTCCGTCGATGCCGGAGAACCTGCACTGGTTCAAATGGGAAGCCTACTTCACCTGGATGTCGGGGATCGCGCTGCTGTGCGTGGTGTTCTACTCCAACCCCGTGCTCTACCTCGTGGCACCCGGCAGCGGCCTGACCGGCCCTGAAGGCGTGGCCATCGGCATCGGTTCGCTGATCGCCGGCTGGTTCATCTACGACTTCCTCTGCGACTCGCCTCTGGGCAAGAAACCGGCCCTGCTCGGCTTCATCCTGTTCGTGCTGATCATCGGCGCGGCGTATGGCTTCAGCAAGGTATTCAGCGGTCGCGGTGCCTACCTGCACGTCGGCGCGATCATCGGCACCATCATGGTCGGCAACGTGTTCCGCATCATCATGCCGGCCCAGCGCGCACTGGTGGCCGCGATCGCCGAGAACCGCACGCCGGATCCGGCCCTGCCGGCCAAAGGCCTGCTGCGTTCGCGTCACAACAACTACTTCACCCTGCCGGTGCTGTTCATCATGATCAGCAACCACTTCCCGAGCACCTACGGCAGCCAGTACAACTGGCTGATCCTGGCCGGGATCGCCGTGCTGGCGGTGTTGGTGCGTCACTACTTCAACACCCGTCACGACAGCCACAAGTTTGCCTGGACCCTGCCGGTTGCAGCGGTGGGCATGATCAGCCTGGCGTACGTCACCGGCCCGGCGCCGATGTCGACCGCGCCGGACGTGGCCAAGGCCCCTGCGAAAATCGAGTACCAGCCACTGCCGGAAACGGCGCTGGGTGGTGGCGCGAAACCGGCTGAAGCGGCACAACCGGCAGCCCCTGCCGCTCCTGCTGCCGCTCCGGCCCAGGCGTCCAATGCCGGCCCGGGTTTCGACAAGGTGCACTCGGTGATCCAGGAACGCTGCGCGGTCTGCCACTCGGCCAAACCGACCAGCCCGCTGTTCAGCGCTGCCCCGGCCGGTGTGATGTTCGACACCCCCGAGCAGATCCGCCAGAACGCGGCACGGATCCAGGCGCAAGCCATCACCACGCAGATCATGCCACTGGGCAACATCACGCAGATGACCCAGCAGGAACGTGACCTGATCGGTGCATGGATCGCCCAGGGAGCCCAGACCAACTAAGCAGTAAAAGCATCGCTGGCAAGCCAGCTCCCACAGGGTTTGCACTGCCTGTGTGGGAGCTGGCTTGCCAACGATTAGCCGCAACGCGGTTTACCTGATGCAAAGAAACAGCTGTGAGCAACCCGGCAGCTGTTCAATCACAAGAATAAAAAAGATCCGAGGTGTTGCATGTCCGAGCTGTCCAAAGCGCGCATCCCCGACGCACCCGCCATTCAGCGTTTGCCCCTTTTGCAACTGATCCTGGTCGGTTTGCAACATGTACTGCTGATGTACGGCGGCGCCATCGCGGTACCGCTGATCATCGGACAGGCCGCTGGCCTGAGTCGTGAAGAAATCGCCTTCCTGATCAACGCCGACCTGCTGGTCGCCGGCATTGCCACCATCGTGCAGTCCTTGGGCATCGGCCCGATGGGCATCCGCATGCCGGTGATGATGGGCGCCAGCTTCGCCGCCGTCGGCAGCATGGTCGCCATGGCCGGCATGCCGGGCATCGGTCTGCAGGGAATCTTCGGCGCAACCATCGCCGCCGGGTTCTTCGGCATGCTCATCGCGCCGTTCATGTCCAGGGTCGTGCGCTTCTTCCCTCCTCTGGTGACTGGCACGGTCATCACCTCGATCGGTTTGTCGCTGTTTCCCGTGGCCGTGAACTGGGCCGGTGGCGGCGCCGCCGCTGCGCAATTCGGTTCACCGATTTACCTGGCCATCGCCGCACTGGTGCTGGCCACCATTCTGTTGATCCACCGCTTCATGCGCGGTTTCTGGGTCAATATTTCCGTGCTGATCGGCATGTGCCTGGGCTACGTGCTCTGCGGCGCCATCGGCATGGTCGACCTGAGCGGCATGGCCAACGCGCCGTGGGTTCAGTTCGTCACCCCGCTGCATTTTGGCATGCCGAAATTCGAACTGGCACCGATCCTGTCGATGTGTCTGGTGGTGGTGATCATCTTCGTCGAGTCCACCGGGATGTTTCTGGCGCTGGGCAAGATCACCGGCCAGGAAGTCTGCCCGCGCATGCTGCGTCGCGGCCTGCTGTGTGATGCCGGCGCGTCGTTCTTCGCCGGATTCTTCAACACCTTCACCCACTCCTCCTTCGCGCAGAACATCGGCCTGGTGCAGATGACCGGCGTGCGCTGCCGCTCGGTGACCATCGTCGCCGGCGGTCTGCTGATCGTCCTGAGCCTGCTGCCCAAAGCCGCGTTCCTGGTGGCGTCGATTCCACCAGCGGTACTGGGAGGCGCGGCGATTGCGATGTTCGGCATGGTCGCGGCCACCGGCATCAAGATTCTGCAGGAAGCCGACATCGGCGACCGGCGCAACCAATTGCTGGTAGCCGTGAGCATCGGCATGGGCCTGATCCCGGTGGTGCGTCCGGAATTCTTCGCCCACCTGCCATTGTGGATGAGCCCGATCACCCACAGCGGGATCGCCATGGCCACCCTCAGCGCGCTGACGCTGAACCTGCTGTTCAACATCCTCGGCGGCGCCGAACGCGCCGCGATCAACGACTGCCACGCACACCCGCACTGATCCGAAGAGTAAAAAAAGGGGGCTCGCCCAAGCCTGCCCCCTCGCGACAGCTTTGCCTCAAACAATAAAAACAAGAGGGAGCAACAGATGATCCGGACTCAAACCAGCGTGTTGTTGGGCGGCGGCCTGCTGGCCGCCTCGCAAGCCATGGCCGGCGATTTACTGCTATGGCAGACCAACAGCCTGAGCTACCTGTACGGCAAGAACTTCGCGATCAACCCGTCGATCCAGCAGACGGTGACGTTCGAGCACGCCGACAAGTGGAAGTACGGCGACAACTTCCTGTTCGTCGACAAGATCTTCTACAACGGCCAGGAAGACCGCAACAAAGGGCCCCACGCGTTCTATGGCGAATTCAGCCCGCGCCTGTCGTTCGGCAAGATCTTCGACAGGAAGCTGGAGTTCGGCCCGATCAAGGACGTACTGCTGGCCATGACCTACGAGTACGGCGAAGGCGACAGCGAGGCCTACCTGATCGGCCCCGGCTTCGACCTCAAGGTGCCGGGCTTCAACTATTTCACCCTGAACTTCTACCGCCGCCAGACCGAAGGCCCGCGCCCCGGCGACGGCGTCTGGCAGATCACCCCCGGCTGGTCCTACAGCATTCCCGTGGGCAATTCCGACCTGTTGATCGACGGCTATCTGGACTGGGTGGTCGACAACGATCAGAACTCGCGCGGCACCTATCACGCCAACCTGCACATCAACCCGCAGATCAAATACGACCTGGGCAAAGCCCTCGGCTGGGGTGAAAAGCAGGTGTACGTCGGCACCGAATACAGCTACTGGAAAAACAAATACGGGGTCGAAAACACCCACAGTTTCGACACCAACCAGAACACCGCCAGCCTGCTGGTCAAGGTGCACTTCTAAGATGACCCGCAACCGTGCCCCGTACCTGTCGTCGGTGCTCTGTTGCGGGGCACTTGAGGCCTGGCCGTTGAGTCAGTATTCTCCGCGGCCTCCTGAATTCGGTCTAAAAAAAAGCCCGAATTTAATTTCTGACCGAAAAGCCAACTTATCCAGGCTTCGGTCAGTACCGAGGCATCCCGAAAACACGCTCAATCGACTGTTTTTCAGCAGCCGACGGGCGTTTTTTTGCTTTTCGAAAAGCCTTGGCTCAGCTCTTGCTAACAGCATGAAAGCTGACCGGATGGATGATTTTTTGCTGCAACGAAAAAAGGCGCCACACCAGAGCGCCGACTCAAAAAAATAAACGTGGAACACCTACTTTGGGAGCAACCGAATGAAACGTATGTGCACCAGCCTGATGCTTGCGGGATCGCTGCTGGCAGGGGGTCAGGCCATGGCCGACGGCCTGCTGCAATGGCAGAACAACAGCCTGACCTACCTCTATGGCAAGGACTTCCAGGTCAACCCGCGCATTCAGCAGACCGTCACCTTCGAGCACGCCGATGCCTGGAAGTACGGCGACAACTTCGTGTTCGTCGACAAGATCTTCTACAACGGCAAGGATGACGGCGGTGTCGGCTCGAACACTTACTACGGCGAAATCAGCCCGCGTCTGTCGTTCGGCAAGATCTTCGATCAGAAACTGGCTTTCGGTCCGGTCACCGACGTACTGCTGGCCATGACCTACGAATTCGGTGAAGGCGATACCGAGTCGTACCTGATCGGTCCAGGCTTTGACCTGGCGATCCCGGGCTTCGACTACTTCCAGCTGAACTTCTACCAGCGCCACACCGAAGGCTCCCGCGCCGGTGACAACGTCTGGCAGATCACCCCGGTCTGGTCCTACACGATTCCGGTCGGCGACTCGAACATCCTGATCGACGGCTTCATGGACTGGGTGGTCGACAACGACTCCAACTCCAAAGGCGATTACCACGCCAACCTGCACTTCAACCCACAGGTCAAATACGACCTGGGCAAGGCGCTGAGCATTGGCCAGAAGCAGCTGTATGTGGGTGTCGAGTACGACTACTGGTCGGACAAGTACGGGATCAAGGACAGCCAGTACTTCAAGACCGATCAGAGCACCACGAGCTTCCTGGTGAAGTTCCACTTCTGATCCTGGTGTCAGTGGCGTCTGAAAGGACGCCTTCGCGAGCAAGCCCGCTCCCACACTGGTTTTGTGTCGTTCACAAAACCAGTGTGGGAGCGGGCTTGCTCGCGAATGGCGGCACCACAAATCTCAAGCGGGAGCGAACGCCGCGGTTATCCCGAGAAACCGGCACAGCTCATCGCGCTTGGCCAGGGCATCGCGCCGCCCCAGGTCGATCAATTCGCTGCAATACCCCGCCTCGAACAGCAAGTAACTCAACACCCCTGCCCCGCTCGTTTTGGTCGCCCCCGGCCCACGCAGAAACAGACGCAACGCCGCCGGCAATTCCTGACGATGCCGCGCCGCGATTTCATCGATCGGCTGACTTGGTGAAATCACCAACACTTCCACCGGCGCCACACCCAGAGCGCGGGTCGGCGTGCCTTCGGGCATCAGATGACTGAACTGGTTCAGACGCTGAAGCAGCTCGATATCGCTTTCCAGGCTATCAATGAAGGTGCTGTTGAGCATGTGCCCGCCGATCTGCGCCAGCGTCGGCTGCTGCCCGGTATAGGCGCGCTCCAGCGGTTGCGCCGGATCGAAACCACGCGGGTTGCCGCTGACACCCACCACCAGCACCCGGCTCGCCCCCAGGTGCAGCGCCGGACTGATCGGTGCCGATTGCCGCACCGCGCCATCACCGAAATACTCATCGCCGATTTTCACTGGTGCGAACAGCAACGGGATCGCCGAACTGGCCAGCAAGTGTTCCACCGACAACTGCGTCGGCACACCGATGCGCCGATGACGCAGCCAGGAATCGATGGTGCCGCCACCCTGATAGAAGGTCACTGCCTGCCCGGACTCGTAGCCGAACGCCGTCACCGCCACCGCGTGCAGTTGCTTGCGCGCGATGGACTCGGCGATGCCGGGCAGGTGCAGTTTTTCGTTGAGAAGATGACGCAGCGGCGAGCTGTCGAGCAGCGCCACCGGCATTTGCCGGCCCATGCCCAGCAGGCTGTGACTGACGAAACGACTGGCCTGACGGATCACTCCCGGCCAGTCGCTGCGCAACACCCGATGGCTGCGAAAGCCTTGCCAGAACAGCGTCAGGCGTTCGATGGCGGCGCGAAAATCCGTAGCGCCACTGGCCAGGCTGACCGCGTTGATCGCCCCGGCCGACGTGCCGACAATCACCGGAAACGGATTGTCCGCCCCCAGCGGCAACAATTCGGCAATCGCCGCCAGCACCCCCACCTGATACGCCGCCCGAGCCCCGCCGCCGGAAAGAATCAAACCTGTGACCGGTTCAGCTGGGCTCATCGCAACGCTCCGTGGTGCTTGTGGGGATGGGTCGAATCAACCGCGTTTGGCGTACAGCTTCGGCTCGCCCGGAGGCCGGCTCTTGAAACGCCGGTGTGCCCACAGGTATTGCTCGGGGCACTCACGCAACACGCCTTCGACCCACTGATTGATGCGGATGCAATCTTCTTCTTCGGTCTCGCCCGGGAAACCTTCCAGCGGCGGATGGATCACCAGACGATAACCGCTGCCGTCCGCCAGACGTTCCTGGGTGAACGGCACCACCAGTGCCTTGCCCAACCGGGCGAACTTGCTGGTGGCGGTGACCGTTGCGGCCTGAATACCGAACAGCGGCACAAAGATGCTCTGCTTGGCGCCGTAATCCTGATCCGGCGCGTACCAGATCGCCCGGCCCGCGCGCAGCAGTTTGAGCATGCCGCGCACGTCGTCACGTTCCACCGCCAGCGAATCAAGATTGTGCCGCTCGCGGCCCTGACGCTGGACGAAGTCGAACAGCGGGTTCTTGTGTTCGCGGTACATGCCGTCGATGGTGTGCTGCTGGCCGAGCAGCGCCGCGCCGATTTCCAGGGTGGTGAAATGCACCGCCATCAGAATCACGCCCTTGCCTTCGCGCTGGGCCTTCTGCAAATGCTCAAGACCTTCGACGTGGGCCAGTTTCGCCAGGCGCTGACGCGACCACCACCAGCTCATCGCCATTTCAAAGAAGGCGATGCCGGTGGAGGCGAAGTTTTCCTTGAGCAGTCGCTTGCGCTCGGCGGCGGATTTTTCCGGGAAACACAGTTCCAGATTGCGCTTGGCGATGCGCCGCCGGTCGCCGGCGAAGCGATACATCAGGGCACCGAGAAAACGACCGATGGCCAGCAACGCCGGATACGGCAGTTGCACGGTCAGCCACAACAGCCCGAGGCCGCACCAGAGCGGCCAGAAGCGTGGGGCAAGAAATGCTTTTCGAAAACGCGGGCGATCCATTAAAGCTTCCGTAAATACAGTGGCCGCGCATTCTACATCGTTCGACCCGGCTTGCGGCCTGCGGGCGTTCTCGTTATAAGTCTCGGCACTTTTAGTGACAAGCCGTTGTATGCCCACATGAGCCAAACCGAACCGAAAGACCAAGATCCCGTGTTCCAGCTGAAGGGCAGCATGCTCGCCATTACGGTGCTGGAGCTGTCCCGCAACGACCTGGACAGCCTCGATCGGCAATTGGCCGCCAAAGTCGCCCAGGCACCGAATTTCTTCAGCAACGCGCCGCTGGTTCTGGCGCTGGACAAACTGCCGCCAAGCGAAGGCGCCGTCGACCTGCCGGGCCTGATGCGCGTGTGCCGTCAGCACGGCCTGCGTACCCTGGCGATCCGCGCCAGCCGCATCGAAGACATCGCCGCCGCCATCGCCATCGACATCCCGGTGCTGCCGCCGTCCGGCGCCCGCGAACGACCGCTGGAAGCAGCCGAACCCGTCGCCCCGAAGAAGCCGGAAAAGCCGTCGGAGCCGGCCGTCAAACCGACCCGCGTCATCACCACGCCAGTACGTGGTGGCCAACAGATATATGCGCAAGGTGGCGATCTGGTGGTGGTTTCCTCGGTCAGCCCGGGGGCGGAACTTCTCGCCGATGGCAACATCCATGTATACGGCCCGATGCGCGGTCGTGCGCTGGCCGGGGTCAAGGGCGACACCAAGGCGCGGATTTTCTGTCAGCAATTGAGCGCTGAACTGATCTCCATCGCAGGCCATTACAAGGTTTCCGAGGACCTGCGTCGCGATCCGATGTGGGGTTCGGGCGTACAGGTCAGCCTGTCGGGCGACGTGTTGAACATCATTCGGCTTTAACGGATACTGCCGCATTTTCCAAGCATCTCTAAAACGTAGCGAAAACGGCTCAAACGAAGTAGGAAAAAGGCCAAAAGCCGAATTCCAGCCAAGGCTGTCCGACTGCAGTAGTTTTCTAGAGATGTTTTTCAGGGGCTGAACAGTCCTTCTTCCTTAGGGGTGAAACACCTTGGCCAAGATTCTCGTGGTTACATCCGGCAAGGGTGGTGTGGGTAAGACCACCACCAGCGCCGCTATCGGTACCGGCCTCGCTCTGCGCGGCCACAAAACAGTGATCGTCGACTTCGACGTGGGCTTGCGTAACCTCGACCTGATCATGGGTTGCGAACGCCGCGTGGTGTATGACTTCGTCAACGTCGTCAACGGCGAAGCCAACCTGCAACAGGCCCTGATCAAAGACAAGCGCCTGGAAAACCTCTATGTACTGGCCGCCAGCCAGACCCGCGACAAAGACGCGCTGACCGTCGAAGGCGTGGAAAAAGTCCTGATGGAGCTCAAGGAACAATTCGACTTCGTCGTCTGCGACTCCCCGGCGGGTATCGAGAAAGGCGCGCACCTGGCCATGTACTTCGCTGACGAAGCGATCGTCGTGACCAACCCGGAAGTCTCCTCGGTACGTGACTCCGACCGCATGCTCGGCCTGCTGGCCAGCAAGTCCCGTCGCGCCGAACGCGGCGAAGAGCCGATCCAGGAACACCTGCTGATCACCCGCTACCACCCGGAGCGCGTCGAAAAAGGCGAAATGCTCGGCGTCGAAGACGTCAAGGAAATCCTCGCCGTACGCCTGCTGGGCGTCATCCCGGAATCCCAGGCCGTGCTCAAGGCCTCCAACCAGGGCGTACCTGTGATCCTCGATGATCAAAGCGACGCCGGCCAGGCCTACAGCGATACCGTTGATCGCCTGCTGGGCAAGGAAAAAGAACACCGGTTCCTGAATGTCGAGAAGAAGGGATTCTTCGAGCGTCTGTTTGGAGGTAGGTAATGAACCTTTTTGACTTCTTTCGTGCCAACAAAAAGCCAAGTACCGCCTCGGTCGCGAAAGAGCGTCTACAGATCATCGTGGCGCATGAACGCGGCCAGCGCAGCACCCCTGACTACCTGCCATCCTTGCAGAAGGAACTGGTGGAAGTGATCCGCAAGTACGTCAACATCGGCAACGACGACGTGCACGTGGCACTGGAGAGCCAGGGCAGCTGCTCGATTCTGGAACTCAACATCACCCTGCCAGACCGCTGAGTCGATCCGGCAGGAACGACGGCGGCTCAGGGCCCTTCCGACACCGGAGGGGCCCTGAGCCGCCGTTGGCATTTGTTACGAGGCTGTTTTAATGCCGTTGTCCAACGTCCAAATCATTCATCAGGACGCCGCCGTTCTGGTGGTGAACAAACCGACCCTGTTGCTCTCCGTCCCCGGCCGGGCCGATGACAACAAGGACTGCCTGATCACCCGTCTGCAGGAAAACGGCTACCCGGAAGCACGCATCGTCCATCGCCTGGACTGGGAAACCTCGGGGATCATTCTGCTGGCCCGCGACGCCGACACCCACCGCGAACTGTCGCGCCAGTTTCACGATCGTGAAACAGAGAAAGCCTACACTGCGCTCTGCTGGGGTCAGCCTGAACTGGACAGCGGCAGCATCGATCTGCCGTTGCGCTACGACCCGCCGACCAAACCGCGCCACGTGGTCGATCACGAACACGGCAAGCACGCCCTGACCTTCTGGCGTGTGCTGGAACGCTGCGGCGACTGGTGCCGCGTCGAACTGACACCGATCACCGGCCGTTCGCACCAGTTGCGGGTGCACATGTTGTCCATCGGTCATCCGTTGCTCGGTGATGGCCTTTACGCCCACGAACAAGCCCTGGCCGCCTGGCCGCGTCTGTGCCTGCACGCGAGCATGCTCAGCTTCACCCATCCTCAGTCCGGCGAACGCTTGCGTTTCGAATGCCCGGCACCGTTTTAAGCACTGTCGGACCGACAGCTGCCCGATTTATAGGATTTTGTTCCGGATGAGTTGTACTGATTCCCTGGCAACACCCGTCAAGAAGACCCGTCATCAACTGCTCTACCTGATTTACGGCAATCAGGATGTCTACCGGCGCGAAGCCAAGTTCAGCATCCTGACCGCCCTGTCCCAGGCCAAAAACGGCAAGCGCCCGGCGATCAGAATCCTCACTGACCGGCCGCAGGATTACGAAGGCTGGCCGGTCGACACCGTGCTGCTCGACGAAGCGACCCTGACCCGCTGGCAAGGGCAGAACGGCTATCACCATCGGCGCAAGGCCTGCGCGATTGCCGCCGGTCTGCAACTGGCCGAGAAAACCCTGTTCGTCGACACCGACACGCTGTTCACCAGCCACCCGAGCAGCCTGTTCCAATATATCGAGGCGAATCAGTCGGTGATGGATCGCTTCGAATACGACTGGAAAGACGTCTTCGAGCGACCGGATTACCTGAAGCTCGCTCGCGACCTCAGAGCCCATAGCGTTTGCCCGCAGAACGGTTTCAAGCTCTACAACAGCGGCCTGTGTGGTGTCACCGACCGCGATTCGGCGCTGTTCGAGGAATCGATCCGCCTGATCGATGAATGGACGGCCGACGGATTCGAGATTCACACCATCGAGCAGATCGCCCTGTCCTACGCGATGCGTGAACGGTCGGTGGTGGAAGCGCGCAAACACGTCTACCACTACTTTGCGGAAAAACGCTTCTTCCATGCGATGCAGGCATTCTTCTTCGCTCAGCACGGCGAAAAATTCAGCCAGCGACTGGTGGACCTGTGCGCTGACGTGCCTCGGGTCAAACCCTTTCCGTCCGCCTGGCAGCGCCTGAAGATCAAGTGGAAACTGCGCAACCAGAGCGGCGCCATGCGCAAGGTGGGTCGGGATCTGTTGTATGGCAGCGCCGCGCCGGATCACCCGTACTACAGCGCCTGTCGTCATGAGTGGTGGGAATGCGCCTCGCGGGAGATTCTGCGCTGGGACGAGAGCCGTCAGAAAAAGCTTCTGGAACAGAGTCGCTGGCCAAAACAGCTACCCCGTCCGGACAAGCCTGAAGACGAAAAAGTGATCATGAACTACCTGAAAAAACGCGTGGCCGCCGCTCGTTGACGCAAGCGGCACATGTCATGTCCCAAGCATCAGGCCGATGCGTTAAACTCCCGCCCATTGCTGTCTGGAGCTTCTTATGCGCGAAGAGTTGAACCAAGGCCTGATCGACTTCCTCAAGGCCTCCCCTACCCCGTTCCACGCCACCGCCAGCCTTGTTCAACGCCTGGAGGCCGCCGGTTATGTGCGCCTCGACGAGCGCGAAACCTGGCACACCGAAGCCAATGGTCGTTACTACGTCACCCGTAACGATTCCTCGATTGTCGCGATCAAGATGGGCCGCAATTCGCCGCTGCACGACGGCATCCGTCTGGTCGGCGCCCACACCGACAGCCCGTGCCTGCGGGTCAAGCCACAACCTGAATTGCAGCGCCAGGGCTTCTGGCAGCTCGGCGTCGAAGTCTACGGCGGCGCGCTGCTGGCGCCATGGTTCGACCGCGACCTGTCGCTGGCCGGCCGCGTCACCTTCCGCCGCGACGGCAAGGTTGAAAGCCAGCTGATCGACTTCAAGGCCCCGATCGCGATCATTCCCAACCTCGCGATCCACCTCAATCGTGAAGCCAATCAGGGCTGGGCGATCAACGCCCAGACCGAACTGCCGCCGATTCTCGCGCAGTTCGCCGGTGACGAGCGCGTGGACTTTCGCGCGGTGCTCACCGATCAACTGGCTCGCGAACACGGCCTCAACGCCGACGTGGTGCTGGATTACGAGCTGAGTTTCTACGACACCCAGAGTGCTGCGGTCATCGGCCTGCATGGCGACTTCATCGCCGGCGCGCGCCTGGACAACCTGCTGTCGTGTTACGCCGGCCTGCAAGCCCTGCTGACCGCCGACACTGAAGAAACCTGCGTGCTGGTGTGCAACGACCACGAAGAAGTCGGTTCCTGCTCGGCCTGCGGCGCCGACGGCCCGATGCTGGAACAGACCCTGCGCCGCCTGCTGCCGGAAGGTGAAGAGTTCGTACGCACCATTCAGAAATCCCTGCTGGTCTCGGCCGACAACGCCCACGGCGTACACCCGAACTACGCCGAGAAGCACGACGCCAACCACGGCCCGAAACTCAACGCCGGCCCGGTGATCAAGGTCAACAGCAACCAGCGCTACGCCACCAACAGCGAAACCGCCGGCTTCTTCCGCCATCTGTGCATGGCCGAAGAAGTGCCGGTGCAAAGCTTCGTGGTGCGTAGCGACATGGGCTGCGGCTCGACCATCGGCCCGATCACCGCCAGCCACCTCGGCGTGCGCACCGTCGACATCGGCCTGCCAACGTTCGCCATGCACTCGATCCGCGAACTGTGCGGCAGCCACGACCTGGCTCACCTGGTCAAAGTGCTGAGCGCGTTCTACGCCAGTCGCGAGTTGCCATAATCCTTGAAAAAGCATCGCCAGCAGGCTGGCTCCCACAATGGAATGCATTTCAAATGTGGGAGCCAGCCTGCTGGCGATGGCAATCGAACAATCGACATCACGTCTGGATCAGAACCGGCTCAATTCTGATACACATCAGCACCGTCCATCGAAAACCCACCTAGACTTGAATAATCCCCTTCGACAAGGCTGTCGCCATGATCTCGATGTCCGCGTTTCACTCCATGCTCATTCCCATCCTCGGCGGAATGATTCTGCTGGCCATCGGTTTCAACTTCCGTGACAAGAACGCCGGTGTGTTCGCCATGTGGATCGGCATGCTGATGATCCTGGCCACCGTGGTCTACAAGATCCTTGCCAAACTCAACGAATAAATCCGCGCCCGGCTCGCATTGAATCTGGCGGGCTCGTACACTCGCCCGATCCGCCCCTTGCGAGGTTGACCGCCTAGTGTTTGCTCGTCTTTTTGCCCTGCCCTGCCTCTTTCTCGTTTGCCTGATGACCCTGGTGTCGCCGGCGCCTGCCGACGCCGCCGGTCTGCCGGGATTGCTCACGGGCTCCGGCAAGGCTCAGCCCGAAGCTCAGGAACCGCTCGGCCAGTCTCTGGACGAAGTCATCAAGTCGCTGGAAAACGACAAGCAACGCGCCCAGTTGCTGACTGACTTGAAAAAACTGCGCGACGTTACGAAAAAAGCCCAGGCCACCCCGGAAGAAGGGGTGCTGGGACTGATCGGTGGCACCCTCGCCACTTTCGAAAAACAGTTCTCCGGTGCCGACAGCCCGCTCAATCGCTGGTCCGCCGAATTCGACATGGCCAAGGACGAGCTCAAAGGCCTGATGCTGCCGGCCAGCGAATGGCTGCCGATCATCTTCGCCTTCGCCGTGATCCTCGCGGTCTGGAGCCTGCTCGCCGCCGCGCTGATCTGGCTTGGTCATCGGGTACGCATGCGCTTCGGTCTGACCGAAGAACTGCCGCAACATCCCCGAGCCCTCGACATGCTGCGCTTCGCCCTGCGCAAGCTCGGGCCGTGGATGATCGCCCTGGTCATCACCGTGTACATGAGTTACGCGCTGCCATCGTCGCTGGGCAAAAGCCTGGCGATGGTGTTGGCCTATGCGCTGGTGGTCGGCACCTGCTTCTCGGCCATCTGCGTGATTGCCTTTTCCGTACTCGACGGCCCGCACCGCCACCGGGCGCTGTACATCCTGCGCCACCAGGCCTTCCGCCCGCTGTGGCTGATCGGCAGCTTCGCCGCATTCGGGGAAGCCCTGAGCGATCCGCGACTGATAGCCGGCCTCGGCGTGCACCTGGCCCACACCGCCGCCACCGTCGCCAACGTCCTCGCGGCACTGTCGACCGGTCTGTTCATCCTGCGTTTCCGCCGGCCGATCGCCCACCTGATCCGCAACCAGCCACTGTCCCGCCGCCTGACCCGCCGCGCCCTCAGCGACACCATCGAAATCCTCGGCACCTTCTGGTACGTCCCGGCGCTGGTGCTGGTGGGCATTTCGCTGTTCGCCACCTTCGTCTCCGCCGGCGACACCAGCACCGCCCTGCGCCAGTCGCTGATCTGCACCGTGCTGCTGGTGTTGTGCATGGTGATCAACGGCCTCGTCCGCCGCCATGCCCTCAAGCCTCAACGTGGGCCGAAGCGCCACGCGCTGTATTCCGAGCGCCTGAAAAGCTTCTTCTACACCCTCGCCCATTTGCTGGTGTGGCTGGCCTTCATCGAACTGGGCCTGCGGGTCTGGGGCATGTCGCTGATCGGCTTCACCGAAGGCGAAGGCCACGACGTCAGCGTCAAACTGTTCAGCCTGATCGGCACGCTGATCTTCGCCTGGCTGATCTGGATCCTCAGCGACACCGCCGTGCACCACGCCCTCACCCGCTCACGCAAAGGCCTGGCCAACGCCCGTGCACAAACCATGATGCCGCTGATCCGCAACGTGCTGTTCGTGGCGATCTTCATCATCGCCCTGATCGTTGCCCTGGCGAACATGGGCATGAACGTCACGCCGTTGCTGGCCGGTGCCGGCGTGATCGGTCTGGCGATCGGCTTCGGCGCCCAGTCACTGGTGGCCGACCTGATCACTGGCCTGTTCATCATCATCGAAGACTCCCTGGCCATCGACGACTACGTCGACGTCGGCGGCCACCTCGGCACCGTCGAAGGCCTGACCATCCGCACCGTACGCCTGCGGGACATCGACGGCATCGTCCACACCATCCCGTTCAGCGAAATCAAAAGCATCAAAAACTACTCCCGCGAATTCGGCTACGCCATCTTCCGCGTGGCCGTGCCGTTCAACATGAGCATCGACGAAGCCATCAAACTGATGCGCGACGTCGGCCAGAAAATGCGCACAGACCCACTGCAACGCCGCAACATCTGGTCGCCGCTGGAATTTCAGGGCGTGGAAAGCTTTGAATCCGGCAACGCGATATTGCGTGCAAGATTCAAGACCGCACCGATCAAACAATGGGAAGTTTCACGAGCATTCAACCTGTCGCTGAAACGGCATCTGGACGAGGCCGGACTGGACTTGGCGACGCCAAGGATGAATGTGCAAGTGATCACCGCAGGCGGTGGCGGCCAAACTCAAGAATAGATCCGGAGAATCGGGCCGACTTCAAAGCCCTCATCGCTGGCAAGCCAGCTCCCACAGAGAGCAAAAGCAACACATATGCCCTTCCACCACTCAACACAATGAGCGTTAGCTCGAGTACCGCTTTTGACGTGCCGGCCCCATCGGAAGGCTGAGTGGAGGGATTTATCCGGGGGTGGGAGCGCAGCGACCGTGCGGCGAAGCCGCATGCATCGAGAGGAGGTGCAGCGAAGCAAACCGTAGGCGATGCCCCCGGATGAATCCCGGAACGAAGGAACACCGAGCCAAAGCGAGGGGCCGAACGCCGGGGCCCAGCGTTTTGGTTACTTTGGGGCGTTTGCCAAAGTGACTCGCCGTAAGGGCGAAACCGTCAGCGGCAGCACCCGAAGAAACGGATATGTACACAGTCAATCCAAAACCTGGTCGGCCCAGCGGCCGCCAAGGTCAAACAACATCAACCCCAACGTGAATCGCATCATGCCGCCAAAACTCCAGATCACAATCAATCAACCGCCCGGCCTGATCATAATTAACCCGAGCAATCCTCAACCCCGGACTCCCCACCGAAACCCGCAACGCCGCCGCTGCATCGACCGATAAAGACGTAGGCACAATCTCGAACCGCACCCGCCCATAGTGCAAATCGTAATGCCGCGCATACAGCTCGGTAATCGACTGATTCAGATCAAACTCCAGAATCCCCGGAAAAAACTGCGGATTCAGATAATGCTCCACATACAACACCAGCCGCCCATCGATCCGCCGCGACCGGCAGATCTGAATCACGCTCGACAGCGCCGGCAACTGCAACCACGCACAGACCGCCGCTGAAGCCGGCTGCAACCGCGCCGAAATCACCTCGGTCGACGGCACCCGCCCCTGCGCACTGACCATCGCGTGAAAGTGACTGCGCTGCATCAGGTTGTAAGCCAGACGCGGTGGCGACACGAACCAGCCACGCCGCTCCTCGCGATAAATCTGCCCTTGCGCCTCCAGCTGCAACAAGGCTTCGCGTACCGTAATTCGCGTCGTGCCGAACAGCTCACTGAGCTTGCGCTCGGCCGGCAACTTGCTCCCCGCCGCCAGCAACCCATGGTCGAGTTGCTCCTGAAGGATCTGGCCAATCGCTGTCACCGCTTTTGTTGCCTCATCGCGCATCAACGTTACCTATCTGGACTAGACCAGCACTGTTTCGGGGCAAAACCGCACAGCAATCGTGCCGTCCGGTTGTGTTGCAAGCCTAGGCAGTGCAGATGACCGAGAGATGACAAAACTACCGAACGGTCGCCCTGACAACTTGCAATACATCGGCCAAGTCCCTTGCCCACCGGGACTTGGCGGGTGGTCTACGCTTACCGGGCACTCGCTGATACCGGAGATAGAAAAGGCTGGGCGCGCCATCGCCGACATCAAAGTGTCATCGAGCCCCCTTAAATTGGCTCAGGTATTGCTGACCTAGACCAACACAAACCGCAATTGCAGCGTTGAACACGACCAAGGAGCTTTGGAATGAAACAGTTTTTCCTGGCATCACTGTTAGGCTCGACCATTGCCATGTGCACCGCCGCCATGGCGGCTGACGATCTGAAAACCCTCGAGGCCGCTGCGAAAGCGGAAGGCGCCGTCAACAGTGTCGGCATGCCCGATGACTGGGCCAACTGGAAAGGCACCTGGGAAGACCTGGCAAGGAAATACGGCCTGAAACACATTGACACCGACATGAGCTCGGCCCAGGAAATCGCCAAGTTCGCCGCCGAAAAAGACAACGCCACCGCCGACATCGGCGACGTCGGCGCCGCGTTCGGTCCGATTGCGGTCAAGCAGGGCGTAGTGCAACCGTACAAGCCGAGCACTTGGGACCAGGTGCCGGACTGGGCCAAGGACAAGGACGGCAACTGGGCGCTGGCCTACACCGGCACCATCGCCTTCATCGTCAACAAGAAGCTGCTGCACGGCTCCGAAGTACCGACCAAATGGGCTGACCTCAAGGGCGGCAAATACAAGGTTTCCATCGGTGACGTGAGCACCGCCGCACAAGCTGCCAACGGCGTACTCGCCGCCGCACTGGCCAACGGCGGCGACGAGAAAAACATCCAGCCTGCCCTGCTGCTGTTCGCGGACATCGCCAAGCAGGGGCGCCTGTCGATGGCCAACCCGACCATCGCCACCATGGAAAAAGGCGAGATCGAAGTCGGCGTGGTCTGGGACTTCAACGGCTTGAGCTACAAGGCCAAGATGGCCAACCCGGATGACTACGTGGTGCTGATCCCGTCCGATGGTTCGGTGATTTCCGGCTACACCACCATCATCAACAAATACGCGAAGAACCCGAACGCCGCCAAGCTGACCCGCGAATACATCTTCAGCGACGCCGGCCAGACCAACCTCGCCCGCGGCAACGCTCGCCCGATCCGCGCCGAGCACCTGCAACTGCCGGAAGACGTGAAGGCCAAGCTGCTGCCGAACGAGCAGTACAAAAAGGTCACGCCGATCAAGGACGCCGATGCCTGGGAAAAAACCTCCAAGGCCCTGCCGCAGAAGTGGAATGAAGAAGTCATCGTCGAGATGAAATAAAGCGGCTGATCACCCTTTTGTGATCTGCTGAAGATCCAAATGTGGGAGCGGGCTTGCTC
The DNA here is from genome assembly GCF_048654275.1 of Candidatus Pseudomonas auctus. Taxonomy (NCBI): domain Bacteria; kingdom Pseudomonadati; phylum Pseudomonadota; class Gammaproteobacteria; order Pseudomonadales; family Pseudomonadaceae; genus Pseudomonas; species Candidatus Pseudomonas auctus. Next base: position 65,118 of record NZ_JBJYZK010000004.1, on the reverse strand, counting down.
GCGAATGCGGTGGATCAGTCAAAAAATTATCGACTGACACTCCGCTTTCGCGAGCAAGCCCGCTCCCACAGGGGGATCCGGGTTGAACCTGAAATTTTCTGTTTCGCGGAGTTTTTGCCCCTATGAAGCACACCGTCATCCTTGTCGTGCTCGACGGCCTCAACTACGAGGTCGCGCGTCACGCCATGGGGCATCTGCAGGCTTACGTTGGCGCAGGACGCGCGGCGCTCTACCAGTTGGAGTGCGAGCTGCCGGCCTTGTCCCGACCACTTTACGAATGCATCCTCACCGGTGTGCCGCCGATCGACAGCGGCATCGTCCACAACAACGTCTCGCGCCTGTCCAACCAGCGCAGCATCTATCACTACGCCCGCGATGCCGGCCTGAAAACCGCTGCCGCGGCGTACCACTGGGTCAGCGAGCTCTACAACCGCTCGCCGTTCGTGGCGGCACGGGATCGGCATACCGATGACCCGACGCTACCGATCCAGCACGGCCACTTCTACTGGAACGATCACTACCCGGATTCGCACCTGTTCGCCGACGCGGAAAACCTGCGCCTGCGCCATGCACCGGACTTTCTGCTGATCCACCCGATGAACATCGACGACGCCGGCCACAAGCACGGCCTCGACACCCCGCAATACCGCAACAGCGCACGCAGCGCCGACATCATCCTCGCCGACTACCTGCAAGGCTGGCTCGACGCCGGTTGCCAGGTGCTGGTGACCGCCGACCACGGCATGAACAACGACCGCTCGCACAACGGCCTGCTGCCGGAAGAGCGCCAGGTACCGCTGTTCGTGATCGGTGATGCGTTCAGCCTGAACAGTGACGCTGCACCGAAGCAGACCGACATCTGCGGCACCGTCTGCGAACTGCTCGGCGTGCCCCACGACAAACCTGTGTGCCGGGAGTTGCTCAAGTGAACTCAATGACTCGCGGCAAATGGTTGGCCGCCCTGTGCCTGGTGCCTTTCGCGCTGTTCTTTATCGTGTTCGAAATCGCCCCGCTGATCTGGGTGATGATCAACAGCCTGCAATCGGAAGAGTTCGGCTGGGGCTTCGCCAACTTCAGCAAGATCTTCAATTCGAAGTTCTATTTGCAGGCGATCCGGTACAGCCTCGAAATCAGTTTCTGGTCGAGTGTGTTCGGGATCATCATCGCGGTGCTGGGTGCGTATTCTCTGCGCCGGGTCGACTCGAAACTGCGCAACTTCGTCAACGCCTTCGCCAACATGACCAGCAACTTTGCCGGCGTGCCCCTGGCCTTCGCGTTCATCATCCTGCTCGGCTTCAACGGCAGCATCACCATCATGTTGAAGCAGGCCGGGATCATCGAGGACTTCAACCTGTATTCGAAAACCGGGCTGATAATCCTCTACACCTACTTCCAGATTCCCCTCGGCGTCTTGCTGCTGTACCCGGCATTCGACGCACTGCGTGAAGACTGGCGCGAATCCGCCGCACTGCTCGGCGCCGACAGCTGGCAGTTCTGGCGCCACATCGGCCTGCCGGTACTGACCCCGGCCCTGCTCGGCACCTTCGTGATTCTGTTGGCCAACGCCCTCGGCGCCTACGCCACGGTTTACGCGCTGACCACCGGCAATTTCAACGTGCTGCCGATCCGGATCGCGGCGATGGTCTCCGGCGACATTTCCCTCGATCCGAACCTGGCCAGTGCCCTGGCCGTGGTGCTGGTGGCGCTGATGACCCTGGTGACCGTCGTGCATCAACTGCTGCTGAAGAGGAGCTACCATGTCTCGCGCTGAATCCGGACCGGCCGGCGTCTACCACCGCGTCGTGGTCTATCTGTTGTTCGCCATCCTGCTGCTGCCGCTGGTGGGCACGCTGATCTATTCGATCGCCAGCAGTTGGTCGGCCACCATCCTGCCCAGCGGTTTCACCTTCAAGTGGTACCTCCAGCTGTGGAGCGATCCGCGTTTTCTGCACGCCTTCGGCCAGTCGTTGCTGGTGTGCGTCGGCGCGCTGTTCCTGTCGGTGGTGCTGATCCTGCCGCTGCTGTTCGTGGTGCATTACCACTTCCCGAAACTCGATGCGCTGATGAACATCCTGATCCTGCTGCCCTTTGCGGTGCCGCCGGTGGTGTCGTCGGTGGGGCTGTTGCAGCTCTACGGTTCCGGGCCGTTCGCGATGGTCGGCACGCCGTGGATCCTGATCGGTTGCTACTTCACCGTGGCGCTGCCGTTCATGTACCGGGCGATCACCAACAACCTGCAAGCGATCAACCTGCGCGACCTTATGGACGCCGCCCAACTGCTCGGCGCCAGCACTTTTCAGGCAGCCTTCCTGGTAGTGCTGCCGAACCTGCGCAAAGGCCTGATGGTCGCGTTGCTGCTGTCGTTCTCGTTCCTGTTCGGTGAGTTCGTGTTCGCCAACATCCTGGTCGGCACTCGCTACGAAACCCTGCAGGTTTATCTGAACAACATGCGCAACAGCAGCGGCCACTTCACCAGTGCGCTGGTGATCTCCTACTTCTTTTTCGTGCTGGTCCTGACCTGGGTCGCCAACATCTTGAACAAGGACAAAAGCGAATGAGCTATGTCAGCGTCCAACACCTGCAAAAAAACTACGCGGGCACCACGGTGTTCAGCGACATCAACTGCGAAATCCAGAAGGGCGAATTTGTCACCCTGCTCGGCCCGTCCGGCTGCGGCAAATCCACCCTGCTGCGTTGCATCGCCGGGCTGACGCCGGTGGATGGCGGCCAGATTCTGCTCGATGGCGTCGACATCGTGCCGCTCACCCCGCAGAAACGCGGGATCGGCATGGTGTTCCAGAGCTACGCGCTGTTCCCCAACATGACCGTGGAGCAGAACGTCGCCTTCGGCCTGCGCATGCAAAAGGTCAATGCCGACGACAGCCAAAAACGGGTTGCCGAAGTGTTGAAGCTGGTTGAACTCAATGATTTCGCCAGTCGCTATCCGCATCAGCTGTCCGGCGGTCAATGCCAGCGGGTCGCCCTCGCCCGCTCACTGGTGACCCGTCCGCGCCTGTTGCTGCTGGATGAACCGCTGTCGGCCCTCGATGCGCGGATTCGCAAACACCTGCGCGAACAGATCCGTCAGATCCAGCGCGAACTCGGCCTGACCACGATTTTCGTCACACACGATCAGGAAGAGGCCCTGACCATGTCTGACCGGATTTTCCTGATGAATCAGGGAAAGATCGTACAAAGCGGCGATGCCGAAACCCTCTACACCGCGCCGGTCGACGTGTTCGCCGCCGGCTTCATCGGCAACTACAACCTGCTGGATGCCGAGAGTGCGTCGAAGCTGTTGCAGCGGCCGATCAGCCACCGCATCGCGATTCGCCCGGAGGCCATCGAGCTGAGCCTCAACGGCGAACCCGATGCGCAAATCCGCAGCCACAGCCTGCTGGGCAACGTGATTCGCTATCGCGTCGAAGCTCGGGGCGTGGAACTGGTGGTGGATGTGCTCAACCGCTCGGCGGCGGATCTGCATCCCGACGGTCAGCGCCTGTCACTTTCCATCGATCCCACCGCCCTGTGTAAGGTAGCCTGATGACTTTGCTGACACCCAAGAGGGAACTGAACTGATGGCCCTGGCAATTTTTGATCTGGACGACACCCTGATCCACGGCGACTGCGCCACCCTCTGGTGCGAGCAGATGGGGCGCCTGGGCTGGGTCGATCCCGAGTCGTTCATGCGCAGGAACAACGAGCTGATGGACGCCTACAGCCATGGCAAGTTGCGCATGGAAGACTACATGGACTTCAGCCTTGAACCGATGATCGGACGTACCCCTGAGGAAGTCGAGCATCTGGTCGGGCCGTGGGTTGAAGACTTCATCGAGCCGATCATCTTCAGCGACGCCACCAAGACCATCGCCGCTCACCGCAAGGCCGGCGACCGGATCCTGGTGATCTCGGCCTCGGGCACGCACCTGGTCAAACCCATCGCCGAGCGGCTGGGCATCGACGAGGTCCTGGCAATCGAGCTGGAAGTGGCGCACGGCGTCTACAGCGGCCACACCGTGGGCACCCTGACCTATCGCGAAGGCAAGATCACCCGTTTGCTGGAATGGCTGGACGCCGAAGAGGAAAACCTTGAGGGCGCGAGTTTCTATTCCGACTCACGCAATGATCTGCCGCTGCTGTTGAAAGTGGATTACCCGCATGTGGTCAATCCGGATCCGGTATTGCTTGCAGAGGCCGAGAAGTCCGGCTGGCCGATCCACCTCTGGAAATAGGCGATTGGCTTGTGGGAGCAGACCTGCTCCCACAAGCATCGATGATCAGCTCAGGCTTTCGTCGATCACCAGCACCAGCTTCCCTGCTACGGTGTTGCTCGCAAGCTCCGCAAACGCAGCCTCGGCATCCTTGATCGGGAACGCCTTGGCCAGTTGCGGCTTCAGGCGTCCTTCGGAAAACAGCGGCCACACGTGCTGGCTCAGATCGCTGAACAGATCGGCCTTGAACTGATCGTCACGGCTGCGCAGGGTCGAACCCAGCAGTTGCACGCGCTTGGCCAGCACCTGAGCCAGATCCAGTTTTGCCTCGCGGCCGCCCATCAGACCGATCAGCACCCAGCGTCCGTCCTGCGCCATCAGCTTGAGGTTCAAAGCCGAATAGTTGCCGCCCACCGGATCCAGGATCACATCGAACGGCCCGAAATCCCGCAGGCTTTCCAGGTCGTCGGTGCGCACCACCCCGCCCTGGGCACCCAACGACTCGCAATAGACCAGCCGCTCAGCCGAACCGACGCTGACCCAGCACGGATTGCCGAAAGCCTTGCACAGTTGAATCGCGGCTGAGCCGATACCACTGGCTCCGGCGTGCAGAAGAACTTTCTCACCCGGTTTGAGCGCCGCAATTTGAAACACATTCAGCCAGACGGTCGCGTACACCTCGGGCAACGCCGCGGCTTCGATCAGCGATACGCCTTCCGGAACCGGCAGCACATGCCGTCCGTCGACGACCACTTCTTCGGCCATCCCGCCCCCGGCCAGCAAGGCGCAGACCCGGTCACCGACCTGCCAGGACGATCCTGCACCGACCTCGCTGATCACCCCGGAACACTCAAGACCCAGCACCTGGCTGGCACCCGGAGGGGGTGGATAAAGTCCTGCTTTCTGTAATAAATCCGCGCGATTGAGGCCCGCTGCCGCCACCCGGATGCGAACTTGTCCTACATCGCATGTAGGACTTGGTTCATCAACCCATGCCACTTGACCTTCAACGCCTTGCAATGCCTTCACAGTGCCTCCATAGTGAGTCTGGACTGAGCCCGAAGCTGTAGCGCCGGGCTTTTTGCATTATGCGACCGGCCCTGGGGTCTGAACGAACGCTGAACAGCAGTTATCGTACAGAGCGTAGCGGTACCGGCGACTTCAAAGACGGCCTAATATGCGTTATCAATTGTCCCCGCGTCGAATCAGCATGAAGCATCTGCTCCCCAGCACCGCCCTCGCTCTTTTCATCGGTATCGGTCTGTTGCCGGTGTCGGGCACCACATTCGCAGCCAACAGCTGGGACAAGTTACAGCCTGATCGCGACGAAGTGATCGCCAGTCTGAACGTCGTCGAGTTGCTCAAGCGTCATCACTACAGCAAGCCGCCGCTCGACGATGCGCGCTCGGTGATCATCTACGACAGCTACATCAAGCTGCTCGACCCGTCGCGCAGCTATTTCATGGCCAGCGACATCGCCGAATTCGACAAGTGGAAGACCCAATTCGACGACTTCCTCAAGAGCGGCGACCTCAACGCCGGGTTCACCATCTACAAGCGCTACCTGGACCGCGTGAAGGCGCGTCTGGACTTCGCCCTTGCCGAGCTGAACAAAGGCGTCGACAAGATGGACTTCACCACCAGGGAAACCTTGCTGATCGATCGCAAGGATGCTCCGTGGCTCAAGTCCACCGCCGAACTCGATGACCTGTGGCGCAAACGCGTCAAGGACGAAGTGCTGCGGCAGAAGATCGCCGGCAAAGAGCCGAAGCAGATCCAGGAAACCCTGACCAAGCGCTACAAGAATCAACTGGCGCGTCTGGACCAGACCCGCGCCGAAGACATCTTCCAGGCGTACATCAACACCTTCGCCATGTCTTACGATCCGCACACCAACTATCTGTCGCCGGATAACGCGGAGAACTTCGACATCAACATGAGCCTGTCCCTCGAGGGCATCGGCGCCGTGTTGCAGAGCGACAACGACCAGGTGAAAGTCGTGCGTCTGGTGCCGGCAGGCCCGGCCGACAAGACCAAGCAGGTTGCTCCGGCCGACAAGATCATCGGCGTTGCCCAGGGCAACAAAGAGATGGTTGACGTGGTCGGCTGGCGTCTGGACGAAGTGGTCAAGCTGATCCGTGGCCCGAAAGGCACCGTGGTGCGTCTGGAAGTCATCCCGGCCAGCAATGCGCCGAACGATCAGACCAGCAAGATCGTGCCGATCACCCGCGAAGCGGTGAAGCTCGAAGACCAGGCCGTGAAGAAGTCCGTGCTGAACCTGAAACAGGACGGCAAGGACTACAAGCTCGGCGTGATCGAGATTCCGGCGTTCTACCTCGACTTCAAGGCCTTCCGTGCCGGCGATCCGGACTACAAGAGCACCACTCGCGACGTCAAGAAGCTGCTGACCGAACTGCAGAAAGAGAAAGTCGACGGCGTGGTCATCGACCTGCGCAACAACGGCGGCGGTTCCCTGCAGGAAGCCACCGAGCTGACCAGCCTGTTCATCGACAAGGGCCCTACCGTGCTCGTGCGTAACGCCGATGGCCGGGTCGATGTACTTGAAGATGAAAACCCGGGCGCCTTCTACAAAGGCCCGATGGCGCTGCTGGTCAACCGCCTGTCCGCCTCGGCTTCGGAGATCTTCGCCGGCGCCATGCAGGACTATCACCGTGCGCTGATCATCGGTGGCCAGACCTTCGGCAAAGGCACCGTGCAGACCATCCAGCCGCTGAACCACGGCGAACTGAAACTGACCCTGGCCAAGTTCTACCGGGTTTCCGGCCAGAGCACCCAGCATCAGGGCGTACTGCCGGACATCGATTACCCGTCGATCATCGACACCAAGGAAATCGGCGAAAGCGCCCTGCCGGAAGCCATGCCGTGGGACACCATCCGCGCAGCGATCAAACCGGCGAGCGATCCGTTCAAGCCGTACCTGGCCCAGCTGAAATCCGAGCATGACAGCCGTTCTGCCAAGGATGCGGAGTTCGTGTTCATCCGCGACAAGCTGGCCCTGGCGCAGAAGCTGCTGGAAGAAAAAACCGTCAGCCTCAATGAAGCCGAACGCCGTGCCCAGCACGCCGACATCGACGCCAAGCAACTGGCGATGGAAAACATCCGTCGCAAGGCCAAAGGCGAAGAACCGCTCAAAGAGCTGAAGAAAGAAGACGACGACGCCCTGGCCGCCGCCGAGCCGGACAAGGTCAAACCGGAAGACGACGCCTACCTGAGCGAGACCGGGCGAGTGCTGCTGGATTACCTGAAGCTGAGCAACCAGGTCGCAAAGAAGTAAGGTGATGGCAATTTAATGCTGACGATCCCCGGATCGTCATCAAACAGTCATCATTCTGTCGTGCAATAAAGGACTGGGAGCTGTTCTCTTCATCGAGAACGCTCCCAGTCCTTTTTTTATCGCCAGAGATTGCCATGACCACGACCGAACAGCTGAGTGCCTTGAGCTCGATCCTGACTCAAAGCGGATTACACAGCCTGTTCCAGCCGATCATTTGCCTCTCCGAACGGCGCATTCTCGGCTACGAAGCCCTGACCCGCGGCCCGTCCAACAGCCCGCTGCACTCGCCCATCGCCCTGTTCGCCGTGGCCCGTCAGGCCGGGCGCTTGAGCGAACTGGAAATCGCCTGCCGTCAGAGTGCCTGTCGTCGCTTCAACGAACAGCAGTTGCCGGGCAAGCTGTTTCTCAACGTCTCTCCCGAATCCCTGCTCGAAGCCGCGCACCAGCCGGGGCGCACGCTGCAGCTGCTGCAGGATTTCGGTATTCCGCCGAGCCAGGTGGTGATCGAACTCACCGAACAGACGCCGATCGATGATTTCCAGTTGCTGCAAACAGCACTGCATCACTATCGGGCGATGGGGTTTTCGATTGCCCTCGACGATCTTGGGGCCGGTTATTCAAGCCTGCGTCTGTGGTCGGAGCTGCGGCCGGATTACGTGAAGATCGACCGGCACTTCATCGACGGCATTCATCAGGATGCGTTGAAACGCGAGTTCGTCGGATCAATCCTGCAAATCGCCAAGGCTTCCCGGGCGCAGGTGATTGCCGAAGGTATCGAGTTGCCAGAGGAACTGGCGGTACTGACCGAAATGGGTGTGGATCTGGTACAGGGCTACCTGCTCGGCCGTCCTCAGGAACACCCGTCGCGCGATGCCCGGGCCTTGATGCCCAAGCACGACAGCAGCGCCGTGGCGCTGAACGATGAAGGCAGCGATCTCAGAGCCCTGCTCAACGATCAACCCGCCGTGAATCGCGACACACCGACCGCCACCGTACTGGAGGCTTTCCGCCGCCAGGCCAACCTCAACTCGCTGGCGGTGCTCGATGAACAGGGCCAACCGTGCGGCATCGTTCATCGTCACTCGTTGTCCGATGCGCTGCTCAAACCCTTTGCCACCGACCTGTTCGCCCGCAAACCGATCAGCCGCCTGATGAACGACGACTTCCTCGCCGTGGAAATGAGCCAGTCGCTGCAACAGGTCAGCCGCCTGATCACCAGCCGCGCCCGCCAACGCATCGAAGAGGATTTCATCATCACCCTCAACGGCAGCTACCTGGGCCTGGGCCGGGTGATTGACGTGCTCAAACTGATCACCGAACTGAAAATCCAGCAGGCCCGCTATGCCAATCCGCTGACCTTGCTGCCGGGGAATGTGCCGATTCAGCAATGTTTGACGAGGTTGCTGCAGCAGGGGCGCGAGTCGGTCATTTGCTATGTCGACATCGACAGTTTCAAACCCTTTAACGATATCTACGGGTATGGACGTGGGGATGAGGTGCTGCTGTGTCTGGCGCAATGCCTCAACGAACGCGTCGACCCGTCTCGCGACTTTGTCGGGCAAATTGGAGGGGACGATTTTCTGTTGGTGCTCGGCCCGGAGGATTGGCGCAAACGACTTAACCAGTTGCTGGATGATTTCCAGAGCCAATGCCGACGGTTTTATCGTCCCGAACACCTTGAGGCTGGGTGTTTTGTTGCGCCTAACCGCCAGGGTATACGACAGGAGTTTCCGTTGCTGTCACTGTCCATTGGCGTGGTGCATTTGCATCCTGAAGCGTGTGCGCAGCTGGATGCGAGTCAGTTGGCGGAAATGGCTTCGCAGGCGAAGCATCATGCGAAGAATGTTCCGGGGTATAGCGTGCATTTGATTGATAGCCTTACGGTTCCTGAACTTCATTCACCGCAGGTCGTTGGCCAACGCTGACGCGCCAAACAACACAGATCCCAGTGGGAGAAAGCTTGGTCGCGAAGGGGGCTGCCCAATCAGCCTGAACGTTATTATCTCCATCCTTCTCCCATCAAAGCCGAGGACCACCAAACAAACTCAGGTCGAATCGTGCTCTGCAACTAAGATAGAACTCACCCTCAAGGCTAGTCTTATCATGACGAAAATCCATTATCTGCTTATAAAACGACTTTATGGCTGAATCATTCGAACTACTCATAGCATTAATCACCTCACACTTTTTATAAACCTGCTCCGCCACACTCATCACGTTCTCGAAATATTTAAAGTCGTTGAATGACCATCTCCCCTCAATGACCTCAATCATTCAGTATTTCACCCCTTGATATTTTCAAGCTGATATCTGACCAAACACTTCAGCAGAACCTGCATAAATCGGCGCTGATCCAAAATATCGTCGTCAAAATACGTCGTCATTCGCCCAAACACACGATCAAAACTGTCACCCTCCTTTAAAAAATGAGCGATGGTTTCTGTTAGAGAAGCCTGTTCGCGAGGGGTATAGTCCAAAAATTCAGGTTTCAAAAGAACATCAAACAACTCAGTTAGCTCTTCATCATTATTTACATTTCTGGAAACTATAAACCTCTCCCTCTCGTCATTTCTTAAATTCTCTATATCAAAAACAAAAAGCAGATTTTTTATATCGACAATCTCATATGAAACTTTCATCAATCAAAATCCGTATATGCTGTCTTTACACGCCCATTTGCATCAAGAATAACTACCGCCTTCGTTTGCCTTCCATACTCAAGGCTTCCTTTCTTGTATCCCTCACCAATCACTTTCCCCATATCAATCGGCCTCTTCGATATTTGTAGGTTTGTGTATCGAAGAATCAGCTGTGCTCTATAAATAGCATTTAACTGATCTCTATGACTCAAAAAATGCGTGGCCGCCGATGGGATCATAGGCTGCCCTTTCTTCTTCCCACTGCTATAAACCTCCACGATTCCTGTCGTCGGATTTTTAGCTGAGGTCACTCGTTCAAATTGAGAGTTCAAGGTAGTTTGGGCACCGTGTTTTTCCAGAAAATGCTCTCCATTCGTTGGATCCTCCATGTCATGTAAACGCCTATAAGCATTTTCCTCAGCTAACTCATCAATCCTCGCCCGCCGCTCCTGCGCCGTCATCTTCGGCAGCGCTGGCTCACCCTCATCAACAACTGAACCACCCACCCCATCCGGCACCGGACAGCCCGGCTTGTTCGGCGGCGGACAATTGGAGGTCAACCCCAACGGATCCACCCACCCCATCGGATTCGGCACGTACCGGTACTGATTCAGCCCACCCGCCAGCTTCACCGGATCCGGCGTCAGGTACCGACCCATGTCCGGGTCGTAATACCGGTGCCGGTTGTAATGCAGCCCGCTTTCGTCATCGAAGTACTGCCCCTGAAAGCGCAGCGGCTGATTCAGGTAATCCTCGGTCGCGAGTTCCAGCGAGGTGACTTTGCCGTAGGCGCTGTATTTGGCGGACCAGACGATCTCGCCGCTGTAATCCGTCAATTCCTGCGGGGTGCCGAGGTGGTCGAGTTGGTAGTAGAACGGGCAGGCGCGTTTCGGGCCTTTGCCGTCGAGCATGACCAATGGGCGGAAGGTGCCGGGTTCGTAGATGAAGCTGCGATGCTGGGTCGTGCTGCTTTCGGCGATCAGGTGGTCGCCTTGCCAGAAAAACTCGGTGGTCTGGCCATTGACGGTCTTGCGGATGCGCCGGCCGAAGGCGTCGTATTGGTAGGTCGCGGTTTTGCCATCCGGGCGGGTCAGGCCGATCAGGCGGTGCTGGCTGTCGTAGCGGTATTCGGTGATCAGTATCTGCGCGCGGCCGCGGCGTTCGCGGATCAGGTTGCCGAAGGCGTCGTAGTCGTAATGGCGGTCGCCCTGCATCCGCAGGCGGTTGCCTTTGATCTGTGTCGGGCCGGGGCGGTCCTGCATCAGCAGGTTGCCGGCCGGGTCGTGGGCGAAGTTTTCCGGCAGGTCGTCGCGGGTGTGGCGCACGCTGGCCAGACGGTCGAGGGCGTCGTAGTAATAGCTACGTTGACCGTGACGGCTGTGGGCGATAGACGCCAGGTTGCCATTGACCGCGTAACTGTAGTGGCGCAAGTACAGCGCTCGGTCATGCTGATGGACAGAATGAACCCGCAACCGGCCCTGTTCGTCGTAGGCATATTCACTGAGCAGCAGGCCTTGTTGACGTTGCTGTTCGCGGCCGTTCTGGTAGACGTGGCGGGTCAGCAAGGCGCCGTTGAGGTCGATCGCGGTCAGCGCGCCGCCCTTGGCGTAGTGGTAGTCGAGCTTGCTGTTGTCCGGCAGACGCATGCGAGTGAGCTGGCCGCAGGCGTCGTAGGTGTAACGCAAGGTGCCCCAGCCCTGATGCTCGCGCACCAGCCGGTCCTGCAGGTCGTATTCGAAGGCCAGCGGGTGATCCTGGCCGTCATCCACGCCGACCAAACGGCCTAAACGGTCATAGCGATAGCTGACCTCGACCCCGTCCGGCAGGGTCTTGAGCAGCAATCGCCCGGCGCTGTCGCGCTGGTAAGTGGTGACCAGCGTCGAGCCGTCGTCGCCGAACTCGGTCTTTTCCAGCAGGTGACCGTTGCGGTCGTAGGCATACGCCGTACGCCGGCCATCGAAGCCGGTTTCCTGTCGGATCAGTCCGGTAGGCGTGTAGTCCAGCCGGTACTTTTCGCCCGACTCGTTCTCGATTTCCGTCAGCAGCAGCTGCGCATGGTCGTAGCGGTACTGCAGCCGGGTGCCGTCGGGGTTGATCCGCCGGCTGACCAAATGCAGGTCATCGTCATATTCGTAGCGGGTGATGCGCCCCAGTTCATCGCGTTCGGCGGTGATCTGGCCGTAGGCGCTGTAGGACCAGGCGCGGGTGGCGCCATTCGGCGAGGTGGTCTGGATCAGCCGGCCAACGGCGTCCCAGGCATGACGGGTGACCGCGCCATGTTCGTCCTGCGCCGTCGTCCGCCGCCCCAAGGCATCGTAGGAAAACTTCCGCACCCCACCGTCCGGCAGACTTTCCTCGACCAACTGGCCCAGGTCGTTCCACATGAACACATGGCGACCACTGTCCGGATAACGGACCGACAGCAACCGCCCCTGCGCGTCGTAGTGGTAATGGGTGACGTGGCCATCCGGGTCGACCGCTTCGGTGATATCACCCTGGGCATTGCGCCGGTACGTCCACACCGCATCGCCACGCGAACGGCTGTGCAGGAAACCGTTGCGGTATTCGTAGGACGTCGGCGCATCGTCCGGCGGAATCAGCGCGATCAGCCGTCCGGCGTCGTCGTAGCGGTATTCGGTGACCGCCCCCAGCGCATCCTGCTCGGCGACCAATCGGCCCTGCGCGTCGTAGGCCTTGAGCTGTTCGCCACCATCGGCGGCGACCTGACGCACCAGCCGCGCCGTATCGTCGTGGACGTAGGTTTCTTCAGTGCCGTCGACGTACTGCACCGTGACACTGCCGGCGTCATCCCAGACGTAACGCGTATCCATCTGCGAAAACGACGCCCAGTGCCGCACGCAACGCGCTGCCTTGCCGGCACGCTCCCACTCCCAGAAGAAACTCGCGCCGCCCGCCAGTTGCCGTTGCAGGATGACGTGCTGGTCGTCGTAGTCGTAACGCTCAGTCTCGCCGACGGCGTTCGACGCCTCGATCAATCGATGGCGGGCATCAAAGCGGTAGCTGGCCAGCGTCTGCTCGGTGCGCCAGACCGCATCGCGCCAAACCTGATAATCGACCGCAACCAGATGCGCTCGCTCATAGCGCAGCAACAAGGAACGGCCAGCCCCGTTGTCCAGACGCTGAATCCGGTCGGAAAGATCCCGATGCACCGTCAGACGATTGCCATAGGCATCGCTGACAGCTGTCAGACGCCCAACCCGAAAGTGATAAAACCGCGCCGCGTCCCCCGCCAGCGCAACAATCAACTCCTCCGGCTCATCCCCGAGAAAGATCGCCGCCCGCGACAAGCTGTTGTGAATGGCCGGCCGCTCGACATTCGGCAGCGGAAACCGCGTGCGCCGGTTCTCGTGATCGACCCAGACCACCGAAGCGCCATCAATCTCCAGCCGATGCGCCAGCGAATGACTCCAGCCAAACCCCAGCCCGACGTCGATCTCGGCCGCACTGCTGCGGTACAACCGGCTGAACTCGAACGGCAACAGCCCATCGAGCACACCATCGGTCAGCGTTAGCAGCTCTTCGCCAGTGACCATCGACACCGGACAGCCATTGGTGCAAGTCCTCGGCGCACAATCGGCGCTGTCACCGTTGGGGTTCTTCGCCTGATCTGGCGTGTCGTCGTGGTGCTCGTCTTTTTTCAGGGAAGCATTACGCCGGGCATCCCAGCGCAATTGCATGCGGCCCTTTTTCACCCCGGCGGCGATGCCTCGTGCGGCGACGGTTTTGTACTGGTTCACGTAGCCGATGAAGGTGCTGACGATGCCGAACATCGCTTTCACCAGACGCATCACCGCCGACAGTAACTGGGCGCCACGCTCCGCCAGACGCAAGGTCAGATACGCAATCCCCGCCCCGGCACCGACAAAGGTCAGCACAACGCCGATCAACACATCGATCAGCAGTTGCACCACCACCATCGAGACGGCCTCGGCGGTTTTTCCGGCAATTTCATTAGGTGGCAGCATCTCCAGCCAGAGGCTGGCGGTACGCAGCAACAGGCACAGCGCCGCCTCGTCACTGACGAGCAGTTGGAGCTGCTCCATCTTTTCGGGCATCGATACCGCGAACTCGGCCAACGCTGTCGCTCTGTCTCCCAGACGACCACCAAACTCGAGCGGATTCTTGAGGATCTCCGACAGCAACCCGATGCTGTCCCACACTCCCTCGATCGCCGCCCAGCTCCCGGCCAGCATGCCGTTCCCGGCTGCTGTGGCCACCGACTGCGACCATTGCGGCTTGAAGCCCTGCCATTCGCTGCGCAGCCAGTCATCCAGCTGCCGAGTCAGGCCATCGTAGGACTCGAAAAGCGCTTCAACCTGCTGCTCGCTGGCCTCGCCGTGCACCACCACCCGATAAAACTTGCCCGCCTCACCGGTGAACTCCCCTTTGCCCTGAGCATCAAGGGTGACGGACTTGACTGCGCCGCCCTCCACCGCCACCACATCGACAACGATGCCGCCCAACGGAATGTCGTACGCCGACTCGAACTTGCTCTCGATCTCCATCGGCCCGGATTCCGGGCATTGCACGATCGCAGAAGAGAAGCGGTTGTCGTCAATCGCGACTGCCGTACTGTGTTCGCCGAATCGGATGACCCGCTCCATCCCCATCAGCGACGGCAGATCGGCCGCATGACTGACGCCGTCTGCCGAGCGACTGAGCCAGTGCTTCAGCTGTTCGCGATAGAGATCGAGGGTGCGGGGAAAGCTGTCGAGTTCTTGCTCGATGCGGGTGACGGCATCCATCAGCGCATTCCCATGCGCATGGCGAAACGAAAAACCGGGTCAAACATGTGCGTTCCCTCGCGCAAAAATCAGGCGAGGGACTGTGCGGGGGATCAAACAGAAAAGAAGTCAGGCGAGTAGGCGAAGGATGTAGGAGAAGTCTGTAACTGATCTTTATCGAACTGCGGACGCAAGAACGGGGCGAGAGGTTTCCCTCACGCCCCGTTCACGGAACAGGTGATTTGCTTATTGAGAAGCGTCTCGACCAGCCAGCTCTTTCAACTTGAGCTCGGCCAACGGATGCCCGGCCTTGGCGGCCATGGTCCACCAGCGAGCGGCTTCCGAAGGATCTGGCGCTTTGCTCGGCGTACCTGCAAGACTGATGACACCGACCTGATACGCCGCTTTGCCATCCCCGGCCAGCGCTGCCAGTCGCAACAACCGCACACCTTCTTCACGCGCGCCCAGGCCAACCCCGCGAAACGTCAGGATGTGCCCGTAAAAACTTTGCGCGCCGACATCGCCCAGGTTGGCCATGCGCGCAAACTGCCCTTCCAGCCAGCGCCAGCCGCGGGGCTGACGAACAAACCACGACCAGTGAAACAGCCTACGGGCCAGCCAGTAACTTGCCCGCGCCTTGAGTCGTAAAAACACTCAGGCCTCCGCCGATTCCGGGTACTCGTACTCAAACACCCGTACCACTTCCGAGGCATGCCAGGAGGCGGCGGCAACACCGTCGGACGGCCCGGAAAAACGCCCCAGACGCTCGACACACTCAAAGAAACCGGTGCGTGGCAGGCGACTGGCACCCTGGCTGATCACCAGCGAACTGCGCAACGGTTGTTCGGCTTTCGCGTCCAGTGCGGCGAGATGCTCCAGTGCAGCAGTCAATGTCTGCATGGCCGGCGTGGGCAGTTGCAGACGTTCAAGCAAGGCTCGATAAGTCAAAAGATGGCGCTGCCTGCGCGCCTGATCCAGCTCCCCCAGCAATCCGTCCCAATGTTGACGACTGATGCGTACGCTCACGATTGTTCCCTCCACCCTGGCACCGTCAACTCCCAGGCCAGGCTGCGGCGAATCGCGGCGTCGGGCAGACGCTCGCCACTTTCAATCATGGCCAGGTAAGACGGGCTGATGCCTACCGTGCGGGCCAGCGCCTCGATGGCGATGCCCTTCCCTTCGCGCAAACTGCGTAACTGATCCAGACCTGGAAGAATCGGGTCCGGGGTTGCCGCAAGCGGCGCTGGAGCCGGTTGCGACGGTGCTTCGTTGATGCCTGCTGCTTTCAGTAGAGCCTGATACTGAGCCCATGGCAGAACCGCATATTCGGGTTCGCCATCGCGTGCAATTATCTGAATATCCATGACTACCCCGTAGGACAACAACACTTAGCGAGTCGGCACTTTTCCCTAGAAGTGTAATCCTAACAGCGGCCAAGGTCGTGGGGGGTATCTATCTGTATAAGAGGCTGTCGCGATTCAGGACTTTTTCGGCCCCTGAAGCTGAAGTTGCTCGGGCGTATCGGGCAGACGCTCGACCACTCTGAGCTTTTCCGGCGCCTGGCGCTGACGCCACAGGCGGAAGGCGTTCAGTTCATCGTCGAGGGTTTTCATTAGCCAGGCGAGAACGGCGATGTCATCGAGCATGCCGAACATGGGAATGAAATCCGGGATCGCATCCACCGGGCTGAGGAAGTACATCAGACCGGCCACCACCGAAACGATCGCCTTGGCGCTGATCGCGCGGTATTCGCCGCGCCAGTAAGCCAGGCACAGCGCCTGCAACAGACGCAAATCGTCCTTCAGCTTGCCGAGGCGATTGCCTTGGGCGGCGCCTTTGCTGGCCACGGCGAACAACAAGGTCGGCAAGCGGCCTCGAGCCAGCAGTCGTCCGGCCAAAGGCAGGAATCGGGCGAAATTCCACGGCGCTTTCATTTATTTCTCCCGTTGAAATGTTATCCACACAAATTGTGGATAACCTTGTGAACAGAGCTGCATTTCAGCGCTGAGAGCCCCGTTTCATAAGGGCTGCGCTCAGATCGGGCGTTTTTTACACACATAAAAAAACCCAATATTTCATTGACTTGGCGGCTCCGGGCGTCTAGCGCGAGCAACCTTAAAGTCTAGGACTGCCATGACCGGCATCGGTTCGGTCTGTTTACGCCGACCATCGTCCAGATGCAACAACGCCCCGCATAAGCGAGGCGTTGTTGTTGAAACCGGTGCCGATGCTTATTGCTTGGCGGCAGCGGCGTCTTCTTTGGCTGGATCCTTGATACCCAACAGCTCCAGGTCGAAGACCAGAACCGAGTTGGCCGGGATTGCCGGGCTTGGCGATTGTGCGCCGTAAGCCAGATCGCTAGGGATGTACAGCTTGTACTTCTCGCCAACGTGCATCAGTTGCAGGCCTTCGACCCAACCCGGGATCACACCGCTGACCGGCAGATCGATCGGGCTGCCGCGCTCGACGGAGCTGTCGAATACGGTGCCGTTGGTCAGCTTGCCGGTGTAGTGAACGGTCACGACATCGGTAGGCTTAGGCTGTGGGCCGTCGGCTTTGTTGACCACTTCGTACTGCAAGCCGGAAGCAGTGGTGGTCACGCCGGCTTTCTTGCCGTTTTCTTCGAGGAATTTCTTGCCGGCGGCTGCCGACTCTTCGCTCATCTTGGCCATGCGCTCTTCGGCACGCTTTTGCAGCGCGGCGAAAGCTTCGACCAGTTCTTCATCTTTCAGCTTCTGTTCTTTCTTGCCAACGGCATCTTCGATGCCCTGGGCTACCGCTTTGGAGTCCAGATCATCCATGCCTTCCTGAGCAAGGCTCTTGCCCATGTTCAGGCCGATACCGTAGGAAGCTTTTTGCGCCGGGGTTTTCAGCTCTACGCTGGTCTGCGAATCACAACCCGCGAGTACCAGGCTAACCAGGGCAACCGCCGCCGCCAACCGATGCTGTTTCATGCTATTTCCTTGTTCATGCGCCGAAAGGGCAATCGAGTAAAGCCGCGAGCTTATCAGGCCGCCACGACCAATGGCTACCGGCATGAGAGCAGGAATCTTCCGATAAGTTCAGGGATTAAAACGCATTTGGCCAACGCCGTGATGAAGCTTCTGTCATCTGGCTCTGACGACAATTGATGTCACCTCCCACAACACTTGGCGTAATGGCCACTTGCCGCACACCACCCGCCTCAGGCATAACAGCGCAACAAATCGACAAGGATGTTCATCTTGCGCCTCTTATACCGTGTGCTGACGCTGATCGTGGTGCTGCTGGGACTGGTCCTGGCAGCGGTTCTTTACTATGTCGCCAATCCGAAATTGCCCTTCCCGACGCCCGCGAAACAGGTGCATTACCTGGATCAGTGGACTGAGCAAGAGCGCCAGACCTACTACTTCACCCCACAGGGAACGCAGGTCAAAGGCTTGCGTTACGAATGGTTCCAGGCGCTGGAGCTGCCTTTCTCGCAGCAACGTTTTGCCTCCCCGGAATACCTCGCGCGCTTCGGCTTTCTGATCGATCCGCAGCAGAAAGCCACGCCGGACAACCCGGGCAATCTGCCGGTGGGTTTCGCCCGGCACCGGAATCCCGGCAACTCCGAGCAATATCTCGACATCACCTGCGCGGCCTGCCACACCGGCGAATTGCACTTCAATGGCCAGGCAGTGCGCATAGACGGCGGCTCGGCTCAGCATGTGTTGCCTTCCAGCGTTCCTACATTGCGCGGCGGCAGTTTCGGACAGGCATTGGTCGCCAGTCTCACCTCGACTTACTACAACCCGTGGAAATTCGAGCGCTTTGCCCGCCACGTGCTGGGCAACGACTACGACGCACGCCACGAACAACTGCGCAAAGACTTCAAACGCTCACTGAACACCTTCATCAAAGTGGCCTGGAATGACACCCATCGCGGCCTCTACCCCACCGAAGAAGGCCCCGGCCGCACCGATGCCTTCGGGCGTATCGCCAACGCGACCTTCGGCGATGCGATCTCCCCAAGCAACTATCGCGTGGCCAACGCCCCGGTGGATTACCCGCAGCTATGGGACATGTGGACCTTCGACTGGGTGCAATGGAACGGCTCGGCGCAGCAACCGATGGCGCGCAATATCGGCGAGGCGCTGGGGGTCGGCGCCACGCTGAATTTCTTCGACGCCAACGGCCAGCCGCTGCAGGGCGATGACCGCTATGCCTCCAGCGTACGTGTGCGTGATCTGCACAAGATCGAAGAAACCCTGCAAAAACTGCGACCGCCGGCATGGCCTGAAGAGGTGCTCGGCGTCATCGACAAACCCTTGGCGGCCAAGGGCCGAGCCCTGTTCGCCGAGAATTGCGCCGGGTGCCACGTACCGCGCCAGACCCAGGAAGGCGACCGCTGGGTGCAACACCTGCACATGTTACCGGTGGATGTCATCGGCACCGACCCGAATGCCGCCAACAACATTGCCAATCACCGTTTCGACCTGACCGCCCTGCAATGGAACCTGGCGGAACTCGAACAAATGGACGTGAAGTTACACCCCAAACCCAAGGAACCGCTGGACCTCAGCCAGCTTTCAGTGGCCAAGGGACTGGCTTACGTCACCGCCTTCGTGGAAAACCGCGCGTACCGCGAAGCCGGCGTCACTGCTGCCGAGAAACCCCGGCTCGACGGCTTCGGTCTGCCGATCGGCGTTCGCGAAAAAGTCGCCTACAAGGCGCGTCCGCTTGCTGGTGTATGGGCCACGGCCCCGTTCCTGCACAACGGCTCGGTGCCGAGCCTTTATCAGTTGCTATCACCTCAGGACGAGCGCGCCACCACCTTCTATAAAGGCACCTTCGAATACGACCCGCGCCATCTGGGCTACCGCACCGAAGCCTTCACCAACGGCTTCCTGTTCGACACCCGCATCACCGGCAACCACAACAGCGGCCACGAATTTCGCGCTGGCGAGCGCGGCAACGGCGTCATCGGCCGACTGTTGCAGCCTGAAGAACGCTGGGCGCTGCTCGAATACCTGAAAGTGCTGGGCGGCCCGCTGGAGGCGCAACTGCCATGATCTTCAATTCCTTCAAAAGACCTTCGCTGCTCGCGCGTTTCTGGCTCTGGCTGGGACGGATACTGGGCAAAACCTTGCTGCTCCTGCTGGTGATCGGCCTGATCGGCTGGGCCCTGGCGACCGCCTGGTTCGCCTGGCAGCACCGGGGCCCGGTATCGGCGCTGGAGCAGATTCCAGATGGCGAAGCCGCCATGACCCAGGACGTGATTCAGACCGCCGTGCGCATCGTCGACCAGCACCGCGAAAGCACCCGCTACCTGCGCGACGCCCATGCCAAGGCCCATGGCTGCGTTAAAGCCGACGTGCAGGTATTGCCGGATCTGGCGCAAGAGTTGCGCCAGGGCGTCTTCAGCGAACCGGGCAAGCTGTGGAAAGCGACGATGCGCCTGTCCAACGGCAACGCGTATCCGCAATTCGACAGCATCCGCGATGCCCGGGGCATGGCGCTCAAACTGCTCGATGTGCCGGGCAAGCAGTTGCTGGGTGACCGCCAGGGTCTGAATGAGCAGGACTTTGTGATGTTCAGTCACCCGAACTTCTTTGTCAGCGATGTCGCCGAGTACCGTCAGAATGTGGCGGCGCAGGCTGACGGCAAGAAGGTCATGGCGTTTTTTCCGGGGTGGGATCCGCGCCATTGGCAAATTCGGCACCTGTTCATTGCGCTGGCGACCCTTTCGCCACCACCAGAGAGCCCGACACGTACGACCTACTTTTCGGTCTCGCCCTACAAGTTCGGCGAGGCCAATGCCAAGTTCCGGGTGATGCCGGATCCGGAGCGCTGCCCCACATATACCTTGCCGAAACAGAACCGGGATCTGCCGAACTTCCTGCGCACCGCGTTGAATCAACAGCTGTCGACCGACCGGATACCGGCGTGTTTCGTGTTGCAGATCCAGCGCCAGGACGCGAACAAGTACATGCCGATCGAAGACACCAGCATCGAATGGCGCGAGCAGGACAGCCCATTCCAGACAGTGGCGAGGATCACCCTGCCCCCGCAGGACTTCGACACCCCGGCGTTGAACCTGCAATGCGACAACCTGTCGTTCAATCCCTGGTTCGGCATCGACGCTCATCGCCCGATTGGCGGGATCAACCGCCTGCGCAAAGCGGTGTATGAAGCGGTGAGTGATTACCGCCACAGCCGCAACTCAGCGCAATAGCAGCGCCAGAAACGAAAAAAGCGACCGGCAAAGGTCGCTTTCTCATGTTCAGGCCCGGCAAAGCCAAATCCCGGACAGCAAAAAGCCCGCACCAGGCGGGCTTTCTGTGGTGATCTGGCGTTCAGTGTTCCAGATAACCGAATATGGCGCAGCGGACGGGACTCGAACCCGCGACCCCCGGCGTGACAGGCCGGTATTCTAACCGACTGAACTACCGCTGCGCGAAACGCTTGAAACGAATGGTGGGTGATGACGGGATCGAACCGCCGACATCCTGCTTGTAAGGCAGACGCTCTCCCAGCTGAGCTAATCACCCTTCGCTTCGTTACGGGGCGCATTATGCCACAAGTTTTCGTAAAGTGTTGATTTAATTGAAGTTTTTTTCAAAAAAATCCGAAAACCGGTGAAACGATACATCCCGCATATACAACTCGAGGCAGAAAAAAACCCGCCTTGGCGGGTTTTTCCGTGGTGACCTGGCGTTCAGTGTTCCAGGTTACCGAATATGGCGCAGCGGACGGGACTCGAACCCGCGACCCCCGGCGTGACAGGCCGGTATTCTAACCGACTGAACTACCGCTGCGCTAAACACTTGAAACGAATGGTGGGTGATGACGGGATCGAACCGCCGACATTCTGCTTGTAAGGCAGACGCTCTCCCAGCTGAGCTAATCACCCTTCGCTTCGGTGTGGCGCGCATTCTACGGAGCGACCCAACCTCTGGCAAGCACTTTTTTAAATAATTTTCTCAGCCCTTCCAAAGGCTTAGAGAAGGGTTGGCCTATGACCCGGCGAAGACAATAATGCCCCCCTTTGTATAAAGGAGAGACTCACCCCATGTGGTTCAAGAACCTGCTTATCTATCGCCTGACCCAAGACCTGCCTGTCGATGCCGAGGCGCTGGAAACTGCACTGGCCACCAAACTGGCGCGTCCATGTGCAAGCCAGGAGTTGACCACCTACGGTTTCGTCGCGCCGTTCGGCAAGGGCGAAGATGCTCCACTGGTGCACGTCAGCGGTGACTTCCTGCTGATCTCCGCCCGTAAAGAAGAACGCATCCTGCCGGGCAGCGTCGTGCGTGACGCGGTCAAGGAGAAGGTCGAAGAGATCGAAGCCGAGCAGATGCGCAAGGTCTATAAGAAGGAACGCGATCAGATCAAGGATGAAATCATCCAGGCGTTCCTGCCGCGCGCGTTTATCCGCCGCTCGTCGACCTTCGCCGCCATCGCGCCGAAACAGGGCCTGATCCTGGTCAACTCGGCCAGCCCGAAACGCGCCGAAGACCTGCTCTCCACCCTGCGTGAGGTGATCGGCTCCCTGCCGGTTCGTCCGCTGACAGTCAAAACCGCGCCGACCGCCGTGATGACCGAATGGGTCACCACCCAGCAAGCCGCCCCGGACTTCTTCGTCCTGGACGAGTGCGAACTACGCGACACCCACGAAGACGGCGGCATCGTGCGTTGCAAGCGTCAGGACCTGACCAGCGAAGAAATCCAGCTGCACCTGAGCACCGGCAAGGTGGTGACTCAACTGTCGCTGGCATGGCAGGACAAACTGTCGTTCATGCTCGACGACAAGATGACCGTCAAGCGCCTGAAATTCGAAGATCTGTTGCAGGATCAGGCGGAACAGGACGGCGGCGACGAAGCCTTGGGCCAACTGGACGCCAGCTTCACCCTGATGATGCTGACGTTCGGCGACTTCCTGCCGGCGCTGGTTGAAGCGCTGGGCGGCGAAGAGACTCCGCAGGGCATCTAAGCCTCTGCGCAGTCTTTGGGTTATCTTCAAACGCCACCGCTTCGGTGGCGTTTTCACATAATAAGGAACAGGCCATGCGCGCACTGGCTGCACTGAGTCGTTTTTTTGGCAACACCTTCGCTTACTGGGTTCTGATTTTCGCGGTGATCGCGTTCTTGCAACCGGCCTGGTTCCTCGGCCTCAAAGGCGCGATCGTGCCGTTGCTCGGGCTGGTGATGTTCGGCATGGGCCTGACCCTAAAACTCGACGACTTCGCCGCCGTCGCCCGCCATCCGTGGCGTGTGGCACTGGGCGTGGTCGCGCATTTCGTGATCATGCCGGGGATGGCCTGGTTGCTGTGCCAGATCTTTCATCTGCCGCCGGAAATCGCCGTCGGCGTGATTCTGGTGGGGTGCTGCCCGAGCGGCACGTCCTCGAACGTCATGACCTGGCTGGCCCGTGGCGATCTGGCGCTGTCGGTGGCCATCGCCGCCGTCACCACCCTCCTCGCCCCGCTGCTGACGCCAGCGCTGATCTGGCTGCTGGCCTCGGCCTGGTTGCCGGTTTCGTTCATGGAATTGTTCTGGTCGATCCTGCAAGTGGTGCTGCTGCCGATCATTCTCGGCGTGGTGGCGCAACGTGTGCTTGGGGACAAGGTGCGCCACGCGGTGGAAGTGCTGCCGCTGGTGTCGGTGGTCAGCATCGTGATCATCGTTGCCGCCGTGGTCGCCGCCAGCCAGGCGAAAATTGCCGAATCCGGTCTGCTGATCATGGCCGTGGTGATGTTGCACAACAGCTTCGGCTATTTGCTGGGGTATTTCACCGGACGCCTGTTCGGCCTGCCGCTGCCGCAGCGCAAGTCCCTGGCGCTGGAAGTCGGCATGCAGAACTCGGGGCTGGGTGCTGCGCTGGCCAGTGCGCACTTTTCGCCACTGGCGGCGGTGCCAAGTGCATTGTTCAGTGTGTGGCACAACATTTCCGGGGCGCTGCTGTCGACCTGGTTCCGGCGGATGAGCGAAAAAGAAGACCGTGAGACGTTGGCACAACAGACGGCCGACTGATTCCGGATCGCGGTGCGGCGCACATTTTTAGGTAGTATGTGCGCCACGCGGGGACGACCCTGCGGCTCAATCGAGTTTTCAATCAGGGGACGGCCCCGTCAATCGATGGAGGTCTTCCATGTCCTGGATCATTCTGTTTTTCGCCGGCCTGTTCGAAGTCGGCTGGGCTGTCGGCCTGAAATACACTGATGGTTTCACCCGTCCGCTTCCGACCGTTCTCACCGTTGCCGCCATGGCAGTCAGCTTGGGTTTGCTGGGTCTGGCGATGAAGGAATTGCCGCTGGGCACGGCTTATGCGATCTGGACTGGCGTCGGCGCTGTGGGCACGGTGATTGCCGGGATCATCCTGTTTGGCGAATCGATGGCGTTGATACGCCTGGCCAGCGTTGCACTGATCATCACCGGATTGATCGGGCTCAAGGTCAGCGCTTAAGCCACTGGCCTCATCGCGGGCAAGCCCGCTCCAACAGGTTTTCGGTTGTGCACAAAGTCCATGTTCACTGGAGATCCTGTGGGAGCCGGGCTTGCCCACGATGAGGCCAGCACAGCCAATGATTATCTGACAGTCCCGCGCAACTCCCCGACCAACGCCTGCAACTCCGCTGGCTGCGCTGCTTCAACAGCAACCGGCGAACCCGCCACCAGCGTCACCCGCGACCACAAGCGCCGGAATACCCCCTTGTTCGGATCGCGGCTGAAGAAACTGCCCCACAACCCCTGCAACGCCAGCGGAATCACCGGCACCGGTGTCTCTTCGAGAATCCGCGTCAGCCCGCCCTTGAACTCGTTGATCTCGCCATCGGCGGTCAATTTGCCTTCCGGAAAGATGCAAACCAGTTCACCGTCCTTCAGGTACTGGGCAATCCGGGTGAAGGCCTTTTCGTAGATCTGAATGTCTTCCTGGCGTCCGGCGATAGGAATGGTCCCCGCCGTGCGGAAGATGAAGTTCAGCACCGGCAGGTTGTAGATCTTGTAGTACATGACAAAGCGAATCGGCCGACGCACCGCGCCGCCAATCAGCAAGGCATCGACGAACGACACGTGGTTGCACACCAGCAACGCCGCGCCTTCATCCGGAATCGCGTCAAGGTTGCGATGCTCGACGCGGTACATCGAATGGCTCAGCAGCCAGATCATGAAACGCATGCTGAACTCGGGGACGATCTTGAAGATGTAGGCGTTGACGCCGATGTTCAGCAGCGACACCACCAGGAACAGCTGCGGAATCGACAGTTTGACCACGCTCAGCAACACGATGGTGACAATTGCCGAAATCACCATGAACAGCGCGTTGAGAATGTTGTTGGCGGCAATCACTCGCGCCCGCTCGTTCTCGGCGGTGCGCGACTGGATCAACGCGTACAGCGGCACGATGTAGAAACCGCCAAAGATCCCGAGGCCCAGCACATCGATCAACACCGCCCAGGCATGGCCGAAGCCCAGTACTTCAGTCCAACTGTGGCCGGCGGCGCTTTCTGGAATTCCACCGGAGTGCCACCACAGTAACAGTCCGAAAACGGTCAGGCCGAACGAGCCAAACGGCACCAGGCCGATCTCGACTTTACGCCCGGAAAGTTTCTCGCACAGCATCGAACCCAGCGCGATACCAACTGAAAACACTGTAAGGATCAGGGTGACCACGGTTTCGTCGCCGTGCATCCACTCCTTGGCATAAGCCGGAATCTGCGTCAGATAAATAGCCCCGACGAACCAGAACCACGAGTTGCCGACGATCGAGCGCGACACCGCAGGCGTCTGCCCCAGGCCGAGTTTCAAGGTCGCCCACGACTGACTGAAGATGTTCCAGTTCAGGCGCATTTCCGGGGTCGCCGCCGCCGCGCGAGGAATGCTGCGACTGGCCAGATAACCCAGTACGGCGATGCCGACAATCGCGGCGGACACCACCGGCGCGTAATTGACCGACGACATCATCACCCCCGCGCCGATGGTCCCGGCCAGGATCGCCAGGAACGTGCCCATCTCCACCAGCCCGTTGCCGCCGACCAGTTCATCGTCGCGCAAGGCCTGCGGCAGGATCGAATATTTCACCGGCCCGAACAGCGCCGAGTGCGTGCCCATGGCGAACAGCGCCACCAGCATCAGCGACAGGTGATCGAACAGAAAGCCGATGGATCCCACGGCCATGATGGCGATTTCTGCCAGTTTGATCAGACGGATCAACGCGTCCTTGGCGAATTTTTCCCCGAACTGCCCGGCCAGCGCCGAGAACAGAAAGAACGGCAGAATAAACAGCAGCGCACACAGGTTGACCCAGATCGAGCGATCACCCTCGATGGTCAGCCGATAGAGAATGGCGAGGATCAGCGACTGCTTGAACACGTTGTCATTGAACGCGCCCAGCGACTGGGTGATGAAAAACGGCAGGAAGCGCCGGGTACGCAGCAGGTTGAACTGTGAGGGGTGACTCATCTTCCGTGTGACCCTGTTGTTTTTGGAAAGAGAAGGTAGCGAGTGGCCTGGCTACGCTTATAAGAATCTCGAACCGCGATCCAGGCCACACATTACCTAATCTTTGCAGGTTATTTCTTCAAACCTGCAATGCACGGTGAAACAAACAGCTCACCGCGCCACGCGCCTTGCAGCGTGCGTTTACCGACGATCAGCCACATCACCGCCAGCAACGTCACCAGTACACAACCGGCCACGCTGAAGAAAGTCAGGTGCAAGGTGCTGCCCAGTTTCAGGGTTGCCAGCGAATAAACGCCCAACGGGAAGGTGAAACCCCACCAGCCAAGGTTGAACGGGATGCCATCACGCAGGTAACGCACGGTGATCAGCAGCGCCATCAGCATCCACCACAGACCGAAGCCCCACAGCGTGATCCCGGCGACCAGGCCCAGGCCCGACGCCATTTCGCCGATGCCCGGCAGACCGTTGGCCGCGAAGATCGCCGGGGCGTCGCCACCCAGCAGCAACATGCCCAGGGCGCCGGTGCCGATTGGCCCCAGGGCCAGCCAGCTCGATGCCGCCATGTTTTCGTGGGGCAGTTTGTGCAAGGCCATGCGCAGCAACAGGATGGTCAGGATGCTGAACGCCACCGGCAGAGAAAAGGCCCAGAGCACGTAACTGGTCACCAGCACCACCAGTTGCGAGTGCGCATCGGCGAGATGCGGCGCCAGCAGTCCACCGCTGGCCGCCGCCACTTCCGCGGCCACCACCGGCAGCAGCCAGACGGCGGTCATCTGATCGATGCTGTGTTCCTGACGGGTAAACATCATGTAGGGAATCAGCACGCCGCAGGCCAGCGACATCGCCACGTCCAGCCACCACAACACTTCGGCCAGTTGAATGACCCCATCGCCCCAGCGCGGCAGACCGAACAGCAGAAAGCCGTTGATGATGGTCGCCAGGCCCATGGGAATGGTGCCGAAGAACATCGAAACCGTGGAGTGGCCGAAGATACGCCGCGCCTCGTCGAAGAACAGAATCCAGCGCGCGGCGTAGGCAGCGGTAAACAGCACGAACAACAGAATGTTGAACAGCCACAGCCCTTCGGCCACCGCGCGCAGGCCGGGAATGGACACCGGCAATTGCGCCAGCGCCAAGGCCAGCACGCCGGTGCCCATGGTGGCGGCGAACCAGTTCGGGGTGAATTGGCGGATTACTTCAAGCGGGTGCTGAAGCTGGCTGAATGGCTTGATACCGGGTTTGACGCTGTTGGGGCAAATCATCATGAACTCCTGTCCTCAGGTGAGGTTGAGATCATGGTAGAACCGAATCGAATATCTATATAACGGGTAATATCTCTAACTGTTATCTGTTTTGTAGATATTCAGTCAGACACTGCCTTCGGTTTCGATCACCAGAATCCGCGCCGCACCCTGAGGATGAGCGACGTGTTCGGTGCCGATGGAGGCGTAGAAGATATCGCCAACGTCGAGCAAGGCCTGCTTCTCCTCACCTTCTTCGCGATAGTGCATGAGCACCTGACCGTCGAGCACAACAAACACTTCTTCGCCGTCATTGATGTGCCATTTGTAGGGCTGATCGGTCCAGTGCAGACGCGTGGTGATGCCGTTCATGTTGGCGATGTCGAGCGCGCCCCAGGCGCGCTCGGCGGTGAAGGTCTTGCTGCGGATAATCTTCATGCGTCGATCCGTGAGAAGAGTTGGCTGGCCAAGGCTAACCGAATCCAGAGATGTTATGGAGCGCTGCAGGTCTTCGCCGCTTGCGCGCGGAAGCTCATCAGCAGCGCTCCGACCGCCAACACGATCAGCACCGCGCCATACACATCGGTGGTGGTCAGCAGGCCCACGCTGTGGGTGAAATGTCCGGCCAGTAACGCCGGCAGGCAGAACGCCAGGTAACTCAGCACATAAAACGCCGACATCAATCCGGCCCGCTCATGAGGCAATGCCAGCGGCACCAGGCTGCGCACCGCACCGAGAAAACCGGAGCCAAAGCCACAACCGGCCACCAGCGTGCCGAAGAAGAACAGCGAGAGACTGGCGCTGTGCACGCCCAATAGAATCAGCACGATGCCGGCCGGCAGCAGGCTCGCCCCAAGTTGCAGCGCCCGGGAGGCGGGACGATTGCGCAACGTGAAGATCATCAACGCACCGGTCACGGTCAACGCCGCCACGGTCGCGCCGCCGATCAGGTTGGAGGTGGAGCCAGTGGCCGTGCGCACCAGCGACGGTGCCAGCGAGGCATAAAAACCGCCGAGCGCCCAGGTCGCGGTATTCAGCGGCAATACTCGCCATAACGTCGAACGCGCCTGGACCGGCACGTGCAGGGTCGGTCGCAACGAGGCCCACGCCCCGGCCTGCGGCGAGACACTTTCCGGCAGGCGCCACACATAGATGCCTTGCAACACAAACAGCGCGAGCAGCAACCAATAGGTCAATTGCAACGGCGCCGGAGCGAACTCGGCCAGCAAGCCGCAGCCCATGCCACCCAATGCCATGCCCAGCAACGGAGCAACGCTGTTGATCAGCGGCCCTTGCTGACGGTCGGTGTCCAGCAGCGTCGCACTCAATACGGCGGTGGCC
The DNA here is from genome assembly GCF_048654275.1 of Candidatus Pseudomonas auctus. Lineage (NCBI taxonomy): Bacteria > Pseudomonadati > Pseudomonadota > Gammaproteobacteria > Pseudomonadales > Pseudomonadaceae > Pseudomonas > Candidatus Pseudomonas auctus. Next base: position 36,222 of record NZ_JBJYZK010000004.1, on the reverse strand, counting down.
ATGCCGGTGGCGAAACCTTGCAGCACTCGCGCGCCGATCAGCCAGCCCACGCTGTCGGCGTAGATAAATAGCAACATCGCCAGCGCATTGAGCGTCACGGCGGTGAAGATCACCGGTTTGCGTCCCAGGTGATCCGACAGCGACCCGACCGTCAGCAACGCGGCCAGCAGACTGAGGGCATAGACGCCGAAAATCAGGGTCAGCACCGCTGCCGAAAAATGCAGCTGATCCTGATACAGGTGATACAACGGCGTCGGCGCAGTGGAAGCGGCGAGAAAACTCAGTAAGGTGATCGCCAGAAACCACAGGCTGGAACGGTTGGAAGCAAGGCTGGTCATGGGCACACTCCGCAAAAGCTAATTTTTTGCTTTTGCGGAGTGTGCTCTTGGCTTGCGCTTAAAGCAAATTCTTTGTGTTAAGGTCTGCCGCATGGCTATTAAAGAAGGTTTACGCCCCGGCGGTCGCAGCGCCCGGGTGCAGGAGTCGATTCACTCGGCAGTCCGCGCGCTTCTGCAAGAACAGGAGCGCTCAACGGTGACCGTCCCGCAAATCGCGGCGCGCGCCGGGGTAACGCCATCAACCATTTATCGGCGCTGGGGCGATCTGGCGACCTTGCTGGCCGACGTTGCCCTCGCCCACATGCGCCCCGACAGCGAGCCGGCTGAAACCGGCAGCCTGCGCAGCGACATCCGCGCGTGGGCCGAACAATACCTCGACGAAATGAGTTCGGAACCCGGGCGCAACATGATGCGCGACGTGCAGGCGAGTGCGACGCCGGGCTATTGCGTGGCGATCATCGGCGCGCAGTTGCAAACCATCATCGAGCGCCACCCCAAGGAACCGGCGCCGAGCGTGGATCGGCTGATCAATCTGGTGGTGTCCCCGGTGGTATTTCGCATTCTGTTTTCGGCAGCGCCGCTGGAAGTCGGAGAACTGCACCGCTTGATCGACATCGCGCTGAAACCGGACTGACCGCAGAACCGGCCGGTTCTGTTCCTGCGACACCCCGCCGCGCCACGACCTTGGTCGACACTGACTAACCGCCGCGCCCGTGCGAGACTGTCTGACCGGGCGCGAGTCCGGTCGTTTTCTGTCGGGAGTGTTCCATGTCGTTGTCCACCGGGCTGATCGCCGCCGTCGCCCTGGCCTATATGGCCATCATGTTCGCCATCGCCTTCTACGGCGACCGTCGCAGCACACCGCTGCCGCCACGGGTGCGTGCCTGGGTGTACAGCCTGTCGCTGGCGGTCTACTGCACCAGTTGGACGTTCTTTGGCGCGGTCGGTCAGGCTGCCGAACAACTGTGGTCGTTCCTGCCGATCTACCTCGGGCCGATCCTGCTGCTGCTCGGTGCGCCGTGGGTGCTGCAGAAAATGGTGATGATCAGCAAGCAGGAGAACATCACCTCCATCGCCGACTTCATTGCCGCCCGTTACGGCAAGTCCCAGTCGTTGGCGGTGGTGGTTGCGCTGATCTGTCTGGTCGGCGTTCTGCCTTATATCGCCTTGCAGCTCAAAGGCATCGTCCTCGGCGTGAACCTGCTGATCGGTGCCGGCGCCGACGCCATGGGCACCCGCGCCCAGGACACCGCGCTGATCGTGTCGCTGGTGCTCGCGCTGTTCACCATCGTCTTCGGTACGCGCAACCTCGATGCCACCGAGCACCACCGCGGCATGGTGCTGGCGATCGCCTTTGAATCGCTGGTCAAGCTGTTCGCCTTCCTCGCCGTCGGCGCCTTCGTCACTTATGGCCTGTATGACGGCTTCGACGACCTGTTCAATCAGGCGATGCTCGCCCCGCGCCTGGAGGAATACTGGAAAGAAACCATCAACTGGCCGTCGATGGTGGTACAGACCGGCGTGGCGATGATGGCGATCATCTGCCTGCCCCGGCAGTTCCACGTGACGGTGGTCGAGAACATCGACCCGCAGGATCTGCGTCTGGCCAAATGGGTGTTCCCCGCCTACCTCGCATTGGCCGCGCTGTTTGTAGTCCCGATCGCCCTGGCCGGTCAGATGATGCTGCCCAGCTCGGTCATCCCCGACTCTTTCGTCATCAGCCTGCCATTGGCCCAGGCCCATCCGGCGCTGGCGATGCTGGCGTTTATCGGCGGTGCATCGGCGGCCACCGGCATGGTGATCGTAGCGAGTGTGGCGCTGTCGACCATGGTCTCCAACGACATGCTGTTACCGTGGCTGCTGCGCCGCAACAATGCCGAGCGGCCGTTCGAAGTGTTCCGTCAGTGGATGCTCTCGGTGCGCCGCGTCAGCATCGTGCTGATTCTGTTACTGGCCTACGTCAGCTACCGTTTGCTCGGCTCGACCGCGAGCTTGGCGACCATCGGCCAGATCGCCTTCGCCGCCGTCACCCAACTGGCCCCGGCGATGCTTGGCGCGCTGTACTGGAAACAGGCCAACCGGCGTGGTGTATTCGCCGGTCTCGCCGCCGGTACGTTCCTGTGGTTCTACACCTTGATCCTGCCGATCGCTGCGCGCAGCCTCGGTTGGTCGCTGGACAGTTTCCCCGGACTCGCCTGGCTGCACAGCAACCCGTTGAACCTGCCGATCACCCCGCTGACCCAAGGCGTGGTGCTGTCGCTGGCAGGCAACTTCACCCTGTTCGCCTGGGTCTCGGTGCTGTCGCGCACCCGCGTGTCGGAGCACTGGCAGGCCGGGCGTTTTATCGGCCAGGAAATCAGCGCCCGGCCGAATGCACGCTCGATGCTGGCGGTGCAGATCGACGATTTGCTGCAATTGGCGGCACGCTTTGTCGGCGAAGAACGCGCGCGGCAGAGCTTCATCCGCTTCGCCTACCGCCAGGGCAAAGGCTTCAACCCGAACCAGAACGCCGACGGCGAATGGATCGCCCACACTGAGCGTTTGCTGGCCGGTGTCCTTGGCGCTTCGTCAACGCGAGCGGTCGTGAAAGCCGCCATCGAAGGTCGAGAAATGCAGCTGGAGGACGTCGTGCGGATCGCCGACGAAGCCTCGGAAGTGCTGCAGTTCAACCGCGCGCTGCTGCAAGGCGCGATCGAGAACATTACCCAGGGCATCAGCGTGGTCGACCAGTCGCTGAGACTGGTGGCCTGGAACCGCCGCTATCTCGAACTGTTCAACTATCCGGACGGTTTGATCAGCGTTGGCCGACCGATTGCCGACATCATTCGCCATAACGCCGAGCGTGGTTTGTGCGGCCCCGGTGAAGCGGAAGTTCACGTCGCCCGTCGTCTGCACTGGATGCGTCAGGGCCGCGCCCACACCTCCGAGCGACTGTTCCCCAATGGCCGGGTGATCGAGCTGATCGGCAACCCGATGCCTGGCGGCGGTTTCGTCATGAGTTTCACCGACATCACCGCGTTCCGCGAAGCCGAGCAGGCGCTGACCGAGGCCAACGAAGGGCTGGAGCAACGGGTCAGCGAACGGACCCAGGAACTGTCGCAACTCAACGTCGCGTTGACCGAAGCCAAGGGCAATGCCGAGGCGGCCAACCAGTCCAAGACCCGCTTTCTCGCCGCCGTCAGTCACGACCTGATGCAGCCCTTGAACGCCGCACGGCTGTTCTCCGCCGCCCTCTCCCATCAGGAAGACGGCCTGAGCGCCGAGGCGCAGAAACTGGTGCAGCATCTGGACAGTTCGCTGCGTTCGGCCGAAGACCTGATCAGCGACCTGCTGGACATTTCCCGCCTTGAGAACGGCAAGATCAACCCGGATCGCAAGCCGTTCGCGGTCAATGAGCTGTTCGATATTCTCGGCGCGGAGTTCAAGGCATTGGCTCAGGAACAGGGCCTGAGCTTCCGGGTACGCGGCAGCCAGTTGCGCATCGACAGCGACATCAAGTTGCTGCGGCGGATTCTGCAGAACTTCCTCACCAACGCTTTCCGCTACGCAAAAGGCCCGGTGCTGCTGGGCGTGCGTCGGCGCAAAGGCGAAATCTGTCTGGAAGTGTGGGATCGCGGGCCGGGAATTCCGGAGGACAAACAGCAAGTGATCTTCGAGGAATTCAAACGCCTCGACAGCCACCAGACCCGCGCCGAAAAAGGTCTGGGCCTGGGTCTGGCGATAGCCGACGGTCTGTGCCGCGTGCTCGGCCATACCTTGCGCGTGCGCTCATGGCCGGGGCGCGGCAGCGTGTTCAGTGTCCGCGTGCCGTTGGCCAAAGCGCAGACCGTGCAACCGCCAGCAACAGTGGAAATCAATGGCAAACTGCACAGCGGCGCGCAGGTGCTGTGCATCGACAACGAAGACAGCATTCTGATCGGCATGAACAGCCTGCTCACGCGCTGGGGCTGTCAGGTCTGGACCGCGCGAAACCGCGAAGAATGTGCGGCGCTGCTCGATGACGGCGTGCGGCCACAATTGGCGCTGGTGGACTATCACCTCGATCACGGCGAAACCGGCACCGATCTGATGGCCTGGTTGCGCACAAGGCTGGGCGAGCCGGTGCCTGGCGTGGTGATCAGCGCCGACGGGCATCCGGAAACGGTGGCGCAGGTGCACGCGGCGGGGCTGGATTATCTGGCCAAACCGGTGAAACCGGCGGCGTTGCGGGCGTTGTTGAGTCGTTATTTGCCGCTCTAGCAGAGCGGCTTATTCAGGCAGCTCGACCAGGCCGTCGGCATCGGTCATCGCGCGCTCCAGCAGATCCGCCGGCAGGCTTTTGCTGGCCCGCGCGCCGAGCAACTTGAGCTGTTCGCTGCGGCTGACCAGGTTGCCGCGCCCTTCCGTCAGCTTGTTGCGCGCCGCGCTGTAGGCCTTGTCCAGTTGCTGCAAGCGATTGCCGACTTCGTCCAGATCCTGAATGAACAACACGAACTTGTCATACAGCCAACCGGCGCGCTCGGCGATTTCCCGGGCGTTCTGGCTCTGACGCTCCTGCTTCCACAGGCTGTCGATGACCCGCAGCGTTGCCAGCAGCGTGGTCGGGCTGACGATCACGATGTTGCGATCAAAAGCTTCCTGAAACAGTGACGGCTCGGCCTGCAATGCAGCGGAAAACGCTGCTTCGATGGGCACGAACAGCAAGACAAAATCGAGGCTGTGCAAACCTTCCAGTCGCTTGTAATCCTTGCCGGCCAGGCCTTTGACGTGACTGCGCAGGGACAGCACGTGTTGCTTCATGGCGATCTGGCCAATGGCATCGTCGTCCGCCGCGACGTATTGCTGATACGCGGTGAGGCTGACCTTGGAATCCACCACTACCTGCTTGTCGCCCGGCAAGTAAATGATCACGTCCGGCTGAAAACGCTCGCCATCCGGGCCCTTGAGATTGACCTGGGTCTGGTACTCCCGGCCCTTCTCCAGCCCGGCATGCTCAAGCACACGCTCGAGAATCAGCTCGCCCCAGTTGCCCTGGGTTTTCTGGCCCTTCAGGGCGCGGGTCAGGTTGGTCGCTTCGTCGCTCAGGCGCAGGTTCAGTTGCTGCAAACGCTCCAGTTCCTTGGCCAGCGAAAAACGCTCGCGGGCTTCGGCCTGGTAGCTTTCCTCGACACGTTTTTCGAACGACTGGATGCGCTCTTTCAAAGGGTCGAGCAATTGGCCGAGGCGCTGCTGGCTGGTTTCGGCAAAGCGTTGTTCGCGCTCATCGAAGATCTTGCCGGCCAGTTCGGCGAACTGGGCACGCAACTCGTCACGGGAACCTTGCAGGTCATCCAGACGTTGTTGATGGCTTTCCTGTTGCTCGCGCAATTCGGCATTCAGCGAAGCCGCCTGGGCGTCCAGGCGCCGCAATTCGGCTTCCTTGTTGGCGCGCTCGAGATTCCAGGCGTGGGCGGCGTCACGGGCGTCGTCGCGCTCGATCTGCAATAGCTCGACTTCCCGGCGTACGGCGGCGAGCTCCGCTTGTTTCGAGGCATTGGCCTGGCCGAGATCGGCGACTTCATCGCGGCAGGCTTCAAGTTGTGCAGTGAGGCCGTCCTGGGCCATTTGCGCCATGGCCAGCCGCTCCTCGAGCAACGCGACTTCAGACTGGTTCTGACTGGCCCGACGTTGCAGTTGCCAGGCCAATGCCAGCAACGGCACCGCCGCACCTGCCAGCCCCAGCAGGATGCTGGTCAAGTCCATCGCCATAGTGATTCCCGCCGATCCGATAAAGCCTGAAGGTTAACCAAGGCGTCTGGTCTTGGACAGCTCAGTCTTCGATCAGGCCGAGTTCCTGTTGCGCGCGTCGGTCACCGGCGCGGGCGGCCTGGCGCAGCAGGTCCTGGCCGATCCGGCGATCCCGGGCATTGCCGCACTCGCGGCACATCAACTGGCCGAGGCGACTCTGCGCCGCGACCACCCCTTCCCGGGCCGGTTGCTTGAGCAGGCGGCCGGCGAGGTGCTTGGCATTCTGGCTGTCGCCCAGACGCGGGCTGTCCAGCAGCCATTCGGCCACGCGCACGGAAAATCGCTTGGGAGCGGTAACACGAGGGAGTTGGGAGGTAACAGATTCTGGAGCTGAACGAAACTTCATAAAGCACTGTGGGACAGATCGGAAGGCGCGCCACTCTACTCTTTTTTTCGCACAGGTAAAGTCGAAAAAAACCCGGCACGCCCGTGCTAGAGCAAGCGCTCGGGACAATCCACAGAAGCTGTGGATAACTCAGTGGACAACCGCCCTCCAGTCGCCGCAAAGCCTTGTGGAACGGGGCTCGCAGTCAAACTGACGATTTTTTCACCAGTTAAAAAAAGCGATGTTTTTCATTGACTTAAACTTTCGATGCAGGCAGCCGTCGGGGTCAGGATTGTTGTGACAGCGCCGTTACAGTCTGCGCAACTAATGTGCACAAGTACCTGTTACGCGGTTATATCGATGCGCCTTTTCGGGTCGTTTTGGCATTCGTGCTGGGGATAAGCCGCTGCGCAGAGCGTCAGCATCTTTCGGGTCGTGGCGACCGACGGACGTAAAGTGAGCCAGATCGGGGCAGGCGGGGGAGCCCGGGTAGCGGATTCTGATTTTTTTGATCATCGGGTTTGCCTTCTGCGATTCGTTCCGTTAGTATCCGCGGCGTTAGTACCAAGCTGAAAGTCAATTCCGGTCGAACACACCCCCACGGTCAAGTTTCTCTCACAGAGATCTTCACTGAAAAAAGCGGGATCGACCCCTTGATGGTTTCCAGGTAAATCTTGCGACGACACAGTCTTTGAATCGAATGCAAAGAGTGTTGCGAAGACCACTTACTCTGACCGAACCAACCTGCAAATTGATCAGGATCTTCACCAAGGGCCCAGAACCTCTGCCCTTGATATGTTGCCTGTCCTCCTAAGTACCTACCTGCCAGCCCAAGCGCGCCAACTTTTATAGCGCTCGAACTGGCTGCCTTGTTCCAGTCGGGTTCTTCGTTCGACCAATGGTGGTTGACGTTACTGGAACGTTTTAACGTTGCACGGTTCTTATCCGTGTCATTTGTAGGAACACCTAATAACTATGTCGACTCAAATCCAGACTCAGGATGCCATTCGCACCCTAACCAACGCTTTTGCTCCAATGAACTGCCTGATCATGGCCGCTCGCAAAGGCTGCTTCAGCTTCACCGTGGTCAATGAACACGGGATCGCCCGCCATAGCGAGCGTCTGTACCCCGATCAGTATTCCAGCGCCGAACCGCTGCAGGCCGTGATTGATCGCACCCGTCAGGCATTGATCGCCTGAGAAGCCGAAATGGCTGCAAAAGCAAAAGCCCTGCTGAAATGCGGGGCTTTTTATTGCCCGATGTTTCACTTTTATCTCTTTCCGCTTAAGCACCAACCGGTATAACGGTTATAACGGCGCGCCGGAAATATTTTAAAAACAGTCCTTTACGTCGCGAATATGACACTACACTTCAACTCAAGCGGCGTGATCCGCTTCCGGCGAGCCTGAGTCGATCCACAGCTGCCAAGCTCCCCCTTCAGGCCTCGCCGCCCAATAACAAGATCCGAGGGATTTATGGGTATCGCTGCCAGCGAACTGTGCCGCTATGTGATTCGTCCTACGCTGATCTACCTGGGACGTCACTGCGCAACCGCCGAATCCCTGCTGCTGGGCATTGCCGCCAGCCAGTCCGCTCTCGGTTCCGCCCTGCATGACCGCCGCGGCCACGGCCTGTACCGGATTGCCGAACATCGCCATCAGGCCCTCTGGGATCATTACCTGGCGCTGGATCCGGAACGCGCCAGCCTGGTTCGCGGCCTCGCCAGCCAGCATGCTTTCCTCAGCGGCCCGCACCTGGAACTGACCGTCAATTTGCGTTATGCCACAGCCATCGCCTGGCTGCTGGTCGAAGAACAAAACACTACCCTCCCCGAGCCGGACGATCTGCTGGGCATGGCGCGTATCTGGCGTCAGACCTTTCAGCCCCAAGGTCGTCTGCGCGACTTCACCTGCGCCTGGCAAACCTGTGTTTCACCGCTGAATCAGGTCGCTTGCTGACCCGCTGTTTTCACAACATCGCCCAACAGGCAGTGATTTTGGTCGGATTGTCCTACAAAACCGCTCTAACTCAAGGCATACGGACTATAGCGCCGGGACGAAAATGTTGGTAATTTTCGCCCCGGTGATCACCAGGAGTTCTAATAATGAAAAAAGTCATGCTCAAAACCACCCTTAGCCTTGCCGTAACCGTGGCATCCACCCAGATCTTCGCAGCTGGCTTTGCCATCAACGAACACAGCATCAGCGGGATGGGGACTGGGTACGCCGGGCGATCTTCTTCTGCCGACGACGCAAGCACCGTTTATGGCAACCCTGCCGGCATGTCGCGCATCACGCGCGAACAAGTCACCGGTGGCGTTGCATTCCTCGACGCAAAAACCGATATCAGCGACGCCAGCTCCAGCCCGAACGGCGGCAGCAACAAAGGCGACATGGTGCCCTTCACCTCCGTACCTATGGGTTACTACGTCAAGCCGATCGACGAGCATTGGGCATTCGGTCTGGGTGTGTACGTACCCTTCGGCCTGATCACCGACTATGAAAACGGCTTCGCCGGCCGTTACTTCGGCAGCAAGTCAGAAGTCAAGATCATCACCTTCCAGCCAACGGTCAGCTACAAGTTCAACGATGTCGTGTCGATCGGTTTCGGCCCGACCATCAACCGCATCGACGGCTCGCTGGAATCCAACCTGTCGATCACTCAGGCAGCGCCGGATGGCAAGGTCAAGATCAAGGGCGACGACACCGCACTGGGCTACAACATCGGCGTCCTGGTACAGGCTACCGACAGCACTCGCCTGGGTCTGACCTACCACTCGAAAGTCGACTACAAGCTCGATGGCAACACCAAGGTCAACTACGGTGTGCTGGGCGCGATCGGCCTGGGTGCGAACCAGAAGTACGACGCTTCGCTGAAGATCACCACGCCTGAATCCGTGGACCTCTCGGTCACCCAGGCGATCAACGATCGCTGGAACGTCTACGCCGGTACCACCTGGACCCGCTGGAGCCAGCTGGAAAAGATCACCGTCAAGAACTCCGGTGTACAGCCTCTGCTGGCTGGCCAGTTCGGCGAGATCACCGAAGAACAGAACTGGCATGACACCTGGGCGTACGCCATCGGTACGTCCTACCAGTTGAACAAGGAATGGGTACTGCGTACCGGCCTGACGTTCGACCAGTCGCCGACCAACAACGTCGACCGTTCGCCACGCATCCCGACCGGCGACCGGACCATCTTCAGCATCGGTGCCGGCTGGAGCCCGACCGAAGACCTGACCATCGACGTTGCCTACTCGTACCTGAAGGAAGAGAAGGTCAACATCCGCAACGAAAACGATCGTGGCCAGAGCTACAACTCGCAGTATGAAAACTCGGCGAACGGCTTCGGTGTCGGCGCAACCTACCGCTTCTGATGCTGTACGGCGAGGCTAATGCCTCGCCCACTAAAAAGCCCCGCTCTCTTCACAGAGGCGGGGCTTTTTAATGGGCGTCGATCAGGGTTTCAGCGGCTGGGAGGCAATGGCTTTCTCGATGGCCGCCAGAAATTCAGGATCATCCGGTTTGGTCAGGCTGGAGAAATTGGCGATCACCTTGCCCTGGCGGTCGATGACGTATTTGTAGAAATTCCACTTCGGTGCGCTGCTCTGTTTGGCCAGCACCTGGAACAGATGAGTCGCATCGTCACCCCGCACCTTCTGCGGTTCGGTCATGGTGAACGTCACGCCGTAGTTGGCGTAGCAGACCTTGGCGGTCTCGGCGCTGTCCTTGGACTCCTGCTTGAAGTCATTGGAAGGTACGCCGAGCATTTCCAGGCCCTGGGCCTTGTAGCGCTGATTCAGCGCTTCCAGCCCCTCGAACTGCGGCGCAAAACCACAGAAGCTGGCCGTGTTAATCACTACCAGCGGTTTGTCGGCGTAGCGCTGACACAGGTCGATGGATTCCTTGGCCCGCAACTTGGGCAACGAGCCTTGCAACAGATCCGGACAGTCCGCGGCCTGGGCCAGTCCGGTCAACGCCATCAGCAACGCGGGAACAGCACACCAGCGCTTGAGCATGTCGGGCATCCTTGAGCAATCGTCAGGCCTCGACGTTACTCGCCCTCCCGCCGGTCTAGCAAGCACCCATGCCCAACTGCATCAGCGCCAAACCGCCCTGATGCCAGCCCCACCACACTAGCGCCAGCAACGCGGCGCCGAGCGCGGTGACGACGATCTGCGGCCAGAAACGGTTCATGCAGCGCTCGCACGCGGTTGCAGGCGCTCGACCGGGCGCTCGCGCACCGGCCAGTTCAGCGCCGCCGCCAGCAGGCTCAGGAGAATCGCCACTTGCCAGATCAAGTCATAACTCCCGGTTCGGTCATACACTACCCCGCCCAGCCAGCCGCCGAGGAACGAACCCAACTGATGGAACAGAAACACGATGCCGCCGAGCATGGACAGGTTTCGCACGCCAAACAAGGTCGCCACCGTACCGTTGGTCAACGGCACCGTCGACAACCACAGGAACCCCATGGCCATGCCGAACAGATAGGCCGAGGTCGTCGTCACCGGCAGCCACAGAAACAGCACGATCACCACCGCGCGCAGCAGATAGAGCCCGGTAAGCAGACGCGGTTTGGACATCCGCCCACCGAGCCAACCGGCGGTGTAGGTACCGAAGATGTTGAACAGGCCGATCAACGCCAGCACGGTGGTGCCGACGGTGGCCGGCAGATGCTGATCAACCAGATACGCCGGCAAGTGCACGCCGATGAAAACCACCTGAAATCCGCAGACGAAAAAACCGAATGCCAGCAACCAGAAACCGGAGTGCGAACAGGCTTCGCGCAGGGCTTCGGACAGGGTTTGTTCGTGGCCGAGCACCGGCAGCGGCTTGTCCTTGAGCATGCTCACCAGCGGCACGATCAGCGCCACCAGCAGGCCCAGCACAAGCAATGCCGCCGACCAGCCGAGCCAGCCAATCAGCCCGAGGGTGCCCGGCAGCATCGCGAACTGGCCAAAGGATCCGGCGGCGCTGGCAATGCCCATGCCCATGCTGCGTTTCTCCGGCGGCACGGCGCGGCCGACGACACCGAGAATCACCGAGAACGAGGTCCCGGACAGTCCGATACCGATCAACAGACCGGCGCTCAGGGACAAGCCCAAAGCGGTTTCCGACAGGCCCATGAACACCAGGCCCAAGGCGTAGAGCACACCGCCGATCAACACCACTTTCGCCGCGCCGAAGCGGTCGGCCAGCGCGCCAGTGAACGGTTGCGCCAGCCCCCAGATCAGGTTCTGCAAGGCGATGGCGAAGGCGAACACCTCGCGCCCCCAGCCGAACTGGGCGCTCATCGGCGACAGAAACAAGCCGAAGCCATGCCGCACGCCCAATGACAACGCCAGAATCAGCGCACTCCCCAGCAACACCCAACCGCACGTACGCCACATCGAACTCATTATTATTCTCCAGTCGCGGGTATATACCCGCTTAGATTCGGAAAAAACCGGCCCTCAGGCCAGTTCATCCAATAGCCGCAGCAAGGTTTCACGCTTCTCGGCACCCAGTCGGTCGATCAACCGCTGTTGCGCCGCTTCCCAGGCCGGCAAGGCTGCTGCCAGGCGTTGCGCACCGGTTTCAGTGAGCCGGACGATGCGGTTGCGCATGTCTTCGCCCTCGGCCAGCGCCACCAGGCCCTCGCCTTCCAGCACCCGCAGATTGCGCCCGAGGGTGCTGCGATCCAGGCCCATGGCCTCGGCCAGTTCGGAAATGCTCGGCTGATCCAGGCGCTGCAGATTGCACAGCAGAGAATACTGGGCAACGTTGATCCCGAAGCCGTCGAGAGCGCCGTCGTAATGCCTGCTGACGCCACGCGCGGCGCGACGCAGGTTGGTGCACAAACACTGAGATGGAAGCATGATGCGTGTATATACCCGCGACTGTGTTAAATCAAGTTACAGATCAAGATAAGGCCAGCCCGACCAGCACTGACATCTCCAATAGTTCCAGCAACGCTCCCGCCGTATCACCGGTGGTTCCACCCAGTCGCCGCACCATCAAATGCCGCAGCCAGATGAACACGACAACCGCCAGCAGCAACGCCACGACAGCGTTGAACCCGGCGATCGCCACACACGCCGCCGCACTCCCTGCCAGCACCTGCCAACCCGCCTTGCGCGGCAGATGATCGGCCAGCGCCTGCCCCAACCCGCCGGCCCGCACATAAGTCGTGGTGAGAAACAGCCCGAGCAACGCCGCTCGGCCGATCAGCGGCACGATGATCAATGCCGTGCCCCGCTGTTGTTCGATCAACGCCAGCAACGGGGCGAACTTGAGCAGCAACACCAGCACCAGCGTCACCACCGCGATCGGCCCGCTGCGCGGATCCTTCATGATCGTCAGCGTACGCTCGCGATCACCGAAGCCGCCGAGCCACGCATCGGCGCTGTCCGCCAGCCCATCAAGGTGCAACGCGCCGCTGAGCAGCACCCACACCGCCAGCAACAGCGCCGCATGCAACAGCAACGGCGTGCCGACCAAGGAAATGTTCAGCGCCCAGAGAATGACACCGAACAACAGTCCCACCAGCGGATAAAACAGCAGCGACCGGCCAAGCTGTTCGGGCGTCGGCATCCCCGGCAGACGAATCGGCAGGCTGCTGAGAAATTGCAGGGCGATCCACAGAGGCAGCATGTCAGAGCACTTCCCTGAGCGAACCGTCGGCCTCGACGATCAGCGAAAACAGCGCGCCGTGGCCGACTTCGACATTGAGCAGTTGTTCACGGGGCAAGCCACGGGCCTGCGCCAGCAACAGACGCATGACGCCACCATGACTGATCAGCAACACCCGCTCACCCGCGTGCGCCGCGTGCAGTCGCATCACCGCCGCCAGCACCCGCGCCGAAAAATCGCTGACCGGCTCCCCCTGCGGCGGGGTAAACCCATAGGGATCCGCCCAGAACAAGCCCAGGCCCTCGGCATCGGTTTCCATCAGCGCCGCCGCGCTCTGCCCTTCCCAGGCACCGAAATGCAGTTCTTGCAGATTCTTGTCCAGAGAAACCGACAGCTCCCACTGCGCGCTCAACTCTTCAGCAAACCGCGCACAACGCTGCAACGGCGAACTGACCAGCCGATCCCACGGCCCCTGCCCGCTCACCGCCTCGCGCATCTGCGCCCAGCCTTTTTCGGTCAACGCATCGTCGAGGCTGCCGCGCAGGCCGCCGCCGAGTTCGGTTTCACCGTGGCGCAGCAGATCCAGACGCAGCGTCATGCCGGGCGGTCCGCTACCGCGGCTTCAGCGAAGGTTGCCATCTGGCCGTGCAGGTCGCAGGCCAGGCGCAACAACGGCACCGCCAGCGCCGCGCCACTGCCCTCGCCCAGACGCAGGCCCAGCTCGAGCAGCGGTTCAGCGCCGAGGGTTTCCAGCACATGACGATGGCCCGGCTCGGCACCGCGATGCCCGAACAGCAGCCATTCACGGCAGGCCGGATTCAGGCGCACTGCCACCAGCGCGGCGACCGTACAGATGAACCCATCCACCAGCACCGCCACACCCTCCTGAGCACACGCCAGATACGCGCCGACCAAAGCCGCAATCTCGAAGCCGCCGAGATTGAACAGCGTCTGCAACGCATCGCCACGTTGCGCCGCATGCAGTGCCAGCGCCCGCTCGATCACCTGCGCCTTGTGGCTGACGCCTTCGGCATTCAGCCCGGTGCCGGGGCCGGTCAGGTGTGCCACCGGGCAGTCGAGCAAAGCACAGGCCAGCGCACTGGCTGCCGTGGTGTTGCCGATGCCCATTTCGCCGCCGATGAACAATTGCACGCCTGCCGCTTTCGCCCGCAGCACACTGTCGCGACCGCCCTGCAAAGCGAGTTCACCCTGGGCCTGAGTCATCGCCGCGCCCTTGGCGAAATTCGCCGTGCCCGGGCCGATGTTCAGGTGACGCACGCCCGTCAGGTTCAACGACGGGGTCACGGTGCCCAGATCCACCACTTCCAGCTGCGCGCCGAGTTGCCGCGCCAGCACGCTGATCGCCGCACCGCCGCTGACGAAGTTCAGCAGCATCTGCCCGGTGACCTCCTGCGGGAACGCGGAAACCCCTTCGGCGACAACGCCATGGTCGCCGGCAAAAATCGCGATCCAGACTTGATCCAGTGTCGGCTTGATTCGGCCCTGCAATCCGGCCAGCTGCACCGCCACCGATTCGAGCCGCCCGAGGGAGCCGGCGGGTTTGGTCAATTGCTGCTGACGCGCCGCCGCGTTTTCAACGGCGTTCGCGTCCACCGGTTTGCACGGGTTCAGCCACCAGGCTTGGGTCATAACGCAGGTCCTTTCAAAGTCAGGGGCAGGCCGGCGACCGTCAGGACAACTCGCTGACAACGCTCGGCCAGAGCTTGATGCAGCCAACCGGCGTCATCGACGTAGCGGCGAGTCAATTCGCCCAGCGGCACGACACCCATTCCGGTCTCGTTGCTGACAAAAATGATTTCACCCGGCAGCGACGCCAGGCATTCGAGCAAGGCTTCGCGCTCGGCGGCGAGGCGTTCAGCGTCATCGAGCATCAGCAGATTGGTCAGCCACAGCGTCAGGCAATCCACCAGCAGGCAACGCTCGGGGCCAGCGTTTTCGCGCAGCACACGGGCCAGTTCCAGCGGCTCTTCGATCAACGCCCATTCGGCAGGACGACGAGCGCGATGATGGGCGACACGCTCATTCATCTCGCCATCCAGCGGCTGGCTGGTAGCGATGTATGTCACGGCCAGCGCGCTGTCAGTGGCGAGTTTTTCGGCCAGACGACTTTTGCCGGAGCGGGCGCCGCCGAGGATCAACTGGAGCATGGGGAGATTCCACAGAGTTCGCGTAACAGCCCGGTATCCAGATGCTTCTCCACCAGATCCGCCAGCCGTTCGATATCGCGTTCGCGCAAGCCGTGGTAATCCACCTCCTGCACATCGTTCAGGCCGGCCCAGCGCAACAGCGCGGCACTGGCCGCCGGCGACTCGAACAGCCCATGCAGGTAGGTGCCGAAAATCTGCCCGTCGAGACTTTGCGCGCCGTCGCAGCGGCCGTCGTCCAGATGCACGGCAGCATTTTCCAGCGCCGCTCCCGTGGTCACGCCGGCATGAATTTCATAACCGCTGACCTCGGCATCTTCCAGCGCCAGACGCCCGTGCACATTGCGCAGCTGCTTCTCGGCTTCGAGCTGCGTTTCGAACGCCAGCAACCCCAGACCAGCGCTGGAACCCGGCGCACCTTCAAGGCCCAGCGGATCGTGCACCTGCTCGCCGAGCATTTGCAGACCGCCGCAGATCCCGAGCAATTTCCCGCCGTAACGCAGGTGACGGCGGATGGCGGATTCCCAGCCATTGGCGCGCAGATACGCCAAGTCACTGCGCACGCTTTTCGAGCCCGGAAGAACGATCAGATCGGCCGGCGGTATCGCTTGCCCCGAGCCGATGAATTGCAGATCAACCTGCGGATGCAGACGCAGCGGATCGAAATCGGTGTGGTTGCTGATGCGCGGCAGCACCGGCACCACCACTTTCAGGACTTGCTCCGCCTTGTCGGTCTGACGCTGGTCGATGCCGTCCTCGGCTTCCAGATGCAGATCCATCACGTATGGCAGCACGCCCACCACCGGTTTGCCGGTGCGCTGTTCCAGCCAGTCGAGGCCCGGTTGCAGCAAGGCGATGTCGCCGCGAAAACGGTTGATGATGAAACCTTTGACCCGTGCCTGTTCGCTCGGCGACAGCAGTTCCAGCGTGCCCACCAGATGGGCGAAGACGCCGCCACGATTGATGTCGGCGATCAGCAACACCGGGCAATCCACCGCTTCGGCGAAGCCCATGTTGGCGATGTCACCGGCGCGCAGATTGATCTCGGCCGGCGAGCCCGCGCCTTCGACCATCACCAGCGGATAGGCGGCACGCAAACGCTCGTGGGAGGCAAGCACGGCCTGCATGGCGATGGCTTTGTAGTCGTGATAGGCGACGGCGTTCATGCTGGTGACCGCACGACCGTGGATGATGACCTGAGCGCCGGTGTCGCTGTTGGGCTTGAGCAGCACCGGGTTCATGTCGGTGTGCGGCTCGAGAAACGCCGCCTGGGCCTGCACCGCTTGCGCGCGGCCGATCTCGCCGCCGTCGGCAGTCACCGCGCTGTTGAGCGCCATGTTCTGCGGCTTGAACGGCACCACGGCAACGCCCTGACGGGTTGCCCAGCGGCAGAGCGCCGTCACCAGCGTGCTTTTGCCGGCGTCGGAGGTGGTGCCCTGCACCATTAAAGTGGTCATGCTGGTTTGTTTTCCATAGAGCGTTGCAGGGCGAATGCTTGCAGGGCTTGCTCAAGGCGCGCCTCGTCGGCGGCATCGGCGGGCAGCCCGAATCGCAGACTGCTGTTGTGCGCGAAAAGGCGCAGAAGAATGCCACGGCGGGCCATGAATTCGTGCAACGCGGAGGCCTGTTCGGTGATCAGCCACTGAAACAGCGCGCAGCCGCCCTGCGGTTTGAAACCGGAACGTTCGAGCAGCGCAGCCAATCGTTCGCAGGCCTCGTCGCTGCGGATGCGCTGATGCGTGTGGCCTTCGGTGTCGCGCAGACAGGCATGGCCGAGCACGCGGGTCGGCCCGCTGACTGCCCACGGCCCGACCTGTTCGGCCAGCAACCGGAGCAACTTGCGCTCGGCCAGCACGAACCCAAGCCGCACACCGGCCAGACCGAAAAACTTGCCGAACGAGCGCAACACGATCAACCCCACTTGATGCGCATGCGGGGCGAGACTCAGCTGCGGCGTGTTGTCCATGAACGCTTCATCGACCACCAGCCAGCCGCCGCGCTGGGCCAGCCGTGCGTGCCAGTCGAGCAGGCGCGCCGGGGTCAGGTTCAGGCCCGTTGGGTTGTTCGGATTGACCACCACCAGCACGTCGAGGCTGTCGAGAAAGAAATCGACTTCCTGCTCCAGCACCTCACGCACGATATAGCCGCTGCGCCGCCAGGCTTCAGCATGCTCGGCATAACACGGCGACAGCACGCCGACCTTGCCGGCCCGACGCAATCGCGGCAACAACTGAATGGCCATCTGCGAACCGGCCACCGGCAGCACCTGGCTGGTACCGTAGTAATCGCAGGCGGCCTGCTCCAGACCGTCATCGTTTTCCGGCAAGCGTGCCCAGGCCCGCAGCGGAATATCCGGGACCGGAAACGGCCACGGCGCAAGCCCCGTGGACAGGTCGAGCCAGTCTTCTTCCGCGATGCCGTATTCGAGCGCCGCCCTGCGCAACCGGCCACCGTGCTCAAGCATAGAACTCAGCCCCCACGCAGAGAATCAGCAGCCATAACCATACCCCGCGCTGGACCAATTGCCAGCCGCGATCAATGGAATCGGCATCCGCCGGCACGCCCTCGCCCAGTTGCGGACGCTCGTGCAGCTCGCCGTGGTAAATCGCCGGACCACCCAGTTCGACGCCCAAGGCACCCGCGCCGGCGGCCATAACCGGGCCGGCGTTCGGGCTGTCCCATTTCGGCGCCTGGGTGCGCCAGCATTTCAGCGCCAGTCGGGTTTTGCCGAGCAGCGCGTAGGTCAACGCTACCAGCCGCGCAGGAATGTAGTTGAGGACGTCGTCGATTTTTGCCGCCGCCCAGCCGAAACGCTCGAAACGTTCGTTGCGATAGCCCCACATTGCATCGAGCGTATTGCTCAGACGATAGAGCACCACGCCCGGCGCACCGGCCACGGCAAACCAGAACAGCGCGGCAAACACCGCATCGCTGCCGTTTTCCAGCACCGACTCGGTGGCGGCGCGGGCGACGGCGGTGCTGTCCAGCTCATCGGTCTGGCGGCTGACCAGATACCCCACACGCTTGCGCGCCTCTTCCAGATCATCGGCACGCAAGGCCTTGGCCACCGGCTCGACGTGCTCACCCAGGCTGCGCATGCCGAGGGCGCAATACAGCGCAAGAATCTCGACGATCCAGCCCACGTAAGGCGCCCAGGAAAACGCCGTGGCCAGCAGGGTCAGCGGCAACACCGCGATCACCCACGCGGTGACGCCATGGCTGCGCCAGCCACGACCGCCGCTGTTGAAACGTTGCTCGATGCGCCCGGCGAAATTGCCGAACGCCACCAGCGGATGCCAGCGTTTCGGTTCACCCAGCAGCGCATCCAGCGCAACCGCGGCGACACTCAACAACGCCACACTCATTGACTCACTCCCCAAAAATTTTCATACAGCAGCTCATTGAGCGGACGCGCCTGCGCCCACCCTTCGAGTACCAGCATCGGCGCCGGATAAAATTCCTTGACCGGCCCCAGGCAAAGCACCGCCAGCGGCTTGGCCCCGGCCGGCAGTTTCAGCAAGTCGGCCAGCGCCTGCGGTTCGAACAGCGACACCCAGCCCATGCCCAGGCCTTCGGCACGCGCGGCGAGCCACAGGTTCTGAATCGCGCAGGACAACGACGCCATGTCCATTTCCGGCAGCGTGCGACGACCGAAAATATGCCGCTCGCGATCGTCCATCAACGCGGCGACCAATACTTCGGCGCAATCGTTGATGCCTTCGACCTTGAGCTTCATGAACTCGTCACTGCGTTCGCCGAGGGCTTCGGCGGTGCGCACGCGTTCTTCTTCAACAAGGTTCTGGATCTGACCACGCAAGGCGCGGTCGCTGATACGGATGAAGCGCCACGGCTGCATCAGGCCGACGCTCGGTGCCTGGTGTGCGGCTTCAAGCAATCGTCGCAACACGTCAGGCTCGACCATACCGCCGCTGAAGTGGCGCATGTCGCGGCGTTCAGCGATGGCGCGGTAGACCGCTTCGCGCTCGGCGTCAGTGAAGGCGTTGTCGCTCATGGCACCAACAGCGCGGCAATCGCCGACGGATTTGACGGGAAATAGAAGTGAACGTACGAGGCGGTCATCCGCCCTTCCCTGTAAACCGCTTCCGCGCCGCGCCCGCCGTTGGGGCTGTGGCCACGGGCAATCGGCGTCAGTTCGGTGGTGGTCAGGGAATGGTGATAGGTGTGGCCGCGCAACAGGCCTTCCGGCAGGTCGACCTCTTGCAAGGCCAGCGCAGCGAGGCGCTTTTGCATCACGGCGTCGCCACTCAGCAGGCCGACCAAATCAGCGCGGGTGCCTTCGACATCGGTCAGGGAGTCGAGCAGATAAAGCATGCCGCCACATTCGGCGAGCAGCGGTTTGCCGGCGGCGTGGTGAGCGCGGATCGCTTTGAGCATGTCAGTGTTCTGCGACAAGGCAACGTGGTGCAATTCCGGATAACCGCCGGGCAGGTACAAACTTTCGGCTTCAGGCAATTGCGCATCACGGATCGGCGAGAAGAAACTCAGCTCCGCCCCCATCGCCCGCAACAGATCGAGACTGGCGCCGTAGGTGAAGGCAAAGGCTTCGTCGCGGGCGACGGCAATTCGCACGCCTTCGAGCAGCTTTTCGGTCTCAACGACTCCAGGCGCGGCGAATTCCACGGCCGGTGGCAGCGCTACCTCACATGTGCCGGCGAGTGCTTCGGCGGCGGCGTCGAGACGTACGTCGAGATCATTCAGTTCGCTGGCCTGCACCAGACCGAGATGGCGGCTTGGCAGTTCGATCCCGGTTTCCCGGGACAACGCGCCGTACCAGCGCAGGCCTTCGGTGAGGCTGCCTTCGAGCAACTGCGCATGGCGCACGGTGCCGACACGATTGGCCAGCACGCCGGCGAACGGCAGATCAGGCTGATAGCGCGCCAGGCCCAAGGCCAGTGCGCCGAACGTTTGGGCCATGGCCGTGCCGTCGATCACGCCGAGCACCGGTACGCCGAAATGCCGCGCCAGGTCGGCGCTCGACGGCGTGCCATCGAACAGGCCCATCACGCCTTCGATCAGGATCAGATCGGCTTCGGCAGCGGCTTCCCACAACAGACGTCGACTTTCCTGCTCGCCGACCATCCACATGTCCAGTTGATAGACCGGCGCACCGCTGGCGCGCTCGAGGATCATCGGGTCGAGAAAGTCCGGGCCGCACTTGAATACGCGGACCTTGCGCCCCTGATTGCGATGCAGACGGGCCAGCGCGGCGGTGACGGTGGTCTTGCCCTGGCCGGAAGCCGGCGCGGCGATCAGTACCGCAGGGCAGTGACGTGGTTGATTCAAAGTTCGACGCCTTTCTGCGCTTTGATGCCGGCCTGGAAGGCGTGCTTGATCATGCCCATTTCGGTGACGGTGTCGCCCATCTCGAGCATTTCCGGCTTGGCAGCGCGGCCGGTGACGATCACGTGCTGCATCGGCGGACGGGCCTGCAGATCGCTGAGTACCTGATCCAGATCGAGGTAACCGTGCTTGAGGGCGATGTTCAGTTCATCGAGCACCACCAGACCGATCGACGGATCGCGCAGCAGCTCGCGGGAGACTTCCCAGGCCGCTTCGGCGGCGGCGATGTCGCGCTGACGGTCCTGGGTTTCCCAGGTGAAGCCCTCGCCCATCACATGAAAGCGCACTTGCTCGGGGAAGCGGCGGAAGAACAGCTCTTCACCGGTGCTGTTGCGGCCCTTGATGAACTGCACCACGCCGCACTGCATGCCGTGGCCCATGGCGCGGGCGAGCATGCCGAATGCCGAGCTGCTTTTGCCTTTGCCGTTGCCGGTCAGCACCAGCACCAGGCCGCATTCGTCTGGCGAATTGGCGATGCGCTCATCGATCACGGCTTTTTTGCGCTGCATGCGCGCCAGGTGGCGCTCGTCGCGCTCGGGGGAATCAGTCATGGGGGAGCTCTCCGTTGAGGCTGGATAACGGCGGGCAGGCACAAGAATAGACGGCAACAAGCCTGGCATCGCCCACCGTGATGCCGCTGGATGGATCAGGCCGGTCTCCGGGCTCATGAGCGGCTGGTGCCTGGCTGCGCGCCTTCCCGCTGTTAAGCAGTGGCATCAGACGCAGCTTTTACTCATTTACCGTTGCGGGGGCAGCGCCGGGATCGTGAGGGTTCTTCGCTCGAAGACCCGCCTCACCGGCTTCCCTGTTTCACTCTGTCGACATGCGCCACAGAGCACCTGAAACAAGCCGCGAAGGTTAGAGGGTTGGGGGTGGAGCGTCAATTGAAGAGGGGCTTGTGCGGCGAATAACTGCCATCGATCAATTAACTGACGCCAATCTTGTGCCACACTGACATGAGTGATATCAAAGAGCCATGCTCTTTGACTGCAGAGAGCCCATCACAATAACAAGGGAGAACCCCATGCAAGGCATGATCATCAGCAATCCGCGGCTGGAATTCCTGCGCCCGGTGCTGGAACGCTGGTTTGACTGTATCGACCGCTACAACGCCGTGCGCGGCGACAATGACACGCCCTACTGGCACGACGAAAAAGCCAACCTCGGTCTGCTGTCGGCCGCCGCGTGGATGGCTGAACTGGTCACCCTGCGCGACACTGCCACCCGCAAACAGAACGAAGAAGGCGAGCGCAACGCCCGCGCCGATTTGTTTATTGCCGGCACCGAGGATCGCGCCTTCATTCAGGCGACTCAACGCTGGCCGCGCGTCACCAGCCTGAATCTGACCCAGGCCCTGGCGGATATCACCAGCGACGCCAAGCGCATCAGCTACGCCAGCGACCTGAAACTCGGCTGCCTGTTCGTCGCCCCGCAAAAAGCCCAACACAGCGCCAGCCCGGAAGAATTGCAGGACATGGTCGACGACCTGCAAAAGGAACACACCTGCGCCGTCGCCTGGTATTTCCCCTACGCCTACCGCAAATTGCGCAGCGAAGCCGGCAACTATCACCCCGGCATTGCCGTGCTGTTCAAGGAAGCCCGCGGCTGAGGGTTGAACCATCGGGCTTGTGCGCTTCTCTATGTTTAGGAATGCATTCATAGGGAAGATCAGCAATGCGCAAGCCCCAGCTCGTTTTCGTCATCATGATCGCCGGAGGGCTCGCCGCCTGTGGTGAATCCTCCAGCCTGCAAGTTACCGACGGCACCGGTCCGTCACCGAAACTGCCCGAACCGAACAAGACCCTGATCCCGACGGTGAACATCGCCCCGGCCATCGGCTGGCCGGCCGGCGCCAAACCGATGGCAGCGACAGGTACGCAGGTGGCGGCGTTTGCCGAAAATCTCGATCACCCACGCTGGCTCTACGTGCTGCCCAATGGCGATGTGCTGGTGGCGGAAACCAACGCTCCGCCCAAGCCCGACGACGGCAAGGGCATTCGCGGCTGGGTGATGAAAAAAGTCATGGGCCGCGCCGGTGCCGGCGTCCCCAGCCCGAATCGCATCACCCTGCTGCGCGATGCCGATCATGACGGCGTGGCCGAGACCCGCACGGTGTTCCTGCAGAACCTCAACTCGCCGTTCGGCATGACCTTGGTCGGCAATGATCTGTACGTCGCCGATACCGATCGCCTGCTGCGCTTTAACTACGAGCCCGGCGCGACCGAAATCAACAGCCAGCCGATCAAGGTCGTGGATTTGCCGGGCGGCACGCTCAACCATCACTGGACCAAGAACGTCATCGCCAGCAAAGACGGCAGCAAGCTGTACGTCACCGTCGGCTCGAACAGCAACGTCGGCGAAAACGGCCTCGATCAGGAAGAAGGCCGCGCGGCGATCTGGGAAGTGGATCGCGCCACCGGCAACCACCGGATCTTCGCCTCGGGCATCCGCAACCCCAACGGCCTGGCCTGGGAGCCGCAAAGCGGTGCGCTGTGGACCGCCGTCAACGAACGCGATGAGATTGGCAGCGACCTGGTGCCGGACTACATCACCTCGGTCAAGGATGGTGGTTTCTATGGCTGGCCGTTCAGCTACTACGGCCAGCACGTTGATGTGCGCGTGGAACCCCAGCGGCCGGACATGGTGGCCAAGGCCATCGCTCCGGACTACGCCGTCGGCCCGCACACCGCGTCACTGGGCCTGACCTTCGCCGAGGGCAATCGCCTGCCGGCACAGTTCAAGGAAGGCGCATTCATCGGCCAGCACGGCTCGTGGAACCGCAAGCCGCACAGTGGTTACAAAGTGATCTTCGTACCGTTTGCCGCTGGCAAGCCGAGCGGCACACCGGTTGACGTGCTGACCGGATTTCTCGACAAGGACGAGAACGCGCTGGGTCGTCCGGTCGGCGTGGTGATCGACCAGCAAGGTGGATTGCTGGTAGCCGATGACGTGGGGAACAAGGTGTGGCGGGTGTCAGCGACCCGCTAGTGTGTTGCAGGCATAAAAAAACCCGTGGGAGCCATTCAGCTCCCACGGGTTTTTATGTATCTGGGTTACGGGTTATGCGCCAGATGCTCTGGCTGCAAAACGCGCTTGGCGCTCAGATAGGCTTTCTGCCAATACGCCTTCGACAGGCTGTCCAGCTTAACCGTGCCGCCGGTGGCCGGCGCATGAACGAAGCGCCCTTCCCCGACGTAGATCCCCGCATGGCTGACCTGTGAGCCGCCATTGGTGGCGAAGAAGATCAGGTCGCCGGTCTGCAGCCCTTCCTTGCCGACATTCGGCGCCTGCATGACGATCATCTCGCGGGTCGAACGCGGCAGGCTGATGCCGGCGGCATCGCGGTAGACGAAACCGATCAGACCGCTGCAATCGAAGCCCGAATCCGGCGTATTGCCGCCCCACCGATAAGGCGTGCCGACCAGCCCGAGCGCGCGGAACAGCACGTCTTCGGCAGCGGGGGAAAAGGCCTGGGAGGATCCGAATACGATCGGAGCGCGAACCACCGACGCAGGCGGCGGAGTGCGGCTGGCGCAGGCGCTGAGCAGCGCGGCGAAGAACATCAAGGCAAAGCGGGCCGACATCGTCATATGCAGAACATCCTGATCTGGCTGCGGCTTTGACTGCCGATTCGATAGAAAACAAAACCGCCTGCGTTGGGACGCAGGCGGTTTGCCATCAATATAGATCAGGATTCTAGCGGCTACGCGGCAAACTTCAAGTAAGACTTTAACTTCACCTTGTAAAGTTTAGGTCTATTGCCTCTGAAGGGCCGCTTTGTCGCCACGAGCGTGGCGACAAATGCGTGATTACTTGCGAGCGGTAACCACGGTTGGAGCGTTCGCCAAAGCGCGTTTGGCTTCGATAAAGGTCTTGCTCCAGTAGCTGTCGCCCAGGCTGTCGATGCGAACACCGCCGCTGCGACGAGAGCTGGAATGGATGAACTGGTTGTCGCCCAGGTAGATCCCGGCGTGACTGACACGACCGCGACGACCATTGGTGGCGAAGAACAGCAGGTCGCCCGGCTCGAGGTTGCTGCGCGAAACCAGCGGCGCATCCACGTTGATCATTTCGCGAGTGGAGCGTGGCAGGTTCATGCCGGCCTCTTCGCGGAACAGATAGCCGATGAAACCACTGCAATCGAAACCGGCTTCAGAGGTACCACCGAAACGGTAACGGGTACCGATCAGGGACATGCCGCGTTCGAGGATGCTGTCGGCCAGAACCGGAAGCTGGTAAGGCTTCTTGCCGTTGAAGTCGGCGAGTTCTTTTTCGGTGTCCAGCTCTTCCTGGTAAATAACGGAGGACTGGGCGGTGGCAGAATTTTTAACCTGTTGTTGCTGCTCTTGATTAACAGGTGAATGAGCAGCGCAACCGAACAACAGGGTGACGAGTGCGAGAGGCACGAGGGGTGCGAAGCGCTTTAGCATGGGCACGACCGTGGCTGATAGTTGTAAAGAAGCCGAGACTATGCCCGCTATCAGCCTCATTTGCAAATTCAATCGATCTTTTTGTGACTTCCCGGTTTCTCGTTTACATCTAAGCGCTTAAGCCTATTTGAATCGAGACGCGGCCTGTGCACCCCACAGGAAAGCGGGTTTTCTGGCGCCTGAAATATGCCGAAATCGGCTGAAAGCCCCGGTTTTACCAGCCCAAGGTTTCTTTCAGGAAGGGAATGGTCAGCTTGCGCTGAGCCTGCAAAGAGGCCTGATCGAGCTGCTCCAGCAGATCGAAAAGCGCGCTCATGCTGCGGGTACCGCGAGTCAAAATAAAATGCCCGACTTCATCGGTCAGGTGCAGACCGCGACGGGATGCGCGCAATTGCAGGGCACGCAATTTGTCTTCATCGGAGAGAGGACGCATCTGGAAGATCAGCGCCAGGGTCAGGCGCGATTTCAGGTCAGCCAGTTTGATCGGCAGTTCACGTGGCGAAGTGGACGCCGCGATCAGCAGACGCCGACCGCTGTCACGCAGACGGTTGAACAGATGAAACATCGCCTCTTCCCAGTCCGCCTTGCCGGCAATCACCTGCAAGTCATCCAGGCAGACCAGTTCGTACTGTTCGAGGTTGTCGAGAATTTCGATGCCGCGATCCATCAACTCGGCCAGCGGCAGGTACACCGCCGGTTCACCCATCTGTTCGAAGCGCAGGCACGCGGCCTGCAACAGATGCGTCCGCCCTACCCCGTGCTTGCCCCACAGATAGATCAGGCTTTCGGTCCAGCCGGCGTCGGCTTCGCATAGACGCTCGACATAGCCGAGTGCAGCGGCATTGGCGCCTGGGTAGTAGTTGATGAAGGTGGCGTCGTCACGCAGACGCACACCTAGGGGCAGCTGAATCGGTTTCATGCTGACTGAACAGTTCCCAAGGAACCGTTAGTGGCCTCTGTGTAAAGTGAGCGAAGTTTATACCCGTGAAGCGGAGCGCACAATGCGACAGACCCCAAGCAAAATCAAAGGTTTGCGTTAACGTGCTGGTTTTATGACAGTTTCTTTGGCGCCATGGCCTGCAGGAGACGGGCCAACCCGGCAATCCACCGGGCAGCCCGCGCATCACATTACAACTCCGGCTCATCCACCCCGCTATAGATGTCGGAATCCTTGTACAGATCGTGGACGTGTCGCACCAGCACCATGATCACCGCCGCCACCGGCAATGCCAGCAGCACACCGGTGAAGCCGAACAGCTCGCCACCGGCCAGAATCGCGAAAATCACCGCCACCGGGTGCAGACCGATCCGGTCCCCCACCAGCAAAGGCGTCAGCACCATGCCTTCCAGTGCCTGACCAACCATGAACACCGCCACGATCCCGATCATCGGATACAGATCGCCACCGAACTGGAACAACCCGGCAATCAGCGCCGCGCCGATGCCGATCACAAATCCCATGTACGGCACAATCGCCGCCAACCCCGCGATCAGACCGATCAACAGGCCCAGCTCCAGCCCGACAATCATCAGACCGGCCGCATAGATCACGCCCAGCGCCAGCATCACCAGCAACTGCCCGCGCACGAACGCGCCCAGCACTTCATGGCACTCACCCGCCAGCGCCACCACACGCTCTTCGCGATCACGGGGCAACAGGCCACGGATCTTTGCCATCATCACGTCCCAGTCACGCAGCAGGTAAAAGCTCACCACCGGGATCAGCACCAGATTCGCCAGCCAGCCGATCAGTGCCAGGCTCGAGGCCGTCGCCTGACTCAGCACCACACCGACGATATCCGTGGTCTGGCCCATGTGTTCGCTGATCGCGGCTTTGACCTTGTCGAACTTCCAGAAGCCGTCCGACAGCCCCAGCTTGGATTGCGCCCATGGCACGGCAGTGTGCTGCAACCAGTCGAGCATTTGCGGCGCCAGTTCATACAGCCGTACTAATTGCTTGGCGAGCATCGGCACCAGCACCAGCAACAACGCGGTGACGATCAGGGTGAACAAGGCGAACACCGCGATCACACCCCAAGTGCGAGACAGCCCCAGGCGCTCAAGACGATCGACGAGCGGATCGAACAGATAGGCGAGCAGCAGCGCCACCAGAAACGGCGTAAGGATCGGATGCAGCAACCAGACAAACGCGCAAAGCAGGAGCACCCCACCGAGCCAGAACCAACGCCGCGTATCGGCCATGTAACACTCCATTGCTTATATATAAGAAAGAAAACCTACCAGCGGAACCGCAAAGACGGCGCCACCGGTGCAGGCGTCGGCGCAACGACTGGTGGCGCCCCGGCGACCGCAGGCTGAGGTGCAGCGACCGGAGCCGGCGCCTCGGCCGGCAATTCCTGCAACTTCGCCAGCGACAACTGCGCCCGCAACTGATCGGCACTGCCGTTGACCCGATACAGGATGCGATCGGCATCGACACTCTGCAGACGCACGCCAAACGGTTCGAGTAACCGCAGCAGCGCCGCGTAGTGCTCCAGATTCATGCCCTGGACTTCCAGGGTCTGCTGGCCGGACGCGCCCGGCTTGGCCACAAAGCGTGGCGCCAGCCGTTCAGTCACCGCCAGCATCACCGCATCGGCCACGGCGGCCTGATCCGCGCCCTGCACGTTGCCCGCCTCTTTTTTGTCGCCCAGCCACAATTGCCATTTGGCCTGCCATTGCCCACCGTCTTCGCGGGCATGCACGGCGAGCAAGGCGTCAGCGTTGTAGCGCTCGGAAGCGTTACGCAGCGGCGCCGGGTCGGCACCTTCAAGCGCAGGCGCGGTTGCGACCAATTGCTCGCTCAAGTCCGCCAAAGGCAGGCGCAACGGCAATCCACGGTGCTGGGCGGCGCGGCGCAACGGTGTGGCACTGGCCTGACCGTCACCCACCAGGCTCGAACCCTCGGTCGAATCGTTCAGCCACCAACTCAGGATCGAGGGCCGGTTGGCGCCCCACAGCGCCAGCCCGGCGCGGCGCAACGCCTGCTCGGTGGTCCCCGGATCGAAATCGACTTTCAGCACTTCCGGCGGCCCGGCATCGAAACCGAACTGACTGATGATCTGCTGCGGATCCTTGCGAACCGGCGCCAGTCCCGGGTTCTGCGGGGCTTTCGGGTCGCCGGTCAGGCGCAGCACCAGCGTATCCAGCGCAGCCTGGGTCGCGCGATCGCGCTCCTCTGGCGACTGGCCAGTGACCGGTTCGCGCACCTGATAAAGACCTTTGAGATTTTCCGCCTGGCTCGCCAGGCTGATCAGAGACAAACCACCCACTAACAGCAATTTACACAAACGCATGGAGAATTCCCGTCGACAAGAGCGGCTGGAACAGGCCGCGTGTACCGTTGTGGCAAGCCTGTGACCACAGGCCGTCGCAAAACATTCACACGCGGTCGGTAAGTTTTTGCACAGTCCTAACGATAGACGGTTCCTTATACAGGCACCCGTGATGTCGCCCACAGCGTCAATTGCAAAATTTTTCCACCGATATGCCCCTGCCCGTCGGCGTGAGGATGGCCGCTGCCCCTCAAGCCTGATAAAATCGCGCGCCTTCGCAGACCGGCAACAGCCGGGCACTCCGAACTTCGCGTGAGGCAATCGCCCCTGTCGGATTCGGCGCTCCCGCTGAACTCGGTCGTTACCCCTGAATCCCCTCCCCTAAAGGCCTGGATCATGAGCAAGCAACCCTCCCTGAGCTACAAGGACGCCGGTGTAGACATCGACGCCGGTGAAGCATTGGTCGAACGCATCAAGAGCGTCGCCAAGCGCACTGCGCGCCCGGAAGTCATGGGCGGCCTGGGCGGTTTCGGCGCCCTCTGCGAGATCCCGGCCGGTTACAAGCAGCCGGTACTGGTTTCCGGTACTGACGGCGTCGGCACCAAACTGCGCCTGGCGCTGAACCTGAACAAGCACGACAGCATCGGCCAGGACCTGGTCGCCATGTGCGTCAACGATCTGGTGGTGTGCGGCGCCGAGCCGCTGTTCTTCCTCGACTACTACGCCACCGGCAAGCTGAACGTCGACGTGGCCGCCACCGTGGTTACCGGTATCGGTGCAGGCTGCGAACTGGCTGGCTGCTCGCTAGTCGGCGGCGAAACCGCTGAAATGCCTGGCATGTACGAAGGCGAAGACTACGACTTGGCCGGTTTCTGCGTCGGCGTCGTGGAAAAAGCCGAAATCATCGACGGCTCGAAAGTCGCCACCGGTGACGCCCTGATCGCCCTGCCATCGTCCGGCCCGCACTCCAACGGCTACTCGCTGATCCGCAAGATCATCGAAGTGTCCGGTGCCGACATCGAAACCGTGCAGCTCGACGGCAAGCCGCTGACCGAACTGCTGATGGCCCCGACCCGCATCTACGTGAAGCCGCTGCTCAAGCTGATCAAGGACACCGGCGCGGTCAAGGCCATGGCCCACATCACCGGTGGCGGCCTGCTGGACAACATCCCGCGCGTTCTGCCAAAAGGCGCTCAAGCCGTGGTTGACGTGGCCAGCTGGAACCGCCCGGCCGTCTTCGACTGGCTGCAAGAGAAAGGCAACGTCGACGAAACCGAAATGCACCGCGTGCTGAACTGCGGCGTGGGCATGGTCATCTGCGTGGCTCAGGAGCACGTTGAAGTTGCCCTGAACACCCTGCGTGACGCCGGCGAGCAGCCTTGGGTCATCGGTCAGATCGCTGCCGCTGCCGAAGGCGCGGCTCAGGTCGAACTGAAGAACCTCAAGGCTCACTGATGCCAAACACCTGTGATGTCGTGGTGCTGCTGTCCGGCACCGGCAGTAACTTGCAGGCCCTGATCGACAGCACGCGGACCGGCGACAGCCCGGTCCGCATCGCTGCGGTGATTTCCAACCGCGCCGACGCCTACGGCTTGCAACGCGCCAGTGACGCGGGTATCGCCACCCGCTCGCTGGATCACAAGGGATTCGAGGGCCGCGAGGCCTTCGATACCGCCCTGATCGAACTGATCGACGAATTCAACCCCAAACTCGTGGTACTGGCCGGCTTCATGCGCATTCTCAGCGCTGACTTCGTCCGTCACTACCAGGGTCGCCTGCTCAACATCCACCCGTCGCTGCTACCCAAATACAAAGGGTTACACACTCATCAGCGCGCGCTGGAGGCTGGCGACGCCGAACACGGCTGCTCCGTGCACTTCGTCACCGAGGAACTCGATGGCGGACCACTGGTCGTACAGGCAGTAATCCCGGTAGAGTTGCACGATTCGCCGCAAAGTCTGGCGCAGCGGGTTCATGCTCAGGAACACCTGATCTACCCGATGGCCGTACGCTGGTTCGCCGAAGGACGGCTGAGCCTCGGCGAGCAAGGTGCTTTACTGGATGGCCAGCCACTGCCGGCCAGCGGTCACTTGATTCGAAACTAGGAGATATTATGCGTCGCGCCCTGCTCTTCGCTTGCGCTCTGCTCGCCCTGCCCTTCGCGCAGGCGGCAGACCTTCAACCGTTCTCCGCCAGCTACACCGCCGACTGGAAACAGCTGCCCATGAGCGGCACCGCCGAGCGCAGCCTGACCAAACAGGCCAACGGCGTCTGGAAGCTCAGCTTCAAGGCCTCGATGATGATTGCCAGCCTGTCCGAGGAAAGCACCCTGACCCTGGACAAGGACACCCTGCTGCCACAGTCCTACCACTTCGAACGCGGTGGTCTGGGCAAGGCGAAAAAGGCTGACCTGGACTTCGACTGGGCCAACAAGCTGGTGACCGGCACCGACCGCGGCGACGCGGTGAAAATCCCGCTCAACCGTGGCATGGTCGACAAATCCACCTATCAACTGGCGCTGCAGCATGACGTGGCCGCCGGCAAGAAAAGCATGAGCTATCAGGTAGTCGATGATGGCGAAGTCGATACCTACGACTTCCGCGTGCTGGGTTCGGAGAAGGTAGAAACCAAGGCCGGTCAGATCGATGCGATCAAGGTCGAGCGTGTCCGCGATCCGACACAAAGCAAGCGCATCACCGTCCTGTGGTTCGCCAAGGACTGGGATTACCTGCTGGTTCGCCTGCAACAGGTCGAAACCGACGGCAAGGAGTACAACATCATGCTCCTCGACGGTACGGTCAACGGCAAGACAGTCAAAGGCAGCTGATTCAACAAAAAGCCCCGCAAACGCGGGGCTTTTTTTCGCCTGTCGAACGCTGATCAGACCGAGAACCTGGCGACCATGCTGTTCAGGTCCACCGCCAGCCGCGACAGCTCCTGACTCGCAGCGCTGGTCTGATTGGCCCCGGCAGACGTCTGCATCGCCAGGTCACGGATGTTCATCAGATTGCGGTCAACCTCCCGCGCCACGGCCGCCTGCTCTTCCGACGCACTGGCGATCACCAGGTTGCGCTCGTTGATCAAGGTAAACGCCGAAGCGATTTCCTCCAGCGCAATGCCGGCGGCCTTCGCCAGCTCCAGGGTCGAGCGCGCCCGGACGTTGCTCTGCTGCATCGAGCTGACCGCCGAATCGGTGCCCTGCTGGATGCCGCCGATCATCTGCTCGATCTCCTGCGTCGACTGCTGAGTGCGATGGGCCAGCGCCCGCACTTCGTCCGCCACCACCGCAAAACCCCGTCCGGCATCTCCCGCCCGTGCGGCCTCGATCGCCGCGTTCAACGCCAGCAGATTGGTCTGTTCGGCAATCGAGCGGATCACGTCCAGCACTTTGCTGATGCTGTAGACCTTCTGCGCCAGATCCTCCACCTGCGTGGCATTGGCGGTGACATCGTCCGCCAGCAGCTCGATGGACGACACGGTCTGCTGCACCTGCTCGCGGCCATGCTGGGCAATACGATCAGACTCACGGGACGCCTCGGAAGTCGCGACGGCATTGCTCGCCACCTCCTCCACCGCCGCCGTCATCTGGTTGACCGCCGTAGCCGCCTGTTCGATTTCCAGACTCTGCTGATGCAGCCCCCGCGTCGCGTCTTCGGTGACGCAGCTCAACTCTTCCGAGGCCGAGGCCAACTGACTGGAGGACTCCGAGATCCGGCGGATAGTGTCACGCAGGTTGTGCTGCATGCTCTTGAGCGCGTGCAGCAGCCGCGCCGGTTCGTCCTTGCCGGAAATGCTGATATCCCCGGTCAGATCGCCTCCTGCCACCACTTCCGCGACATTGAGCGATTGCGACAGCGGCAGCACGATGCTGCGGGTCAGCAATAACGCCAGCGCGATGGTAATCAGCGCAGTGATGCCGATCATCACCCCGACCCACACCCGCGAGTTGGTGAACACCAGCCGTGCGGCCTCTGTGGCGAGGTTGGCGTTGTGCTTGTTCAATTCGACCAACTCACGCAGGGTCACTGCAATTTCATCCGCCAGCGGGCTCATCTGTCCATTGAGAATGGCGGCCGCCTCTTCCACTCGTCCCTGAGCAGACAACGTCATCACCTGTGCCTGAAGCTCCAGGTACTTGTGTTCAGCGACCTTGAAGCGGTCGAACAGCGCGCGCTCTGCGGGCAACGCGATCAGGCTGTCGTAACGCTGCTGGGCTTCACTCAGCACACCGCGCAAATCATTGAGCTTGGCCACGTTCTGCTCCAGCGCCTGCGGATCGCGATTGAGCAACAGGCGCATGGTCAGCGCGCGCAGGCGCAGCATGTCCTGGCTCATCTCGCCCACCGCCATCACGCTGGGCAGCCAGTTGTTGTCGACCTCGTCGGATTGCGCACGCATGTTCGACATCTGCAACAGGGCGAACGCCCCAAGGGCAAACACCATCAGCGCCAGCACGCCAAAACCCAGCCCGGCCCGGGGCGCAATATTGAGACTACGGATACTCATTGCTCTGGTTCCTTCCAAAAGCGCTGCATCAACCCTGCAGCTGGTTGCTCTAGAAGGTATCGGCCCTTTTAAAAAATGCGTAAGACCAAAACGCGATATCAAAAGGCCTTGATCCTACGAACCCCTCGGCATTAACGATTCAGCGCGGGTTTGCCGGACTTGAGCGCTGTTCGCGGCAATATCGCCAGGAAGTTGTCCCGTGCGACTTTTTTCGCGACCGTCTCGGGCAAGGCATCAAGAAACGGCTTGAAGCCGTGGATTTCCTTACCGAGTTTGTTGAATCGCCCGACCACGTCCGAACCGATCATGAAGCGATCCGGATAGCGCTCCACCAGTTGCACCCACTCCGTTCGCGGCTGACCCTTTTCGTCCAGCAGATAAGGCGTAAGCAAGCTCCACGACAGATCGATGAACAGGTTCGGGTAATCCTCCAGCATTCGCGTGAGGGTCGGCAGCAGAAAATCCAGCTGCGTCTGATGACGGTGGATTTCGGCGCTGGTGCCGGCATGCGCCCAGATGAACCGGGTGTGCGGATGATTACGCAGCGGCTCTTCGATTTCCTTCAGGTACAGCGGATTCTTCTCACGCTTGGAGGTGATATTGGAATGCAGCATCACCGGCAGATCGTTTTCAGCGGCCAGGTGATAGATGCGGGTCATGGCTTCGTTGTTGGCGCGTGGCGTGTCGCCTGAGGTGAGTGCGGTGAGATCGTCGTGACGGGTGAAGACCTCGCCGATGCCCTGCCACAAGCCGGGATACAGATCGAGCATGCGCTGGATGTGCGCGGCGGAGTTCTTGTCGTTGGGGTTGAAGCCTGAAAGAAACGGGTGAAAGTACTGGCGTTGCTCCGGCGTCAGCTTCTGCACCGCGTCGGCGACGATCACGTCAGTCGCGCTGTACCAATAGGCATCGGCGTCATCGCCGGCGTAGTAACGCGGGCGCTTTGGCTCGTCTTCGTGCCATTTCTTCGCCACGGGAATGCCGGAAATCATCACGTGCTCGATGGAGTTCTCCTTCATGGCCGTCAGCAATTTCGGCATGCCGGCGGTTTCCTGGAAAAAATCCACGTAATGCAAGTGCGCGTCACTGTAGGTGTATTCCCGGGCACTGGCGGCGCCGGTGAAAACCATCAGGCAGGCAAGGCTCAAACGAAACACGGACACAAGCATTCTCCGGCAGACAGGCATAGCCTAGACCCTCGCCGGGCAACGAGGGTTCACCCGGCAAGAAAGTGGAACGCGCCTGTGTGGGAAATGCTCTATACCTGCAAGGTCTTTTTTGATCGAATCCCTTTTCCTACAGCTTGCGAGGTTCACATGACCGTTACCGTCAATACCGTGTCCGCCGAAGGTTTTCGCCACACCGTTCAGATCGATGAGCATGAGCTGTTTGCAGACGTCCCGACGACTGCTGGCGGCGAAGGCTCGGCTCCGGAGCCGCACGATTACTTCGACGCCGCCCTCGGTGCCTGCAAGGCCCTGACCCTGAAGCTGTACGCGAAGAAAAAGGACATCCCGCTGACCGGCGTCGGCGTTGAGGTCAAACGCGACAACAGCCAGGAACAGAAAGGCAAATACGCCCTGCACGTGACCCTCACCCTCAAGGGCGTGCTCACCGATGCCCAGCGCGAAGAACTGCTGCGCGTCGCCGATCGCTGCCCGATCCACAAGCTGATGACCACCAGCGAAGTCACCATCGAAACCCACGCGCCAGTCGGCTTCGACAGCCAGTAATCACCTCGATGACACCGGCGGGTTATGCTCCACGCATCACCCGCTCAGCCTGGAATGGACCATGGACACCCAACCCCTGATCATCCGCCCGCGCGCCGAAGACGTCGAAGGCCAGCCGATCCTGCGCCCGCTGCCGTCAGCCAAATGCCGCAGCGTCGGGCCTTTTGTGTTTTTCGACCACATGCTCGAAACGGTTTATCCGGCGGGCAAAGGCATGAACATCCGACAGCATCCGCACATCGGTCTGTCGACCCTCACGTATTTGTTCGAAGGACAGATCCAGCACAAGGACAGCCTGGGTTCGGATCAGGTGGTCAGCGCCGGCGATGTCAGCTGGATGACGGCTGGTACGGCGATCGCGCACGTCGAGCGCACGCCCGAACCGCTGTGGGAGCAAAGCTTCAAGATGCACGGCCTGCAAATCTGGCTCGCCTCGCCCAAGGATCACGAACAAGGCCCGGGGCATTACAGCCACCACCCGGCCGCGACCTTGCCGGTCAGCGACAACCTCGGCGTGCAGATCCGCATGATTGCCGGGTCAGGCTTTTGCCTGGAATCACCGGTGCCGGTGCTTTCTCCTACGCTGTATGCCGAACTGAAGATGCAAACCGCGACCACGTTGCTGATCCCGACCGAACATGAAGAGCGGGCGCTGTATGTGTTGAGTGGTGATGTGCAGCTGAATGGCGAGACGGTGGAACCCCATGCGCTGGCGGTATTGCCGGCCGGGGAAGAGATGAGTCTGTTCGCCGAGAGCGACAGCCACGCGGTGTTGTTCGGTGGTGCGCCACTGGATGGGCCACGGCGAATCAACTGGAATTTTGTCGCGAGCGATCCGGCGGCGATCGATGAGGCGCGACGCAAGTGGGCGGCCGGGGACTGGCCGACGGTGCCCGGGGAAGTCGAGCGGATTGAACTGCCGCGTTAAACCGCCGGCCCTCACTGTAGAGACCGGTACATCCTTTACACATTAGACCGGGGACATCGTTTACACCTTTTACAGGCTTGATACGCGGTTGGCACCGCGCTCAAGCCTGCCTAAACAGAAGTTGCAAAGGTACAGCTCCCACACGTCATCAGCCACTTCCTTCAGCGCGATGTCCTCGCCGATCAGCGCCTCGCCCAAAAACATTCGTTGCCCCTTCCACTTGAACTCGCCGTTCGAGCGAACCTTGCGTACCTCAACCTC
Source organism: Candidatus Pseudomonas auctus (assembly GCF_048654275.1). Taxonomy (NCBI): domain Bacteria; kingdom Pseudomonadati; phylum Pseudomonadota; class Gammaproteobacteria; order Pseudomonadales; family Pseudomonadaceae; genus Pseudomonas; species Candidatus Pseudomonas auctus. The sequence continues at coordinate 519 of NZ_JBJYZK010000004.1, read as the reverse complement.
AGGGCCATATTCGACCGCGGGCAAGTAGCCCGGATACGGGCGCAACGAAGGTCTGTAGACGGAAGCCGGCGGTTTCATGCCCAGTGCGGTGTGTGGTCGATCATGGTTGAAGTCCTGAACGAACTCTTCAAAGGCCAGCTGTTGGCGTACGAGATTTTCCGCCGGTGTTCGCAGTACCGCTGCTTTGAGGGTGCGGTGCATCCGTTCGTGTCGACCGTTCTGGTCAGGACGCCCTGGTGTGATTGTCTCGATATGGATGCCATGCCTGATGAACCAGACGGACAGCTTCGACAGCCGCGACAAACCGGTCGATGCGAAAGGCGCCCCGTTATCTGTGCGGATTACGTCCGGCAATCCAAACTCCCGGAAAGCCCACTCGAATCCCTGTCGCGTCGGCTCGCTGTGCGTGCCGGGCAGCGCCCGGCAGAGCAGCAGATAGCGACTCATCTGATCGGTAATGGTCAGCGGATAGCACCAATTGCCGTCCTGCATCCTGAACTGCCCTTTGAAGTCGGCACA